>JAPSLD010000004.1 GCA_031181105.1 Isoptericola sp. | reverse complement strand
GCGAGACGGGCGGCCTCGGCGTCGAGGTCCAGCTCGGGCGTGCCGTGCGCGACCCACTTGACGTACCGGTCGCCGCCGGCACCTCGCAGGCGGAACGTCAGCCCGCCGAGGACGTTGCGCCAGACGGGCTCGACGACGTCGTCGTGCGCGAGCGCGGCGACCGCGTCCGGCACCGCGACGGGGCCCTCGGGGGCGGCGGCGAGCTCGCGGTCCACGGTCACCGGCACATCGTGGCACGGCGCCGGGGGCCCGAGCCCGCGGATTCTCAGGGCGCGGCGAGGGGGTCGGCCGCGTCGCCCGGGTCGCGACGGGGCGGCGCGACGCGGCGGGCGGTCGCCGCCTCGCCCTGCTGGACGGCGACCACGCCGGCGAGGATGAGCACGCCGCCCACGAGCTGTACCGGACCGGGCAGCTCGCCCAGGAGCAGCCAGGCGAGCACGACCGCGCTGACCACCTCCGACAGGCCGACGAACGACGACAGCCGCGCCCCGAGGCGCCGTCCGGCAGCCACACCCGTGACGTACGCGAGCCCGGCGGTGACGAGACCGAGGAGGACGAGCACGAGCCACCACGGCACCGCCGCGCCGGCGAGCACGGCCGGTGCGGGCGACGTCGTGACCGGCATGAGCCCGGTCGCGGCGAGCAGCCCGAGCACCACGGTGCCGACCGTGAGCCCGCCCGCCGCGAGCGCGAGCGGCGGCAGGCCGGTGTCGGTGCGCGCGTTGATGACGAAGTAGGCCGAGACGCCGACCATCGCGCCGAGCGCCCAGGCGATCCCGACCGGGTCGAGGTGGGCGCCGGCGAGGTCGAGCACGAGCACCAGGCCCACCGCCGCGAGCCCGACGCCGCCGAGCGTGAGCGGACCCGGCCGCTGTCCGTGCCGGGCCCAGAACCAGGCGACGACGGCGGCCGGCGCGGTGTACTCGACGAGCAGCGCCGGGCCGACCTGCATGTGCTGCACGGCCGCGAAGTAGCAGAACTGGGTCGCCGCGACGCCGAGCGTCCCGTACGCGACGACGAGCCGGGCGTTGCGACGCACGGGCGACCAGTCGCCCCGCAGCGACGCGATCCCGAACGGCAGCACGACGAGCGCGCCGATCGCCACCCGGACGAGCACGATCGCGCCCGGGCTCCAGCCCGTCCGCAGCAGCCCGGCGGCGAGCGGGCCCGAGAGGCTGAAGGTCACGGCGGACACGAGCGCGAGCGCGAGCCCCACGCCCAGCACCGACCCCCGCATCCCCGGGGTGTCATGCGCCACCATCGTCATGACTCATGACGCTAGGTCCGGGTGGGGTAATCTGTCAACATGCTCTTCGCTCATGACACGGTCGAGGCTCT
This sequence comes from Isoptericola sp., assembly GCA_031181105.1. Classification (GTDB taxonomy): domain Bacteria; phylum Actinomycetota; class Actinomycetes; order Actinomycetales; family Cellulomonadaceae; genus Isoptericola. Next base: position 41,781 of record JAPSLD010000004.1, on the reverse strand, counting down.
GCGAGCTGCCGCCGCGCTCGTCAACGCCGAGGAGCCGCCCCGCACGCTCGAGACCGTGGCGGACCTCGACGCGTTCTTCGCGCGCTTCGGCTACACCGGCCGTCACGACCGCACCCAGGCCGAGCTCGACGAGGTGCGTGCGCTCGCCCCCCGCCTGCGCGCGCTCCTGCTCGCCGACCGCGACCAGGCCGCGCGACTGGTCAACGCGATGCTCGCCGAGGCCGGTGCGGTCCCGCGCCTCGTCCGCCACGGCGACCAGGACTGGCACGTCCACGCCGTGCCCGACGACGCGCCGCTCGCCACGCGGATCCTCGTCGAGACCGCCATGGCGATGGTCGACGTCATCCGCGAGGACGAGCACACCAGGCTCGACGTGTGCGCCGACGACGAGTGCCGCGGCGTCGTGCTCGACCTGTCGCGCAACCGCTCGCGGCGCTACTGCTCCGCGGCGTGCACCAACCGCAACGCCCAGGCCGCCCTGCGGGCGCGCCGCGCGGCGCACGCCTGACGGACCCGCCTCACGCCCGGTCGGCGCTCCTCGCGTCGTCGAGCGCCGGGTCGCCGTGGAGAACCGGGTCGCCGTGGAGAACCGGGTCGCCGTCGAGCACCGCGTCGCACGCCGCGACGAGCCGCGCGCGCAGCCGCTGCGATCGCTCGGCGAACGACCGCTGCCGGCGCACGTACTCCGCCTTGCCCTCGGGCGACTCGATCGCCACGGCCTCGACGCCGTACGCGGAGACGTCGTAGGGCGCCGCCGCCATGTCCGTGTAGCGGATGTCCCGCGCGAGCTCGAAGCAGTCGAGCAGCAGCTCGCCCGGCACGGCGGGGCCGAGCTTCAGCGCCCACTTGTACAGGTCCATGTTCGCGTGCAGGCAGCCGGGCTGCTCCATCGCGGGCTGGCGCTCGCGCGTCGGGCGCAGCTGGTTGGCGTCGCGCGCCTCGGGCGTGAAGAAGCGGTACGCGTCGAAGTGCGAGCACGTGATGCGGTGGCCCGCGACGACCGCGTCCGTGCCGTCGTGCCCGAGCCGCAGCGGCAGCGGGTGCCGGTGGTCGCGGCCCGCCGCGGCGTCCCGGTAGACCATGGCCCACTCGTGCAGGCCGAAGCAGCCGAACGTGCCGGGCCGGCCCGCCGTCGCGCCGACCAGCGCGCGCACGTACCGCACCGCGTCCCCGCGCTCGGCCAGGAAGGCCGCGACGTCGAGCGTCACGCCCGTGCCGCCGTCGGGCAGTGCGGCAGGCCGGTACCAGCGCCAGCCGAGCCGCTCGTCGTCGGGCCGGACCTCGAGCACGACGCCGCCGCCCGGGTGCCAGCGCCGCAGCGGGCCGAGGCGGGTGGGGTAGTAGGTGAACAGGAAGTCCTCGATCGCGTGCTTCGCGCCGCGCTCGTGCGCCGCGCGCCAGACGGCGGTCAGCGCGTCGGCGCGCTCGGCGTGCGCGCGGGCCCGCGTGGTCCACTCGCGCGCGGGCACGACGACGGCACCCGGCCGGGCGTGGCCGGGTGCCGTCGGTGCGTCGAGAGCGGGGGAGGGCACGCCTCCAGGGTACGAGGCGCCACGAGCCGGCAGGGGCGGGCAGGGGCCGGCAGAGGCCGCCGGCTCAGCGCACGGCGGCCGGGGCCGTGAGCCGCTCGGTGATGGCGGTGACGTGCGCGTGGTCGGTGCCGCAGCACCCGCCCACCACCCGCAGGTCGGGCAGGATCGTCCGCAGCCGCTCGTACGACGCGGCGAGCTCCGCGGGGTCGCCGCGGTGGAGCTCGGTCGCGACGTCGAGCTCGGCGTGCGACAGGGGTGAGGCGTTGGCCCGCACGGCCTTGACCCGCTCGAGCCACGGGGCGCCCTGCACGAACGCGTCGGTGAAGTGCGTCGGGTGCGCGCAGTTGACCATGTAGTACGCCACGCGCCCGTCGGTCGCCGCGTCGACGGCGGTGATCGCCTCGCCCAGCGCGGCACCCGAGGGCAGCCGCCCGTCCGTCTCCGTGGTGAAGCCGATCGCGACGGGCAGCCCGGCGTCGAGGGCGGCGTGGGCGACGCCGATCGCCTCGTCGGTGTAGGTCAGGGTGACGGCCGTGACCATGTCGGCCCCCGCCCGCGCGAAGGCCCGCACCTGGAGCGCGTGGTACCGCCGCGCCTCGGCGGCGGTCATCGTCTCGCCGACCACGTACCCGTCACCGCGCGGGCCGACCGCGCCGTTGACGACGGCGGTCACCTCCGGGTGGGAGGCGGCGAGGTCGCGCACCCATGCGACGGCCCGCTCGTTGAGCGCGGCGAGGCGCTCGCGGTCGTAGCCGAGCGCGGCGCCCCAGTCGGGGTTGGCCCGCCAGGTGGGCGTGTCCAGCACGATCCCGACCCGCCGCCGGCGTGCCAGCGCGAGGTAGGGCGCGAAGTACGCCCTGAGCGCGTCGCGGCCCGCGGCGTCGTCGAGCAGCGGGAAGGCCGCGAACTCGGGCAGGTCGACGCCCTGCAGGTACAGCAGGCTCGTCTCGAGACCACCGTCGGTGACGAACAGCGGAGCGGTGAGCTGGGGGAGGGCGGACATGGTTCTCCTCGGGTGAGTTCCTTCGCTGACACCCTTCCGGCGTGAGATCGCGCCTTACGGTGTGAGTCGGGGCCGCAGCGGCGCCGGCCCGCGGGAGACGACATGGAGATGCTCGGACGCGGTGACGAGCTCGCGGACGTGCTCGCGCGCCTGCGCGAGCGCCGGCTCGTCACGCTCACCGGCCCCGGCGGCATCGGCAAGACCGTGCTCGCCGACGCCGCCGCCCGTGTCGCCGGGACACGCTTCCCCAAGGGTTCCGTCCGCGTGGACCTCACCCGGGTCGACCAGGCGGAGGGCGTCTTCGAGGCGGTCGCCGCCCAGCTCGGCTACGCCGACTACGACTCGCTCATGGGGTCGCCGGGCGACCAGCCGGTGCTCGTGGTCCTCGACAACTGCGAGCACGTGCTCGACGCCGCCGCCGAGGCGACCGCGAGCCTGCTCGCCGCGTGCCGCATGCCGAGCGTGCTGGCCACGAGCCGCTCGCCGCTCGACCTGCCCGACGAGTCGATCGTCACCCTCGGGCCGCTGCCCACGCCGGCCGGCGACGTCGACGACGGTGCGCCCGCCCTGCGCCTGCTGCTCGAGCGCGCCCGCGACCAGGGCGTGACCGTGCAGGAGACGGACCTGCCGGCGCTCGCGGCCGTGTGCCGGCAGGTCGACGGTGTGCCGCTCGCCCTCGAGCTCGCCGCGGCACGGCTCCGCGTCCTCGCGCCTACGGAGCTGGTGCGCGAGCTCGAGGACCACCTGCACGCGCTCGCACGCCGCACCTTCCGCGGGCGGGTCACGCACCGCAGCGTGGGCGACGTCGTCGCGTGGTCGTGCGACCTGCTCGGCGCCGAGGAGCGCGCGTTCTTCGCCCGGCTCGGCGTGTTCGCCGGGCCGTTCACGGCTGCGATGGCGCACGACGTCGCCGGCCGCGCCGACCCCGCACGGTCCCGCGAGCTGCTCGAGGCGCTCGTCGCCGCGTCGCTCGTGACGACCGAGCCCGCGCCGTCGCCGGGCGCGACGTGGTACCGGCTGCTGCACCCCGTGCGCGCGGTGGCTCGCGAGCGCCTCGAGCACGGCGGCGAGGCGGCCGAGGTGCGGAGCCGGTTCGTCGACCTCGTGGTGGAGCGGGTGCGCGAGGTCTCCGCGCGGGAGGCGGCCGTCTGGCCGCCCGGAGCGCTCGGCGACCTCCTCGCCCTCTACGACAACGTCGCCGCGTCGCTGCGCTGGACGCTCGCGCACGACGCCGGACCGCGCCGGTCGCTGCTCCTGCTCGCGTCGCTGTGGGGCCCGGCCCACCAGGCGCACACCGCCGAGGTGTGCGCGCTCGGCGAGAGCGTGCTCGCGCGGTGGGACGACCCGGGCACCGAGCTGTGGCCCGACGCCGCGGCGACCGTCGCGACGAGCCGGTACCTGCTCGGGCGCGGCGACGACGCGGACGCGCTCGCCGTCGCGGCGCTGCCGCACGCCGGTGCGTCCCGGTTCGCGCCCGCGAGCCTGCTGCGCGTGCTGGCCCTCTCCGCCCGGGCGCGCGGCGAGACCGAGCAGGCGGCCGGGCTGCTCGAACGCGCCGCGGCAGCGGCGGAGGCGACCGGCGCCCACGGGCTCGCGATGGAGATCCGCGTGGCCCACGCGCTGGTGCTCACCGAGCTCGGCGACGTCGAGGCGGGGCTCGACGCGCTCGGCTCCGTGCACGCGGAGGCGACGCGGACCGGCTCGGGCGTCAACCGGGCGTGGGCCGCGGCCGCCCGTGCCGCGGTGCTCGTCGACACGGTCCGCGGGGAGACGGTGCGCGGGGAGACGGTGCGCAGCGACGGCCAGGCGGTCGAGGCCGCCGGACGAGCGCTGGAGGAGGCGCGGACGGCCCGGCACGCGCCGGCCGTGGTGCTCGCGCTGCGCTCGCGTGCCCGGGCGCGGCTGGCGGCCGGCGACCTGCCCGGTGCGGCCACCGACGCCGCCGCGCTCGTCGACGAGCTCCTCGTGGCCGGCGGCCTCCTCGACCTGCGTCTCGCGCTCGACGTCGCCGCCGAGGTGCTGGAGCGGGCGCACGACCCGGCCTGGGCGGACCTGGCCGCGACCGCCGCCGCGCTGCCGGTCACGTCGGTCGCGACGCCGGTGCGGGCAGCGGTCCTCGAGCGCGCCCGGGCCGCGGGCGGTGCCGTCCTCGAGGTGCGCGACGCGTACCGCACGAGCATCGACGCGCTGCGCGCCGTCGTCGGGCAGGGGCCGGAGCCGACGCACGGACAGGTGCCCGGGCCGGGCGGGGTGCGCACCGAGGGCCCGCCGCGCTTCGTGCGCGAGGGCGAGGTGTGGCGCCTGGAGTACGCCGGGCGGACGGCGCGCCTCGCGGACGCCAAGGGCATCGCCGACCTCGCGACGCTCGTCGCGGCGCCCGGCCGTGAGGTGTCGGCGCTCGACCTGGCCGGCGCGCGCGTCGTCGGGGGCACGCGCGACGAGCTCGTCGACGCGACCGCCCGGCGGCGGTACGAGCAGCGGATCCGCGAGCTGCAGGCGGAGGTCGAGGACGCCGAGGACGCGCACGACACCGGTCGGTCCGAGCGGGCGCGCGTCGAGCTCGACGCGCTCGTCGACCACCTCACCGCCGCGCTCGGGCTCGGTGGCCGCGCGCGCCGCACGACGGGCGAGGCGGAGCGCGCACGGTCCGCCGTCACGCAGCGCGTCCGGGCCGCGATCCGGCGCATCGGCGAGCAGCACCCCGAGCTGGGCGCGCACCTGCGCGCGTCGGTGACGACGGGGACCTTCTGCTCCTACCGGCCCTGACGCACGGCGACGACTCTCAGGCCGGGAAGACCTCGTCGAGCTCGGCGAGGTCATCCGCCGTCGGCTCCCACGACCACGCGCGGGCGTTGCGGCGCACCTGCTCGGGCGTCGTCGCGCCGGCGATGACGCTGGACACCTGGGGGCGCGTCAGCAGCCACGAGAACGCGACGTCGACCTCCTCGATGCCGCGCACCGCGCAGAACGCGTGCAGCCGGTCGAGCGCCTCCCACGGCGCGGACTCGAGCAGGTGCGGCTTGGTCTCCACGAGGCGCGACCCCTCGGGGCGCTCTCCGCGCGCGTACTTGCCCGTGAGCAGGCCGTTGGCCAGCGGGAAGTACGGCAGCACGCCGATGCCGTACGCCTCGGCCGCGGGCAGCACCTCCTGCTCCAGGCCCCGCTCGAGGAGGTTGTAGCGGTTCTGCGCCGAGACGAACCGGGTGCCCGTGCCGAGCGAGCGCGCGACGTGCTCGGCGTCGGCCACCTGCCAGCCGCGCAGGTTCGAGTGGCCGACGTAGCGGACCTTGCCCGCGCGCACGAGGTCGTCCAGCGCGGCGAGGGTCTCCTCGACGGGCGTCAGCGGGTCGGGGGTGTGGAGCTGGTAGAGGTCGATCCAGTCGGTCTGCAGGCGCCGCAGCGACGCCTCGCACGCCCGCACGACGTACCTGCGCGAGCCGCGCGCACCGAAGTCGGCCCCGTTCGCGCCGCGCATGTCGAGGCCGAACTTGGTGGCCACCACGACGTCGTCGCGCCGGCCGCGCAGCGCCCGCCCGAGGAGCTCCTCGCTCAGGCCGGGCCGCGCGCCGTAGCGGTCGGCGGTGTCGAAGAACGTCACTCCGGCGTCGATCGCGGCGTGCACGACGGCCTCGGCGCCCTCCTGGGACTCGGACGCCGTGCCGGTGCGGCCGAGGTTGTTGCAGCCGAGCCCGACGGCGGGCACGGCCAGGCCGGAGCGCCCGAGGCGGCGCAGGGGAGGGGGAGCGACGTCGTCGTGGGTCATGCCGCCGACCCTACGAGGCCCGCCGGTACGGTGGCGGCGTGAGCACCCTCCGGTTCCGTCAGGTGGACGTCTTCGCCTCGGGCCCGCTCGCGGGCAACCCTGTCGCCGTCGTGCACGACGCCGACGACCTCGCCGAGGAGCAGATGGCCGCCTTCGCGCGGTGGACCAACCTGTCGGAGACGACGTTCCTCCTCGCGCCGACACGGTCCGGCGCCGACTACCGGCTGCGGATCTGGACGCCGGGCGGCGAGCTCCCGTTCGCCGGCCACCCCACGCTCGGGAGCGCCCACGCCTGGCTCGAGGCCGGCGGCCGGCCCGCGGGTGACGACGTCGTGCAGGAGTGCGGGGCCGGGCTCGTGACGGTCCGTCGCCAGGAGCTGCCCGACGGCGGCGCACGCCTCGCGTTCGCCGCGCCGCCGCTCGTGCGGTCGGGCCCGGTCGGCACCGAGGACCTCGCGCGGATCGCGCGGGCGCTGCGCATCCCGGTGCCCGACGTCGTGGACGCGGCGTGGGTCGACAACGGCCCCGGCTGGGTCGCGGTGCGGCTCGTCGACGCCGCCGCGGTGCTCGCGCTGCGACCCGACCTCGGCGCGTTCGGCGACCTGCGCATCGGCGTCGTCGGGCCGTACGCGCCGGGGGAGTCGGACGCCGCGGTCGAGGTCCGGGCGTTCATCCCCGAGGTGGGCGCGCCCGAGGACCCCGTCACCGGGAGCCTCAACGCCGGGATCGGCCAGTGGCTCGCCGGTCGGGTGCTGCCGGCGTCGTACGTCGCGTCGCAGGGCACCGCGCTGGGGCGGCGCGGGCGTGTGCACGTCGAGCTCGCCGGCGACGGGACGCTCTGGGTGGCCGGTGACACGGTCACGACCATCGAGGGCACCCTCTCCCTCGCTCCGTAGCCCTACCTCGGCGGGGCCGGGACCGCGCGGGCGGCGACGTGGGCGAAGAACCGCTCGAGCGGGCCGCGCCCGAGGAAGAACCGCCACAGCGTCGCGGCCACGAGCGTCACCACGACCATGACGGCGAGCGGCCCGTTCGTCTCGGACCCGAGCAGGTCCCAGTGCCAGATGGCGACGATCTGCAGCGAGTAGACGGTCAGCGCCATCGCGCCCACCGCGGCGAGCGGCGCCAGCACGCGCGACCCCACCGGCCCGGCGAACAGGCACAGGCCGAGCACGGCGACCGCGAAGCCGCCCGAGCCCACGACCTCGAGCGTCGTGTCGTGGTGCGGGCCCGCCAGGAACAGGTACTCGCCCGTCGGCCACGGGGCCGACCACGGGTCGGCCAGCCCGCCGAACGACTCCGACGTCGCCTCGACCTGCTCCTCGAGCGCCCGCTGCCCGCCGGCCGCGGCGACGAGACGCTCGGAGACGAGCGCGCCGACCGCGGCCGCGGTCAGGCCGCCGACCACCATGACCGAGCGCAGCCGCTCCGAGGTCAGGTCGCTGCGCCCGATCGCCATCCCCACGAGCACGTACGCCATCCACACCGCGGCCGGGTACGCGCCGGTCACGAGGAAGTCCGTCAGCGCGCCGGAGCCGTCACCCGGCAGCCGCAGGCCCGCGCGGGCGAGCACGGCGGGCAGCCACAGGACGACCGGCGGCCCGACGACGGCCACCACGGCGGCAGCGGCGAGCAACCGCCGCGGCGACCACCGCAGGAACGGCAGCGCGAGCACGAAGTACGCCGCGTAGAAGCCGAGGATGAGCAGCACGCGCGTGCCGAGCAGGTCCAGCAGCGCGACGAGCGCGAGCAGCAGCACGGCCCGCACGAGCAGCCGCGCGCGGGCGTGCACGAGCGCCTCGCCGTCCACCGGTTCGTCGCGTCCGGTCACGAGCGCGAGCGACACGCCGGCGACCAGGGCGAACAGGATCGAGGAGCGGCCGTGGGCCAGCGACAGCCACCCGGTGAGCGAGCCGAGGTCGTCGTCCGTGACGCCGACGTGCGCCGTGAACATGCCCAGCACCGCGATCCCGCGCGCGACGTCGAGGCCGGTCACGCGGCCCGGGCCGCCGAGCAGCCGGCTCGTGCCGCGCCGGAGCCGGCCGGCCGTCGTCGTGCCCGATCCGGGCTCGGTCCGCATGGGCCGATGATGTCAGCAGGTCCGCAGCGTGAGAAGCAGCGTGAGACAGCGAGGCCGAATCACTACGGTGAGGCTATGAGCGACCTGCGCAGCGAGACCGACGGCACCGCGGCCGACCCGGCCGGCGCCGACCTGACCGACGCCATCGAGGCCCCGAGCACGCACCACACCGTGCCGAGCAAGGAGTCGGAGTCCTACACGCACGGCCACCACGAGTCGGTGCTCCGCGCGCACCGCGCCCGCACGGCGCAGAACTCGGCGGGGTTCCTGCTGCCGCACCTGCGCGACGACATGTCGCTGCTGGACGTCGGCTGCGGCCCGGGCACCGTCACCGCGGACCTCGCGCGCATCCTCGCCGGCGGCGAGGTCGTCGGCGTCGACGCGTCGTCGACGGTGCTCGACGCCGCGCGCACCCACGCGGACGCGCTCGGGTACACGAACGTGCGCTTCGAGCAGGCGAACGCCTACGAGCTGCCGTTCGACGACGACACGTTCGACGTCGTGTACGCGCACCAGCTGCTGCAGCACCTGTCCGACCCGGTCGCCGCGCTGCGCGAGATGAAGCGCGTCGCCAGGCCGGGGGGCCTCGTGGCGGCGCGCGACGCCGACTACGCGGCGATGGCCTGGTACCCCGAGTCCGCGGGCCTGACCGAGTGGAACACGCTGTACCACGAGGTCACGCACGCGTACGGGTTCGAGCCCGACGCCGGCCGCCGCCTCTTCTCGTGGGTGCAGTCCGCGGGCTTCGACGTCGCGCACATGGTCCCCTCCGCGTCCTCGTGGTGCTACGCCACGCCGACGGACCGCCAGTGGTGGGGCCAGGTGTGGGCCGAGCGCTGCGTCGAGTCGAACTTCGCCGTCCAGGCCAAGGAGTCCGGGCTGGCCGACGACGTCGCGCTCGAGCAGCTCGCCCAGGACTGGCTCGCCTGGGCGCAGGCGCCCGACGGGTGGTTCGCGATCCTGCACGGCGAGGTGCTCGCGCGCGCCTGAGAAGTACGCTGACCCGGTGCGCATCGCGAGATTCACCACCGGAGACGACCCCCGATTCGCCCTCGTCCAGCAGGAGGGCGACACGACGTACCTGGCCGTGCTCGGCGGCGACCCGCTGTACATGCCGGCGATGCCGACGGGCGAGCGCGTCGAGCTCGGCGACGGCGTGCGGCTCCTCGCGCCCGTGATCCCGCGGTCCAAGGTCGTGGCCGTGGGCCGCAACTACATGGACCACGTGCGCGAGATGGGCAACGAGCCGCCGACGTCGCCGATGCTGTTCCTCAAGCCGAACACGTCGGTCGTGGGCCCGGACGACCCGATCGTGCTGCCCGACTGGACCCAGGAGGTCAGCTACGAGGCCGAGCTCGCCGTCGTCATCTCCAAGGTGTGCAAGGACGTCACCCCGGAGAACGCGAAGAGCTACGTGCTCGGCTACACCGTCGCGAACGACGTGACCGCGCGCGACGCGCAGCGCACGGACGGCCAGTGGGGACGCGCCAAGGGCTTCGACTCGTCCTGCCCGCTGGGCCCCTGGATCGACACCGACCTCGACCCCGAGGACGTCGCGATCCGCTCGCGCGTCAACGGCGAGCTCAAGCAGGACGGCCGCACCGCGGAGATGATCTTCGACGTGCCGTTCATCGTCTCGTTCGTCTCCGAGGCGATGACGCTGCTGCCGGGCGACGTGATCCTCACGGGCACGCCTGCCGGCGTCGGGCGGATCGAGCACGGGGACCGGGTCGAGTGCGAGGTCGACGGCATCGGCGTGCTCGCGAACCCGGTGGTCCGCCGGCCGGTCTGACGGCGGACCCGGGCCGACGAACCTCGCGCGACGTGCTCGAATAGGAGCATGTCCGCCTGCTGCGAGCCGCAGGGCTACGACCGCGTCTTCGACGACCGCGAGGCGCGCCGCGCCCTCGCACGCTACCGGCGCTCCGGGCTGACGACGCTGCCGCGCCGCACGGTGGAGCTCTACCGCGACGGCACGATCGGGGGCGAGACGCTGCTGGAGATCGGCGGCGGCGTCGGGGACTTCCAGGTCGAGATGCTCTCCGCCGGCGTGCGGCGCGCCGTGTGCGTCGACATGTCACCGGCCTACGACGCCGCGGCGCGCGAGCTGCTGGCCGAGACCGGCCTCGCGGCGCGCGCCGAGCGCCGGGTCGGCGACTTCGCGGCCGCCCCGGACCTCGCCGGGCCGGCCGACGTCGTCGCGCTGCACAGCGTCGTGTGCTGCTACCCGGACGCCCGCCGCCTGCTGACCGCCGCCGCGGCGCGGGCGCGCCGGTTCCTGGTCGTGTCGTTCCCGCGCGACGCCTGGTGGCTGCGCGCGGCCGCGCCGCTGCTGAACGTGTACCCGCGGCTGCGGGGCAGCGACTGGCGGTTCGTCGTCCACCCGGCCGAGACGATCGTGCGCGCCGTGACCGACGCCGGGCTGGAGCTGGAGCGCACCGAGCGCCTGCGCTTCGACGTGCACGCCGTGTTCGCGCGGCCCTAGCGCCAACTACGCTGGGGCCGTGATCCCCGCAGCTGCTTCCTCGGCCCCGTCGAGCCCCTCGAGCACCGTCCGTGTCCGCTTCGCCCCGTCCCCGACGGGCATGTTCCACGTCGGCGGAGGCCGCTCGGCGCTGTTCAACTGGGCCGTCGCGAAGCAGTCCGGCGGCACGTTCGTGCTGCGGATCGAGGACACCGACGCCTCGCGGAACAAGCCGGAGTGGGTCGACGGCATCCTGTCCGCGATGGCCGCGCTCGGCATCCGCGCGGACGACCCCACGTTCGAGGGGCCGTACTACCAGTCGGCCAACGTGGACAAGCATCGCGCGGCCGCGACGCGGCTGGCCGAGGCGGGACGCGCCTACTTCTGCGACTGCACGCGTGACGACGTCGCCGCGCGCACCGGCAACCCGCACTCGGGCTACGACGGGTTCTGCCGCGACCGCGGCCTGACGTACGAGCCCGGCCGGGCGCTGCGCTTCCGCACGCCCGACGAGGGGGAGACGCACGTCGTCGACCTGATCCGCGGCAACCCCGTGTTCCCCAACGCGGCGATGGAGGACTTCGTCGTCGCGCGCGGCGACGGCTCGCCCGTCTTCCTGCTCGCCAACGTCGTCGACGACATGGACGAGCACGTGAGCCATGTCATCAGAGGCGAGGAGCACCTGCCCAACACGCCCAAGCAGCAGCTGCTGTGGGAGGCGCTCGGCGCGACGCCGCCGGTCTGGGCGCACCTGCCCGTCATCGTCAACGAGAAGCGCCAGAAGCTCTCCAAGCGCCGGGACAAGGTCGCGCTCGAGGACTACCTCGCCGAGGGCTACCTGCCCGAGGCGATGGTCAACTACCTCATGCTGCTCGGCTGGGCGCCGGGCAACGACGAGGAGATCCTGCCGTTCGACGAGATGGTCTCCCGCTTCCGGATCGAGGACGTCAACAGCGCGTCGGCGTTCTTCGACGTCAAGAAGCTGACGGCGTTCAACGGCGAGTACATCCGGGCGATGGCCGTCGAGGACTTCGTCGCCGCCGTCGACCCGTGGCTGCACCCGCCGCGGGCGCCGTGGAGCGAGGAGCAGCTCGACGCCGACGCGTTCGCCCGCGTCGCGCCGCTCGCGCAGTCGCGCGTCGCGCTGCTGGCCGACATCACCGACAACGTCGACTTCCTGTTCCTCGACGAGCCGGTGCTCGACGAGCGGTCCTGGGCCAAGGCCATGAAGGAGCCGGCCGCCGCGCTCCTGGCCGACGCCCGCGAGGCGCTCGCCGCCCTCGAGCCGTGGGAGGCCGAGCCGCTCAAGGACGCCGTGACGGTCGTGGGGGAGAAGCACGGCCTCAAGCTCGGCAAGGCCCAGGCACCCGTACGCGTCGCGGTGACCGGCCGGACCGTGGGTCTGCCGCTGTTCGAGTCGCTCGAGGTGCTCGGCCGCGAGCGCACGCTGGCTCGCGTCGACGCGGTGATCACCCGGCTCGCGGAGGCCGACGCCGCCGCCGACGCCCCGGCGCAGTGACGACGGGCGCGGCCGCAGCGCAGGTCGACGGCGTCCTGTTCGACGTCGACGACACGCTCGTCGACACCCGAGGCGCGTTCGCCGCGGCCCTGACCGCCGTCGCGGTCGAGTACCTGCCGCACGTCCCCGCCGACCGCTACGGCGAGATCCTCGACCACTGGCGGTCCGACCCGGGCGGGTACTACCGCCGGTACACCCGCGGGGAGACCGACCATGCGACGCAGCGGCGACTGCGCGCCGACCTGCTGCACCGCACCTTCGGCGGGGAGCCCGTCACCGAGTCCTCGTTCGAGGCGTGGGACGGGCTGTTCTGGGGCACCTTCGAGCGGTCGTGGACGGCGTTCGACGACGCCGCCCCGGTGCTGGAACGCCTGCGCGGCGCGGGTGTCGCCGTGGGGGTCGTCACCAACGCCGCCGTCGCGCTGCAGGAGCGCAAGCTCCGCTCGGCCGGCCTGGACGGGCTGCCCGTGCTGGTCGGCGTCGACACGCTGGGGTTCGGCAAGCCGTCGCCGCAGGTGTTCCTCGAGGGTGCGCGGCTGCTCGGCACCGAACCCGCGCAGACGGCGTACGTCGGGGACGAGCCCGGGGTCGACGCACGGGCCGCGTCCGAGGCCGGTCTCGTGGGCGTGTGGCTCGACCGCCCGGGCACGCGGCGCCTGCACGAGCGCAGCGTGGACGCAGCGGCGATGCGCGCCGACGGCGTGCGCGTGGTCGCGGGCCTCGACGAGCTCCCGGACGCCCTCGCTCTCCGAGAACCGGCACCCTGGGGCGACGGTCGTGGGTGACGTACGGCACCCCGCCTCCGTTTTGGAGCCAGGGGCCTTCGTCCGGTAATGTTCTCGGTCGTTGGGTCCTTCGGGTCGCGCCGATGAAAGTCGGATTTGCCCCGGAAGGTCCGGCACCATGGGGTATGGTGTAATTGGCAGCACGAGTGATTCTGGTTCACTTAGTCTAGGTTCGAGTCCTGGTACCCCAGCGCAGAGCGCTAGATCACACGGGCGGCCCTCCGGAGGGCGGTCACCGGTGCGCTAGAGTTCTCACCGGCACGGCGGTCCGCGAGGGCCGGCCGAGTCATAGGCCCCCATCGTCTAGCGGCCTAGGACGCCGCCCTCTCACGGCGGTAACGCGGGTTCAAATCCCGCTGGGGGTACGCAGGAGGTCCACCTCGGTGGACCCCTTCACCGGCTCTTCGGAGCCGACGTCCGGCCCCCATCGTCTAGCGGCCTAGGACGCCGCCCTCTCACGGCGGTAACGCGGGTTCAAATCCCGCTGGGGGTACCACGCGAGGCCCGGTCCGTCAGGACCGGGCCTTCGTCGTTCGTGGCCTCGTTCTCCGGAGGACCTCAGAGGAACGGCCGGGGGACCGTGGGGCCGGCCCCGTCGCTCGGCGGCGCCGGGTACCGCGTGCCGCCCGTGGGCGCCCACGGTGCCGGGGCCGCACGGCCGGGGCCCGTCGCGGTCGCCGTACCGGCGACCGAGTCCGGGCGGCCGGCCACGGGGATCGGCTGGGTCGTGGGGCGCGGCTCGCCGGCACCGGGCACGATCGCCGGCGGGCGACGGCCGGCGTCTCGCGGGGCGGGTGCGCGTCCGGGGAGCTGCCCCGGCAGGAAGATCGTCGCGCAGAGCTTGCGGTAGGTGTCGTCGGGCCGGGGCACCCAGTCGACCTGGCGCAGCGCCTGGTCCTGGCCCGCGGACTCCATGACGAACCGCCCGTAGCCGAAGACCTGCCCCAGCGGCGTGCGGGAGTAGCCCATGTCGGTGACCTTCATGAGCGGCATCATCGCGACCTTGTGGATGACGACGCCGTAGGCGAGGAGCAGCCGCTTGTCCGTCGCGACGAACCACTCGTTGTACCAGTGCAACCACCGCCACACGAGGCGGCCCAGCACCAGCAGCCACGCGACCCACAGCCAGCGCAGGCCCGACGTGTGCGCGGCCGTGCCGACCAGGAGGAACGCGACGAGCGTCGTCGCGGCGGGCTCGACGAGCCGCGCCCAGTGCCGGCGGGTGGCGACGACGACGGTCTCGTTCGCGAGCACGTAGCGCCGCAGGTGCGCGTGCGCTGCGACGGTGCTCCGCGGGTGTGTCACGGCGACCTCCTCGTCGGGCGGGCCGCGGTCAGGACACCAGGCCGCCGAGGAACGCGCCGAAGCTCGCGACCGCGTTGACGACCACGTCCCAGAGCGCCTTGACGACCTCGGACGCGCGGTCGGGGCTGGTGTAGATCGCGTAGACCACGAAGATCACGACGAGCCAGGTCAGGAAGGTCTTGGCCTTGGCCGGCATCAGGTCCTCACGCCTCTCGGGATCGCGCGACCGGACGGCCGCGCTGCTGGGCAGCGTACTGATGCGGACGACGTGGCACGAGCACCGGCCCCGGCGCGCCGTCGGTGCGCCAGGACCCGGTCACTCGCCCGCGCGGCGCAGGACCTCGGTCAGGCGGTTCGCGGCGGCGACGACGGCGGCCGAGTGCAGGCGCCCCGGCTGTCGGGACAGCCGCTCGACCGGGCCGGACACCGAGACCGCGGCCACGACGCGGCCCGACGGGCCGCGCACCGGCGCGGACACGGAGGCGACGCCGAGCTCGCGCTCGCTCACGGACTGGGCCCAGCCCCGGCGGCGCACGCCGGACAGGATCGTCGCGGTGAAGACCGCGTCGCGCAGCCCGCGGTGCAGCCGGTCGGGCTCCTCCCACGCCAGCAGGATCTGCGCGGCCGACCCGGCACCCATCGTCAGCGTGGCGCCCACGGGGATCGAGTCGCGCAGCCCGACCGGGCGCTCGGCCGCGGCCACGCACACGCGGTGGTCACCCTGGCGGCGGTAGAGCTGCGCGCTCTCGCCGGTGTGGTCCCGCAGCGCCGTGAGCACGGGGTTCGCGGCCGCCAGCAGGCGGTCCTCGCCGGCGGCGGTGGCGAGCTCGTTGAGGCGCGGGCCGAGCACGAACCGGCCCTGCATGTCGCGGGCCACGAGGCGGTGGTGCTCGAGGGCCACGGCCAGGCGGTGGGCCGTCGGGCGCGCCAGTCCGGTCGAGGAGACCAGCTGCGCGAGGGTGGCGGGACCGGCCTCCAGTGCGCCCAGTACGGACGCGGCCTTGTCCAGTACGCCGACTCCGCTAGTATCGTCCATAGGCCGATACTGACGTCTCGCGGACTGAGATTGCAAGTTCGGTTCGCCGAGCGAACCACCGAGCACGTCGGATCGCACGGAAACACAGTCGCGACAGCCGCCCGACGGGGGCGGCGGACGAGGAGCTCGAGATGGCCGGCACGCTGGCGGAGAAGGTCTGGGAGGCGCACCTGGTGCGCCGGGGGACCGGTGGTTCGCCCGACCTCCTCTACATCGACCTCCACCTCGTGCACGAGGTGACCAGCCCTCAGGCGTTCGAGGGGCTCCGTCTCGCGGGCCGGAAGGTCCGCCGTCCGGACCTCACGATCGCGACCGAGGACCACAACACTCCCACGCTCGACATCGACCTGCCGATCGCGGACCTGACGAGCCGCACGCAGATCGACACGCTGCGCAACAACGCGCGCGAGTTCGGCGTCCGGATCCACTCGCTGGGCGACGCGGACCAGGGCATCGTCCACCAGGTGGGACCGCAGCTCGGCCTGACGATGCCCGGCCTGACGGTCGTGTGCGGCGACTCGCACACCTCCACGCACGGTGCGTTCGGCGCGCTCGCGTTCGGCATCGGCACCTCCGAGGTCGAGCACGTGCTCGCCACGCAGACCCTGCCGCTGTCGCCGTTCAAGACCATGGCGATCACGGTGAACGGCGCGCTGCCGCCCGGCACCACGAGCAAGGACATCATCCTGGCGATCATCGCCAAGATCGGCACCGGCGGCGGTCAGGGCTATGTGCTCGAGTACCGCGGCGAGGCGATCCGCAACCTCTCGATGGAGGCGCGGATGACGATCTGCAACATGTCGATCGAGGCGGGGGCCCGCGCAGGCATGATCGCGCCCGACGAGACCACGTTCGAGTACCTCGAGGGCCGCCCGCACGCCCCTGAGGGCGAGGACTGGGACGCGGCCGTCGAGTACTGGAGGACGCTGCGCAGCGACGACGACGCGGTGTTCGACGCCGAGGTCGTGCTCGAGGCGTCCGACCTCGAGCCGTACGTCACCTGGGGCACGAACCCCGGCCAAGGCCTCCCGCTGTCCGCGAGTGTGCCGGTCCCGGCCGAGATCGCCGACGAGAACGAGCGCGTCGCCGCCGAGCGGGCGCTCGAGTACATGGGCCTCGAGGGCGGAACGCCGCTGCGCGACGTCAAGGTCGACACGGTCTTCATCGGCTCGTGCACGAACGGCCGCATCGAGGACCTCCGGTCGGTCGCCAAGGTCCTCCAGGGTCGCAAGAAGGCCGACGACGTGCGCGTGCTCGTGGTGCCGGCGTCCGCGCGGGTCCGGATCCAGGCCGAGGCCGAGGGGCTCGACGTGATCTTCAAGGAGTTCGGCGCCGAGTGGCGCAACGCCGGGTGCTCGATGTGCCTGGGCATGAACCCGGACCAGCTGGCGCCGGGGGAGCGGTCGGCCTCGACGTCAAACCGCAACTTCGAGGGCCGGCAGGGCAAGGGCGGCCGTACGCACCTGGTCTCCCCGCTGGTCGCGGCCGCCACGGCGGTGCGCGGCACGCTGTCGTCGCTCGCCGACCTCGACCTGCCCGGCGATGTCGACCTGACCACGTTCGACGGCTCGCCGCTGGCGCCGCTCGAGGCCCCGTCCTACGTCTGAGCCACCCCGCGAGGAGCAACCGCCATGGAGAAGATCACCACCCACACGGGCGTCGGGGTGCCGCTGCGCCGCAGCAACGTCGACACCGACCAGATCATCCCCGCCGTCTACCTCAAGCGGGTGACGCGCACGGGGTTCGAGGACGCGCTGTTCGCCGCCTGGCGCGGCGACCCGTCGTTCGTGCTCAACCAGGAGGCCTACACGAACGGCTCCGTGCTCGTCGCGGGTCCCGACTTCGGCACCGGCTCGTCGCGCGAGCACGCGGTCTGGGCGCTCAAGGACTACGGCTTCCGCGTGGTGCTGGCGTCGCGGTTCGCGGACATCTTCCGCGGCAACTCGGGCAAGCAGGGCCTCGTGGCCGGCGTGGTCGCGCAGGAGGACGTCGAGCTGCTCTGGAAGATCCTCGAGACCAAGCCCGGCACCGAGGTGACCGTCGACCTCGAGCACCGCACCGTGCACGCGGACGACGTCACCGTGCCGTTCCAGATCGACGACTACACCCGCTGGCGTCTCATGGAGGGCCTCGACGACATCGGCCTGACGCTGCAGAACGAGGCCGACATCACCGCGTTCGAGGCGACGCGCGAGGCGTGGCGTCCGAGGACGCTGCCGGCCAAGCACCTGCCGAGCGTCCCCGTGGAGCCCGCCCGCCCCGTCTCCTGACGTAGGCCGCCCGACGAGCGTGCTGGTCCTTCCCCCACCCGCTGGGGAAGGCACCAGCACGCTCGTCGTCCGTCAGAGGGACGGCGGACCCTGGCGGACCTTCGCCAGCAGCGACTCCGGCGTGTCCGTCGCCGGGTCCCACCACGACTCGATCCACCACGTCGCGCCGGCGGCGTCCATCGCCTTCGCCTGGTCCGCGGCCTCGGCGGGGTCGGCCGAGAGCTTGGCCTGGACGACGACGTCGAACGGCCCGGTCCTGCCGGCCGCGGCCCGCCGCTCCTCGATCCAGGACACGAGCGCCGCCACGTCGTCGGGCCCCGGGTCGTCAGCGGTGCCCCGCAGCTGCGCCACGACGCCGTCCCAGCGCAGCGCACGCGCCAGGTTCTTCACCGGGGGCCGCCGGGCGTCCCAAACCCCGACGGGCCACACGGGGATGCGGCCGTTCACGGGCGGCTCCGGGAACCGGAACGGCCCGGTGCGCACGTGCTCGCCGTCGAACTCGAACTCCTCGCCGGACCACGACCGCTCCAGCCAGGCGAGGTTCTCGTCGAGCTGCGCGGCCCGCTCCTTGAGCCCCGTGGGCTGCCCGGGCACGGACGTGAATGCCCGGTCGTCGGTCACGCCCACGCCGACGGGCAGCACGAGCCGTCCGCCGGAGAGGTGGTCCACCGTGAGCGCGCGCTGCGCGAGCTCCCACGGCCGGTGCCGGGGCGCCGCGAACACGAGCGCGCCGAGCGTGATGCGCTCCGTGGTCGCCGCGACCGCCGCCAGCAGCGAGAACGGGTCGTAGACCGCCAGGCCGCCGCCGCCGAACCCGGCCATGCTGACGGCGTCCCACGTGAAGAAGCCGTCCCACCCGCGCGCCTCGCACTCCTGCGCGAGGGCGAGGTTCTGGGCCGCCGTGCCGAAGCTGCCGATGAAGCCGAACTTCATATCGCCTCCCGTCGTCGATGACCTCGTGGATCGAGCGCACCCGACGCTACGCACCGCCACCGACACGACCTGCGACCGAACTCACAGCACGGCGACTCGACAGCCCGAATAGGCTGGGGGCCATGGCTTCCCACTACGACGTCGTCCTCCTCGGAGCTGGACCCGGCGGCTACGTCGCCGCGATCCGCGCGGCCCAGCTCGGCAAGTCCGTCGCCATCATCGAGGAGAAGTACTGGGGTGGTGTGTGCCTCAACGTGGGCTGCATCCCCTCGAAGGCCCTCCTGCGCAACGCCGAGCTCGCGCACATCTACACGCACCAGGCCGAGTTCTTCGGCATGTCGGGCGACGTGACGTTCGACTACGGCAAGGCGTGGGACCGGTCCCGCCAGGTCGCGGACGGCCGCACCAAGGGCGTCCACTTCCTGATGAAGAAGAACAAGATCACGGAGTACGACGGCCGCGGCACGTTCCGCGACGCGAACACGATTGAGGTGACGCTCAACAAGGGCGGCACCGAGACGGTCACGTTCGACAACGCGATCATCGCCACGGGCGCGAAGGTGCGCCTGCTGCCCGGCGTCGAGCTCAGCGAGAACGTCGTGACGTACGAGACGCTCATCATGTCGCGCGAGCTGCCGAAGTCGGTCGCCATCGTCGGCGCCGGCGCCATCGGCATGGAGTTCGGCTACGTCATGAAGAACTACGGCGTGGACGTCACGATCATCGAGTACCTCGACCGGGCGCTGCCGAACGAGGACGCCGACGTCTCCAAGGAGATCGCCAAGCAGTACAAGAAGCTCGGCGTCAACATCCTCACCGCGACGGCGGTGCAGACGGTCGAGGACAACGGCTCGTCGGTCAAGGTGTCCTACAAGGGCGTCAAGGACGACAAGCCGGGCTCGATCGAGGTCGACAAGGTCCTCATGGCCGTCGGCTGGACGCCCAACGTCGAGGGCTACGGCCTGGAGAGCACCGGCGTGCAGCTCACCGACCGCGGCGCGATCGCGATCGACGACCACATGCGCACCAACGTGCCGCACCTGTACGCCATCGGTGACGTGACGGCCAAGCTCATGCTCGCCCACGTCGCCGAGGCGCAGGGTGTCGTCGCGGCGGAGACGATCGGCGGCGCCGAGACCATGACCCTCGGCGACTACCGCATGATGCCGCGCGCGACGTTCTGCTCGCCGCAGATCGCCTCGTTCGGTCTCACCGAGCAGCAGGCCAAGGACGAGGGCTACGACGTCAAGGTCGCCTCGTTCCCCTTCATGGCCAACGGCAAGGCCCACGGCCTCGGCGACCCGACCGGCTTCGTCAAGATCGTCGCGGACGCCAAGTACAACGAGCTGCTCGGCGCCCACATGATCGGCCCGGACGTCTCCGAGCTGCTCCCGGAGCTCACGCTCGCGCAGAAGTGGGACCTGACGGCCGACGAGGTGGCGCGCAACGTGCACACGCACCCGACGCTGTCCGAGGCGCTCCAGGAGGCCATCCACGGCGTCGTGGGGCACATGATCAACTTCTAGCCGGTCCCTCGGCCGTCACCGGCCGTAGCACCTGGTGAGAGGCCCGGACCCGCGGAGCTCCGCGGATCCGGGCCTCTCCGGGTCCGCCTCCGCCGTCTCGACGAGCCGCGCCATGAGCTCGACCGCGTCGTCCCGGGCGACGCCGTGCTCCAGCACGAGCGAGTGCCACGTCGAGAACGCCAGGACGTGCCCGACGACGGCGGTGACCCGCGGTCGGTGCCGGGCGTTCCGGGGGAGCGCGTCGAGGAGGGCCTCGCGGAGCGCGGCCTCGGTGTGCCGGATCTGCTCGGCGAGCGCCGCGGGCATCGTGGGTTGGGCCCGCTCGACGTTGCGGAGCATGTCCGCGCCGTCGGCGTAGTACCGGTAGACGTCGCCGAGCGCCGCTCGCAGCCGCTCGGGCGGCGTGTTACCGGTCCACCGCTGCGGGTCGGGCGGCACCTGCGCGGCGATCCAGTGCGCCGAGCACGCCTGGAACAGCGACTCGGTGTCGGGGAAGTGCCGGTACAGCGTCGCACGCGTGACGCCCGCCCGGGCCGCGATGTCGCTGTACGAGGCGTCCAGGCCCTCGGTCCGGTGCAGCTGGACCGTCGCCTCGACGATGCGCTGCCGGGTGTGCTCGACGTCGGCGGCCCGCTTGCGCATCCGGTACGGGCGCGGGCTCGTCGGACGGAGGTGCTCACTCACCTGTTGACACATCCCTGAGGGCGGAGGACAGTTTTCGGTGAACGCCAGTGTATCGCCGAAATGGTGATACCTCGTCGAGGAGGACGAGATGCACGTGCACCGACTGGACGACGACGTCACCGTCCTCGCAGACCAGGCCGAGGTCCCCGGGCTCGGCACCCTGCCGGTCAACGCGTTCGTGGTCGGGCGCAAGGACGCGCTCGTGGTCGACTCCGGCCTGTCGACACCGGGCACGGGGTTCCTCGACGCGCTCGCCTCGGTGGTGGACCCGCAGGACGTGGGTTGGGTGTGGCTGACGCATCCCGACCGCGACCACACCGGAGGGCTCTGGGAGCTCCTGGACGCCGCGCCCCGCGCGCGCCTCGTCACGACGTTCCTCGGGGTCGGCATCCTCTCGTGCGAGTACGAGGTACCCATGCACCGGGTCCACCTTCTCAACCCGGGCCAGGAGCTCGCCGCCGCCGGCCGGACCTTCCGGGGGATCCGACCACCGCTGTACGACAGCCCGGCCACCGTGGGTCTCGTCGACGCGTCGAACGGCGTCCTGTTCAGCTCCGACTGCTTCGGCGCTCCGCTGGAGGACGCGGAGGTCTCCGCGCGCGACGACGTCCGCGGCGTGTCGGAGGAGGAGCTGCGCGAGCGGCAGCGGTTGTGGGTCTCGGTCGACGCGCCGTGGGCACAGGTCGCCGACCCGGTCGCGTTCGGAGCGACCGTGGACGCGATGCGGCGGCTCGCGCCGACGACGGTGCTCAGCAGCCACCTCCCGCCCCTGCGTGACGCCGCGTCGATCGAACGGGCCTTCGACGTCGCGAGCTCGGCTCCGGGGACGACCCCGTTCGTCGGCCCGGACCAGCAGGCGCTCGAGGCGCTCTTGGCGACGTTCGAGCCGGACACCACGTGACCGCGGCGCTCGGCACGAGCGCCTGCACCCGACCGCCGTGCAGGTGCGGCCAGACGGCGCAGTCTGGGTAGATGGGTGAGGAGAAGTTCCACGAGGGCGACGAGGTCACGTGGTCCAGCCACGGGCAGACGGTGCACGGCGAGGTGGTCGAGGAGATCACCGAGGACACCGAGGCTGCGGGCCGGACGGTCCGGGCGTCGAAGGACGACCCGCAGTACCGCGTGCGCAGCGACAAGAGCGGCAAGGACGCGGTGCACAAGCCGTCCGCGCTGAAGGACGACTCGTGAGCCGGGAGTTCGACGAGGCCGTCAACATGACGGCGACCGAGCTGGAGCGGTGGTTGGGCACCGACGAGTCGAGGTCGGTGGGCCAGTCGGACGGTGGTGAGTCGGTCGGGCACGAGTCCGGCCGGCGGATCGTAGAGCTGCTGCGCACGAAGAAGAGCGAGCTGACCGAGGACGACCAGGCGCACATGCGCAAGGTCGTCGGGTACGTCCACCGGCACTTGGCCCAGCGTCCGGACGGTGACGTGGAGCACACGAGGTGGCGCTACTCCTGATGAACTGGGGACACGACCCCCTCAAGGACTGAGCCCGCGGCCGACCTGTCCGACCGGCGGCCTGGCTGCAAGGATCGCCGTCCCCCCGACACGATGTCCATGACGGGCACGACCGGGGAGAAGCGATGCCACCACCCGCCAGCGAGGAGACGTCCGAGCCGGAGCGTCGACGGCCGCTGCGCCTGCCCCTCTGGGCCGGGATCACCGCCGTCGGCGTGGTCGCGCTCGCCGGTGCTGCCGCGATCGTCGGACCGCGCCTGGGGCTGCAGGAGACGGAGTGCGCGGCCGTCGGCTACTCGAGCCTTCTTGTCGTGACGCTGGCGGGTGAGCCTTCGTCGGTGGCACACGTCCAGGTGCGCGAGGGTGACGCCTGGCAGCCTCCGTTCCCGGCAGGGCCGGACGCGACGCCTCCCGCGATCACGACGTCACGGGACGGCGACACCTGGACCTTCACGCTCTTCTACCCGGCGAACCCGGTCGCGCTCCGCGCGCTCGACGACGACGGAGGCGTGCTGGCCCGCACCGAGAGGGACGTCGGGTGGGAACGCGTGGGTGGCACGGAGGAGTGCGGCGGACCGACGGAAGGCCACGTCGACTGGGTTCTCTGACCGCGCAGGGAGCGCTCAGCCGGCGCAGCTTCCCGGTGTCACCGCGGCGTCGAGCTCCTCGGCCTGCGCGACGACGGGCATCAGCTCGGTCGTCGTCACCGCGTAGGCCAGGTCCTCCTCGGAGTCGGAGCGCCCGAAGACCACGCCGGCGACCTCGCCGCTCGTCGTCAGCACCGGGCCGCCCGAGTTGCCGGGACGCACCTCGGCCGCCAGGGCGTAGACGTCGCGCTCGCCGCCGCCGATGCCGCCGGACTCCGGGACCCGGACGGTGCCGACGTTGAGCACCTCGGCGCCCGTCGAGGTGAACGGACCTCCGTACGGGTACCCCTGGACCGCGGCCGTGTCGCCGGTCGCGAGGGAGGGGGCCACGGTCAGCGGGTCCGCGCCCAGCTCGTCGACGGCCACGACCGCCAGGTCGGCGTCCGGGTCGAAGTAGACGACCCGGCCCTCCTTCGCGGCGCTGCCCGGCAGCTCGACGAGCGGCCGCTCGACGCCGGCCACG
Source organism: Isoptericola sp. (assembly GCA_031181105.1). Classification (GTDB taxonomy): domain Bacteria; phylum Actinomycetota; class Actinomycetes; order Actinomycetales; family Cellulomonadaceae; genus Isoptericola. Next base: position 18,311 of record JAPSLD010000004.1, on the reverse strand, counting down.
ACGTGCGCGTTGGTCACGACCCGGTCCGGCGCGACGACGAAGCCCGACCCGGTCGAGCTCGTGCCGCACGCGTACGCGGTGCCCCAGACCCGTGCGACCGACCGTGCGGACCGCTCCAGCGCGGGGTCGTCGAGGTCCACCGCGGGGGCGACGGGCGCCTGGCGGGGGAGCAGCAGGCCGTCCAGCCGCGGCAGCCCGTCGTCGAGCACCGCGGCCCGCATCTGGGCGAGCGTGCGGCTCACGGGTGTGGGCGTCAGGTCCTCGATCGTGCGCAGCACGGCGGACGACGAGACGGCCGCGGCGACGCCCGGAGTCCCGGTGGCCTTGACCGCGGTGCCGACGAACGAGAGCACCAGCGCGACGACGACCAGGTGCACCGCGCCGCCGAGCAGGCGTTCGAGCGGCTGCAGCGGCGTGCGGTCCACCTGGCGCCGCAGGCCGTGGCCGACGCCGGCGCCCAGGGAGGCCCCGACCAGGGGCAGCACGACGGCGAGCGCCAGGGTCGCCGGCCCGCGCCACTGGGAGGTGGGCAACGCGTCGTTGACGACCGGGACGGCCCACAGCGCGGCGAGGCCACCCGCGGCAAGCCCCACGAGGCCGCCGACGGTGGCGAGCAGTCCCCGGCGGAGCCCGGACACGGCGGCGACGACCAGGGCGACGACGAGCACGAGGTCGACGAGTGACACGGAGGTCCCCTTCCGCGGCGCCGGACGGCGAGGACCGCCGAGGATACGCGGTCGACCTGGGACCGGCCTGTGCCGCTACCGTCCGGCGGACCAGTGGCCCGGCCGGGCGAGCCCCGCCGGCAGGGTGGTCCGCGGGTCGCCCTGTGCCGCCTCGACCTGGGGCTGGGTGAGGAAGAGGGCGCCGTCGAGGCGGGCGCCGGCGAGGTCCGCACCACGGAGGTCGGCGCCGAGCAGGTCGCAGCGGCGCAGGTCGGCGTCGCGCAGGTCGGCCCCGATGGCATACGCGCCGCGGAGGTCGGCCTCCCGGAGGTCCGCGCCGCGCAGCCGTGCGCCGACGAGGTCCCTGCCCGCCCAGCGCCGGCCGCCCGGGGCGCGCACCGCCGCGCTGACGTCGGCGAGCAGGTCGCCGACCTCGCGGCGGTAGGTGCCGGTGTCGATGTCGGCGAGGGTGGCGGCGTCGCTCGCGGCCAGGCCCTCGGTCGTCCCGATCAGGGCGTCGACGAGGTCGTGCAGCGGGCCGCGGGGGACGAGGTGCGCGGCCTCGCGCAGGTACCACAGGGCCTCGTGCAGCTGACGGAGCACGTCCAGGGCGCCGAACATGGCCGCCGCGTCCTGCGGCGAGTCACGCCACGTGGACCCGGCGAACAGTGCGGTGACGCGCTGGCCGGCGCCGAAGCAGTCGAAGACCGCGCACCCCGCGAACCCCCGGCTCCGGAGCTTCGCGTGGATCCCGCAGCGGTCGTCGCCCCGGAGGTTGGGACAGGGCACGCCTGCCGGCTTGTCGAGCGCGAAGTCCGCTGAGGCGACGAACACCGGTGCGACGCAGCACAGGGCCACGCAACGGCTGCAGTCCGCGCGCAGGTCCTGGCGCGCCTCGGCCAGCTCGAGCTCTCGCCGGCCGCCCGGGGCGGGCGGGGGCGGCGGCGTGTCCCGCGTCTCGTGCGGTAGCTCGGTCACGCGGTCGCCTCCTCACGCCCGCGGGGATCGGGCGCGCGGAGCAGTCTAGGCCCGTCGCGGTCGGGTCGGGCTTCCGATCACGGTGCCATGACGGTCTCTGGCAGGAGATCGGTGCGGACGGGCTCCGTCGGCGCGTCGGGAAGCGTGAACGTCGTGGCGAACAGCGCCAACGCGGCGGCGAGCACCGCGACGCTGCGAATCCCCTGGGGCGTCCTTCTCGAGCTGGCGAGCCGGTTCATCGGCGTGACGCCCCCAGGCGCGACGCCGGGCGGTACGGCTCCTCCTGGACCGCGTGCGCGAGCACGAGCTTGAGCACGAGGACGACCGGCAGCCACCCCCAGTGCGCCGGGGACGGCAGGAACGAGGCGCCGACGGCCGCGAGGGCGCACCACGCGAGCGCGACCGGCCGCTGCAGGTACAGGGGACTCAGCCGCACGAGGGCCGAGCCGACCAGTGTCACCAGGTACCACGCCACCCCCCACCACCAGACGACGGGGTCGTAGAGCAGCGCGACGACGATCGGGTGCACGTGCAGCGCGGTGAACACGACCGGCCTCCGCGCGACTCGCCCGGCCGCCGTCCGCGCCGTCGCCGACGCGGGCCCGAAGTGGTCCCGCTTGGCCGAGCCGAGCCCGTTCGCGACGACCCCGCCGACCACGTCGAACGCGACGACCACCGCGACGGCGTACTGCGCGGCGCTCCACCCGGAACCCTGCGCGGCCGCCGCCCCCGCCACGAGCAGGGCGCCGAGCAGGCCGGCGCCGGACGCGAGGACCTTCTCGACGCGCGTCGCGCCCGCGCCGAAGAGCGGGTCGCCTCGGCCCCCGAGTGGTGGTGGCTGGGGGCCGGCGGTGCGTCCTCCGTCCGCGGCGCCCCGTCCGTCCGCGCTGGTGCCGGTCCTGCGCATGTCGCCCCCTCCGTCGCCGACCAGGAGACCACGACGTACGGACGGCCACGCGGTCCAGTCAGGGTGCGGTGGACTGGTCCGGCTCAGACCATCTCGGGCATCCGGGAGCGGTGGCCGAGCGGTCGCCGGGACGAGAGCAACTCCCACGACTCCGCGAGCGAGCGCACCCCCGCGTCCAGGTCGGCGACCGGTGACGTGAACGGGAGGCGCAGGAACCGCTCGAACGTCCCGTCGACGGAGAACCGGGGCCCGGCGACGAGGGACAGGCCCCGTGCCTCGCAGACCGACGTCAGCGCCGAGCTGCCGGGACGGTCGAGCTGCACCCACATCGACAGACCGCCGTCGGGCCACGGCGCGTGCCACCGGGGGAGGTGCCGTGCCAGGGCCGCGCTCAACGCCGCCCGGTGCGCGCGCAGGAGCTCGCGGCGGCGCGGCAGCAGCTCCGGCAGCGCGCGGACGATCCGCTCGCCGAGCAGCTGTTCCAGCTGCGGCGTGCCGAGGTCGCCGGCCGGGCGCGCCTGGACGAGCCGGCGCACGGCCGAGGCGTCGGCGCGGACCCATCCGAGCCGCAGACCTCCCCAGACGGACTTGCTGAGCGACCCGATCGTGACGACGCCGGAGCCGGACCCCGGCGAGGCGGCGTGCCCGTGCCGGGCGAACGGGCCGTCGTCCCACGCCCGGTCGATGCCCAGGTCGGCGGTGGTCTCGTCGATGATCAGCACCGTGCCCACGGCACGCGCCGCCTCGGCCACCCGCGCCCGGTCCTGTGGCCGCATGGAGGCGCCGGTCGGGTTGTGGAAGTCGGGGATCAGGTAGGCGGCGGCGGGACGCAGCCGCCGGATCGAGCCCAGCAGGTGCTCGACGTCCCACCCGTCGGTCGTGACCGGCGTCGTGACCAGGCGCGCCCCCGCGCGCCGCAGCGCCTCGTAGGCGTGCGGGTAGCCGGGCGACTCGACGAGGACCAGGTCCGACCGGGAGAGGAACGTGTGGGCCGTGAGCGAGATGGCGTGCTGGCCGCCCATGGTCACCAGGACCTGGTCCGCGGACGTGGCGAGGCCGCGCACGGTGTAGCGGTCCGCGATCGCCTGCCGGAGCGCCTCGTTGCCCAGCAGGTCGAAGCCCGGGCCCTCGAGCGCCCGGACCATCCGTGCCGACACCTCTGCGAGGATCTCCTCCAGGCCCTCGACCGGTGGCGGGACCGCCCGGGCGAAGTCGACCCCGCGGTCGGGGCGCCCCTGCGGTGTCCCCGGCGCCGGCAGTGCCGCCAGGCTCCCGGAGCCGTGCCGGGTGACGACGTGACCGGACTCCCGGAGGGAGCGGTAGGCGGCCACGACCGTCGTCCGGCTCCGTCCCGCCACGGCGGCGAGCTCGCGCTCGGACGGCAGGCGGGTGCCGGCCGGGATCCGGCCGTCGGTGATGAGCAGCCGGATCCGGTCGGCGAGCGCCCGGTACGCGCTCGTGCCGGGTCTCAGGTCACCCACGAGGACGAGGAGCTCACGCGCCGACAGCCGTCGGACCGGTCCTGGCATGAGTCCAGTATGCGCGGACTGGACCGCGCCGCGGCCGACTGGATGGGGTGGGATCGGACCGCACCGACCGGGTGTCGCGCGGGGGCGCCGCGCGGGACGGCTCGAGCGACGACACGAGCGACGACACGAGCGATGACAGGAGGAGGTCGGACGGTGACTGCCGGAGCGGGGCGAGGGGAGCCCGACGTCGGGTTCATCGGTCTCGGCGTGATGGGGTCCGCCATGGCGGCGAACCTGGTCGCGACGCGGCCGCTGCTCGTCTGGAACAGGACGGCCGCCGCGAGCGACCGGCTGGCGCGCGCGGGCGCGGACGTCGCCGGCTCGGCGGCCGAGGTCTTCGAGCGGTGCGAGGTGGTGTTCCTCATGCTGTCCGACGAGCACGCCACCGACGACGTCGTCCGGTCCGACGGGACGGTCGAGCTCGCCGGCCGGCTCGTGGTGCAGATGAGCACGGTGGCCCCCGAGCACTCCCGGGCCGTGGCCGCCCGGGTCCGCGACGGCGGCGGCCACTACGTGGAGGCACCGGTCTCCGGTTCCCGGCAGCCCGCGGCCGACGGGGAGCTGGTCGCGATGGTCGCCGGCGACGACGCAGACGTCGACCGGGTGGCACCGCTCCTCGACCCGATGTGCTCCGCGGTCTTCCGGTGCGGGCAGGTGCCCGGGGCGCTGACCATGAAGCTCGCCGTCAACACCGTCCTCATCACGCTCGTGACCGGGCTCGCCGAGTCGTTCCACTTCGCGGAGGAGCACGGCCTCGACGCGCGCCTGCTCGAGCAGATCCTCGGTGCGGGCCCGATGGCGTCGGCCGTGTCGCGGGCCAAGGCAGCCAAGCTGGTGCACGAGGACTGGACCGTGCACGCCGCCGTGCCCGACGTGCTCAAGAACAGCCGCCTCGTCGTCCAGGAGGCGCGCCGGTCCGGTAGCGCGTCACCGTTAATGGACGTCTGCGCGCAGCTGTTCGCGGAGACGGAGGCGCTCGGCCACGACCGTGCCGACATGGCCGCCGTCGTCGCGGCGCTCCGCAGCCGCACCGGCCGGCTGCGCACCTCGTCGCGCGACGGCGACTGACCTGCGAGCGACGCGCGACCTGCCCATCCTGGAGACTCCGCCGCAACCGACACGACACGGGGAGCGCTCCATGTCCGACCAGACCACGCCGCAGGACCCGACGACGCAGCACCCGCAGCCGAACCAGCCGGCCGACGACCTCGAGCCTCCCGGCCTCACCGGGGACATGTCGCAGGAGCCGGACCACGGTGAGTCGAGCTACGTGGGCTCCGGCCGCCTGGAGGGCCGGCGCGCCCTGATCACCGGCGGCGACTCGGGCATCGGCCGCGCCGTGGCGATCGCGTTCGCGCGCGAGGGGGCCGACGTCGCCCTCTCCTACCTCCCCGAGGAGGAGGAGGACGCCCGCACCACGGCGCGGTGGGTCGAGGACGCCGGGCGCAAGGCCGTCCTGCTGCCGGGCGACATCCGCGACGAGTCCTTCTGCCAGCAGCTCGTCGCGGACGCCGTCTCCGGTCTGGGCGGTCTGGACGTCCTCGTGAACAACGCCGCGTACCAGATGTCCCAGGACGAGGGCCTGCGCGGTATCACGACGGACCAGCTCGACCGGGTGCTCAAGACGAACGTGTACGCGCTGTTCTGGATCACCAAGGCCGCCCTGGAGCACCTGCCGCGCGGCGGGTCGATCATCAACACGACGTCGGTCCAGGCGTTCGAGCCGAGCCCCCAGCTCCTCGACTACGCCACGACCAAGGCGGCCATCCTCAACTTCACCAAGGGGCTCGCCCAGCAGGTCGCGGAGGAAGGCATCCGGGTCAACGCGGTGGCACCGGGCCCGATCTGGACGCCGCTGATCCCGGCCACGATGCCCGACGAGAAGGTCGAGCAGTTCGGCGCCGACACGCCCCTGGGCCGCGCCGGCCAGCCAGCCGAGCTCGCCCCGCTGTACGTGTTCTTCGCGTCCCAGGAGTCGAGCTACATCACGGGGGACCGCCTCGGCGTGACCGGCGGCCGGCCGCTGTAAGTCGGTCCCGTCCGCACGGCGGCGCGGGACGGCCGGGCCGAGGTCCTCGGCCCGGCCCGAGGCCGCCACGTCGAGTACGCTCGACCGGTGGCCGAGCAAACGCTTTCCGCCGACGGGCTCATCGACGGCGCACGTCCGTTGCGCTCGGTCCTGCGCCTGCTGCGCCGGCGTCCGGGGCGGATGACGGTCGCCCTCCTGGCGTTCGCGCTCAAGGAGATCCCGCTGTGGTTCCTGCCGGTGATCACCGCGGCCGTCATCGACATCGTCGCCGAGCGCGGCGAGGTGAGGTCGGTGCTGGGCTGGCTCGGGATCGCGACCGTCCTGCTCCTGCAGAACTACCCGAACCACCTGGTGTACACGCGCTGCTTCATGACGGTCGTGCGCGACACCGGTGCCGGCCTGCGCAACGCCCTGGCGGCACGGCTGCAGTCCCTGTCGATCGGCTACCACACCCGCATGAGCTCCTCGATCGTCCAGACGAAGGTCGTGCGCGACGTCGAGAACGTCGAGCTCATGCTCCAGCAGGTCGCCCACCCCTTGCTGTCGGCGACCATGGTGCTGATCGGCGCCGTGTCCATGACGGCCGTCGCCGTCCCGCAGTTCCTGCCCTTCTACGCGTTCGCGGTGCCGATCGCGATCGGCCTGCGGGCGGGGCTGCGCCGGCGGTCGCGCGCCCGCAACGAGGCCTTCCGCCGGGAGATGGAGAGCCTTGCCGCACGCGTGGGCGAGATGGCCTCCCTCATCCCGGTCACCCGCGCCCACGGCCTGGAGCAGACCGCCGTCACGCGCGTCGCGAGCGGGGCCGACGGCGTCCGGCGCGCGGGGCTGCACCTCGACATCCTCAACGGCCACGTCGCCTCGCTGTCGTGGGTGACGATGCAGCTGCTCGGCGTCGGCTGCCTGGTGCTGGCCGCGGTGTTCTCCCTCACCGGGCTGCTGCCGATCAGCCCGGGCGAGGTCGTGCTGCTGTCGACCTACTTCGCGCTGCTCACCCAGGGGATGACGCAGCTGCTCATGCTCATCCCCGTCGGAGCGCGAGGGCTCGAGTCCGTGCGCTCGATCGCCGAGGTGCTCCAGGAGCCGGACCTCGAGCAGAACGAGGGCAAGCGCCCGGTGGGCTCGGTCACGGGGTCAATCCGCCTCGAGCACGCCTCCTACCGCTACCCGGGCGGCGACGCCGACGCGCTGCACCGCATCGACCTCGACATCCCGGCGGGCTCGACGACCGCGTTCGTCGGCTCCTCGGGGTCCGGCAAGTCGACGATGCTCAACCTCGTGCTCGGCTTCCTGCGGCCCACTGACGGACGCATCCTCCTCGACGGCGCCGACATGCAGCAGCTGGACCTGCGCACCGTCCGGCGGTTCGTCTCCGTCGTCCCGCAGGAGTCGGTGCTCTTCGAGGGCACCATCCGCGACAACGTCGCCTACGGGATGACGCACGCCACCGACGAGCGCGTGGAGCAGGCGCTGCGGGACGCCAACGCGTGGGAGTTCGTCCAGGAGCAGCCGCAGGGCTGGGACACGGTCGTCGGGGAACGCGGGGCGCGGCTGTCGGGCGGGCAGCGTCAGCGGCTCGCCATCGCCCGCGCCCTGGTGCGCGACCCGCGCATCCTGCTGCTCGACGAGGCGACGAGCGCCCTGGACCCGGAGTCGGAGGGGCTCGTGAAGGAGGCGCTCGCGCGGTTGATGCGGGGCCGCACGACGCTCGTCGTCGCGCACCGGCTCTCGACGATCCGGCAGGCGGACCGCATCGTGGTGCTCGAGGAGGGCCGCATCGTCGAGCAGGGCGGGCACGACGAGCTGCTGGCGGCCGACGGGCGCTACGCCCAGCTGCACACCACCCAGTCGGGCCTGGGCTGACGCTCCGCCGGGCCGGCGGCCGCACCGCGGCTCAGTCCCAGATGCCCACCGCGTAGCCGATGAAGGTCAGCGCGACGACGAGGACCACGAGCCCGATCCCGCCGACCCAGAGCCAGGGCGAGCCGCGGCGCGGCCCGTGCTCGTCGTGCCCCTGCGGAGCGCTCACCTGACCGGCGTCCGGGGGCGTCTCGCCGGGCTCCACGCCGCCGCCCGGCCCGCTCCCGCCGGCCGTCGGTGACGTCTCGGGGTCCGGGTCGGGGAGGCCGCCCTCGCCGGCCGCCCTCGGGTGCTCGTGCTGGTCGTTCGGTCCCATGCCACGAGCGTCCGCGACCCGGTACCCGCTCGCACGGCGGGTGCGCCGTCGCCGCGCTCGCGCACGGCGAGGCCCGGGCCGCGACGCGACCCGGGCCTCGCCGTGCGGGCTGCGGCCGTCAGCCGCCGATGTCGTCGGTGTACGCGACGTCCTTCGTCTCGCGGCTCAGGAGCAGCGCGACGAGCGTGACGAGAGCAGCCCCCGTCAGGTAGACGCCGACGAGCACGGTCGACCCGTCGGCGAGCGTCCACAGCCACACCGCGATGAACGGGGCCACGGCCGCACCGAGGATCGAGGACACGTTGTAGGCCACCGCGGAGCCGGTGTACCGCACGTTCGCGGGGAACAGCTCGGGCAGCACGGCCGCCATCGGGCCGAACGTCAGGCCCATGAGCGAGAAGCCGAGCACGAGCAGCGCCAGGACGCCCACCGTGCCCGAGCTGAACAGCGGCACGAACAGCAGGCCGAAGACCGCGATCGCCGCGGTGACGACGATGAGGTGCGCGCGACGGCCGAAGCGCTCGGCGAGCGGCCCGGACACGAGCGTGAACACGCCGAAGAAGACGACGCCGAAGATGAGCATCCACAGGAAGTCGGTGCGCTCGTAGCCGAGGCCCGCGGGCGTCTCGGAGGCCGGCGTCGTGCCGTACGTGAGCGTGAACGTGGTCATCAGGTAGAACAGCACGTACGTGGCGAGCATGATGAACGTGCCCGCGACGATCTGGCGCCACGAGACCGTGAACGCGCGCGCGACGGGCACGTTGACGACGGCATTGGCCTCCTGCACCTTGCGGAACGCCGGCGTCTCGATGAGCCGCAGGCGCACCCACAGCCCCACGACGACGAGGATCGCGCTGGCCAGGAACGGCACGCGCCAGCCCCAGGCCTGGAACTGCTCTTCGCTCAGGGTGTTGGCCAGGCCGATGAAGACCGTGTTCGCGAGGATGAAGCCGATCGGCGCGCCCAGCTGGGGGAAGGTGCCCCAGATCGCGCGGCGCCCCTCCGGCGCGTTCTCCGTGGCCAGCAGCGCCGCGCCGCTCCACTCGCCGCCGAGGCCGAGGCCCTGGCAGAACCGGCACAGCACGAGGATCGCCGGGGCGGCCACCGCCCACCCCGGCGTCGAGGCCGGCGGGATGAGCCCGATGACGAAGGTGGCGACACCCATGACGAGCAGCGACGCGACGAGCGTCGCCTTGCGGCCGACGCGGTCCCCGAAGTGGCCGAACAGCACGGAACCGAGCGGGCGCGCCACGAACGCGACGCCGAACACGGCGAACGACGCCAGGAGCGCCGTCGCGTGGCTCTGGGAGGCGAAGAACACCGTCGGGAAGACGAGCACGGCCGCGGTGGCGTAGGCGTAGAAGTCGTAGAACTCGATCGACGTCCCGATCAGGGACGCCACGACGACGCGGCCGCGGGAGTTGGCGGCGGTCGGTGACGCGCCGGAGGTTCCGGGCGCGCCAGAGGCAACGGAGGTGGTGGTCATGGCGGGACGGTAGGCAGAGTGTCCGAATCACGAAACCTTGTCTCGGGATGCGGATGCATCTTGACGACCGCTCCCGGGTGTGCGGCTCGTCACCTGCGTCGACGCCGCGCGCGGGCAGCGGGCCTGTGGACCTGCGGTGTGTCGACCTGCGAACGGGTGCCCGCAGCGTGAAGGTGTGGTGAACGAGAATATGCCGGGCCGCCCGGATGTTGGCACCACCGGACCGGGCGAGGAAAGATCGACGCGCCCCGCACGCCGTGCGGGCGCCAGCCCACAGCATCTGTATGACGGGACGATGACAAGGCTATGAACGATCTGCTGTACGTGAACGGCGGGAACCCGCTCGAGGGGACGATCACCGTGCGGGGCGCGAAGAACTTCGTGTCGAAGGCGATGGTGGCGTCCCTGCTGGGTGAGTCGCCGAGCGTGCTGCGCAACGTGCCGCAGATCCGCGACGTGGCGGTGGTGACGGGGCTGCTCGAGCTGCACGGCGTGACCGTCAAGGCGGACGCCGAGGCCGGCGTCCTGAAGCTGGACCCGTCGAACGTGGAGTCGGCGCACGTGGCCGACATCGACGCGCACGCCGGTTCGAGCCGGATCCCGATCCTGTTCTGCGGTCCGCTGCTGCACCGCCTCGGCGAGGCGTTCATCCCGGACCTGGGCGGCTGCCGGATCGGCGACCGGCCGATCAACTACCACCTCGACATCCTGCGCCAGTTCGGCGCGGTCGTGGACAAGCGGGCCAACGGCATCCACCTGCGGGCCCCCCGCCGGCTGCAGGGCACCAAGATCGCGCTCCCGTACCCGTCCGTCGGGGCGACCGAGCAGCTGCTGCTCACCGCCGTGCGTGCCGAGGGCATCACCGAGCTCGCCGGTGCGGCCATCGAGCCGGAGATCATGGACCTCATCGCGGTCCTGCAGAAGATGGGCGCCATCATCTCGGTCGACACCGACCGCGTGATCCGCATCGAGGGCGTCGACCGCCTCGACGGGTACTCGCACACGGCGCTGGGGGACCGGATCGAGACGGCGTCGTGGGCCTCGGCCGCATTGGCCACGGGCGGCGACGTCACGATCAAGGGCGCGACCCAGCCCGAGATGATGACCTTCCTCAACACGTTCCGGAAGGTCGGCGGCCGGTTCGACGTCCAGGAGGACGGCATCCGGTTCTGGCACCCGGGCGGGGACCTGCGGTCCATCGTGCTGGAGACCGACGTGCACCCCGGCTTCATGACGGACTGGCAGCAGCCGCTGGTCGTGGCGCTGACCCAGGCCACCGGCCTGTCGATCGTGCACGAGACGGTGTACGAGAACCGCTTCGGGTTCACCGACGCGCTGCGCCAGATGGGCGCCACCATCCAGGTGTACAAGGAGTGCCTGGGCGGGCGCGACTGCCGGTTCGGGCAGCGCAACTTCCACCACTCGGCCGTCGTCTCGGGCCCGACGCCGCTCGCGGCCGCGGACATCGAGGTGCCGGACCTGCGCGGGGGCTTCTCCCACCTGATCGCGGCGCTCACCGCCAAGGGCACGTCGACGGTGCGCGGCATCAGCCTCATCGACCGCGGCTACGAGGCGTTCCAGGACAAGCTGGTCGCGCTCGGGGCCGACGTCTCGCGCGACTGAGCCGGAGACGAAGCGAAGGGTGGGGGCCGAGGAACGAGGCACTCGCCCGCAGGCGGAGTCGCAGGCTCGGTCGCCCACCAGCGCGACTGAGCCGGAGACGTAGGGAAGGGTGAGGGCCGAGGAACGAGGCACTCGCCCGCGGCGGAGGCGCAGGCCGGGTCGGCGGTAGGCTCTCCTTCCGTGCCGATCGCCCGCCCGTCCTCTCGCGTCTACCGAGCCATCGCCTGGCTCGTGCGGCGCCTCATGTTCGCGATGGTCCGCTACGAGTGGCGCGGCGGGGAGAACCTGCCGCGCAGCGGCGGCTTCATCGCGGCGGCGAACCACGCCACGGAGCTCGACGCGCTGACGTTCGCGCACTACCTGTTCGACCACGGGTACGAGCCGCGGATCCTGGCCAAGCGGAGCCTGTTCACGGCGCCGGTGCTCGGCTCGGTGCTGCGGGCCACGCGCATGATCCCGGTCGACCGGGGGAGCGCGGCGGCCGCCCGCTCGATCCAGGCGGCCAGCGACCAGCTCGGTGACGGCGCCTGCGTCGCGATCTTCCCCGAGGGGACCATCACGCGTGACCCGGACCTGTGGCCCATGGAGGCCAAGACCGGTCTGGCGCGGATCGCGCTCGCCTCGCGCCTGCCCGTCGTGCCGATCGCGCAGTGGGGTGCCCACGAGGTCCTCGGCCGCTACGGGCGGGTCCTCAAGCCGTTCCCGCGCAAGCGGGTGCAGATGGTCGCGGGGCCACCGGTCGACCTGTCCGACCTGTACGACCGGCCCGTGGACTCCGCCGCCCTGCGCGAGGTGATGAACCGGGTCATGGACGCGATCACCGAGCTGCTGGCCGAGCTCCGGGACGAGCCGGCGCCGGCGGCGCGGTTCGACCTGCGCAAGCACCCCGAGTACGAGGCGAGGAAGATGCACTACCCCCCGGTGGAGCGCCCGTGACCGGCACGACGCCGGTGCGCGCCGCCGTCCTCGGCTCCGGGTCGTGGGGCACCACGTTCGCCATGGTGCTCGCCGACGCCGGCTGCGAGGTGCGCCTGTGGGGCCGCGACGAGGCGATCGCCCGCGAGGTCACCCACGAGCGCACCAACGCCAAGTACCTGCCCGACGTCGTGCTGCCGGCGATGACGGCGACGACGGACGCCGCCGCGGCGCTCGCCGGCGCGAACCTCGTCGTCGTCGCCGTCCCGTCCCAGGTGGCGCGCGGCACGCTCGAGCGACTGCGCCCGCACGTCGAGCCGGACGCCGTCGTCGTCTCGCTCATGAAGGGCGTCGAGCTCAGCACCGACGAGCGCATGAGCCAGGTGATCGCCGAGGCGCTCGAGATCCCGGAGAGCCGGGTCGTCGTCGTCTCCGGCCCCAACCTGGCGCCCGAGATCGCCGAGCGGCAGCCGACGGCGACCGTCGTCGCGGGCACCGACGACGCCGCGACGCGGTTCGTCGCGGACGCGTGCTCCAACGCCTACTTCCGCCCGTACACGAACAGCGACGTCATCGGCGTCGAGCTCTGCGGTGCGGCGAAGAACGTGATCGCGCTCGCCGTGGGCATGGCCCAGGGGCGCGGCTTCGGCTACAACACGACGGCCACGGTCATCACGCGCGGCCTGGTCGAGATCACGCGGCTCGGGCTCGCGCTCGGCGCCGACGTCGAGACGTTCTCCGGTCTGGCCGGCACGGGTGACCTCGTGGCCACGTGCACCTCGCCGCTGTCGCGCAACCACCGCCTCGGGCGGTACGTCGGGGAGGGCATGACGCTCGACGAGGCGCTGGCGGCGACGGGGACCACGGCCGAGGGCGTGAAGTCGTGCCGGTCGGTGCTCGAGCTCGCGCAGCAGCACGGCGTCGACATGCCGATCACGGCCGGGGTCGTCGCGGTGCTCCACGAAGGGCTGCCGGTCGACGAGATGGCGCGCGGGCTGCTCGCCCGGCCGCAGAAGGCCGAGGGCGTCGGGGCCTGACGCCGCCGGCTCAGTGCTGCACGTCGACGACGACGCGCGCGGGCTCGGTCAGCGAGAACACCCGGAACGGCTTGCGCTCGTCGTCCACACCGACGAACGCCGTCGTGTACCCCTCGAACCAGAACCGGTACACGACCTCCTCGACCGACTCCGTGTCGTCGGGCTCGAGGGTCGTGCCGTCGTACTCCTCGACACCGCTGTCGGCGGGCATCGCCGTGCCCGAGAGGACGACCTGCAGGACCGCGTCCCCGTCGACCTCGACGGGGTTGCCGCTGCCGTCGTCGATCGCCTCGTCGACGTACTCCACGCGCCAGCCGGGGGTGCCGCTGCCTCCGAGGTCGAACACCACGCGGTCGTAGCCGTCGTGCTCGCCGACCCGGATGTCGGTGACCGTGAGCCTGGCGTCGCCGGACGGCTCGGCGGTGTCCGGCTCCGCGTCCGCCGGGAAGGGGGAGGTGCCTCGGGCGGGCTCGTCGCCGGTCGTGTCGTCGGTCGTGGCGTCGGACGTGTCTCCGTCGTCGCCGCCCCCGTCGTCGTCCCCGTCGCCGTGGTCGGGCGAGGCGCTCGGGGACGCGGTGCCCGACGGCGAGCCGCTCGGCGTCGCGGACCCTCCCGGTGCCGTGGTCGCCGCGGCAGGGCTCTCCTCGCCGTCCGGGTCGTCGCCGCCCGTGCACGCGCCGAGCACGAGCGCGACGGCCACGGCGAGCGCCGCCGTCGTCCCGCGGGTCCGTCGACCGGTCCTCATGGGCACGACCCTGCCACGCGCAGGTGGCGGCAGCGTCGCGGCGCGGTCACGGATCGGCGACGATCTGCGGCGGCTACGGCCGCAGGGCGTCCAGGGCCTGCACCAGGTCGTCCCAGAGGTCCTCGACGTCCTCCACGCCGACCGACATCCGCACGAGGTCCTCGGGGACCGTCACCGACTCCGTGGTGAAGCGCCGACGCCGCTCGAGCGTCGACTCGACCCCGCCGAGCGACGTGGCCGGCACCCACAGCCGCACGCCGGCCACGAGGGCGTCCGCGGCGGGGGTGCCGCCGTGCGGACGCAGACCCAGGATCGCGCCGAAGCCGTTCATCTGCCGGCGCGCCCGCTCGTGGCCGGGGTCGTGGGGCAGGGAGGGGTGGCGCACCTCGGCGACCGCGGGGTGCTCGGCCAGGCGGCGCGCCAGCTCGGCCGCGTTCGCGCCCGCCCGCTCGACCCGCAGGTGCAGCGTCCGCAGCCCCCGCAGTGCGAGGAAGACCTCCATCGGGCCGGCGATCGCGCCGTGCAGCGTGCGGTAGGCGCGCACGTCCGCCGCGATCTGCGGGTCGTCCGTGACGACGGCGCCGAGCACGACGTCGGAGTGCCCGGCGAGATACTTCGTCACCGAGTGCACGACGACGTCGGCGCCCAGCGCGATCGGGCGCTGCCCGAGGGGCGTCGCGAACGTGTTGTCGACGACCGTGCGCACCCCGCGCTCGCGCGCCGCGGCGATGATCGCGGGCAGGTCGGCCACCTCGAGCATCGGGTTGGTGGGCGACTCCGCGAGCAGCAGCGCGGCGCCGTCGAGGGCCGCGACGACCTGCTCGGTGTCCGCGACGTCGACCCGGCGCACCTCGACGCCGTGCCGGGCCGCGAGGTCGTCCAGGTAGCCGAGCGAGACCTGGTACGCGTGGCGCGGCACGACGACCGCACCGCCGTCGGGCACGTGGCCGAGCGTCGCGGCGATCGCGGCCATCCCCGAGCCGAGGACGACGCCGTGCGCACCGCCCTCGAGCGCGGCGAGCGCCTCCTCGAAGGCGTGCCACGTCTCGGTGCCCGAGCGCGTGTAGAGCAGCTCGTCGGGACCCGGCGTGCCCTGCGAGACGTACGTCGAGCTCAGCACCACGGGCGGGTTCACCGGGCCGCCCTGCACGCGCGGCGGACGTCCCGCCGTGACGGCGACCGTGGCGGGGGAGAGCGTGGACGGTCGGGAGACCTCGTGAGCCATGCGCGCAGGGTACGACGGCGACCCGGCGCCCCGGAGGACCGTCTCGGTCGTCAGTCCGGGCCCGCGGGGCTCACGGCTGCTCGTCGAGCGGCCCGAGCAGCGCCTGCGCCACGGTCGAGTGCGCGGACTCGTCGTCGGAGGGGTGGAAGATCCCGGCGAGCACGTCGCGGTAGAGGCGGCCGAGCTCCGAGCGGTTGAAGTAGGTCGAGCCGCCCGAGCAGCGGATCGCCTCGTCGACGACGTACCGGGCCGTCTCGGTGGCGCGCACCTTGAGGCCCGCCGTGGCGCGGAACCAGCCCGGCCCGCGGTCGACGAGGGCGTCGATCTCGCCCGCCACCTGGTCGAGCTGGGGCCAGATGCCGTCGAGCGCCAGGGCCGCCGACGCGATGCGCCACCGGATGTCGGGGTCCTGGGAGTACGCCTTGCCGGTCTTCATCGACGTCCTCCTGCCGGCGGTCTCGACCGCGAGCTGCAGCGCGCGGTCGGCGATGCCCGTGTACACCGCGGCGAGCAGGATCTCGAACGACGTGAAGATGCCGAGCACGTAGGGGTCGAGGCTGGGTCCGGGCTGCAGCCGGCGCATGACGCGGTCGGCGGGCGCGTGCGCGCCGTCGAGCACCGTGGTGCAGGACTGCGACGCCCGCATGCCGAGGGTGTCCCAGTCGTCGAGGATCTCGAAGCCCCCGCCGTCGCGCGTCACGAAGGCGTGCACGATGCGCGGGTCGTCGGGGTCGGTCGTGTCGTCGAGGCCCATGACGCCCAGCCGCGTCCACCCGGGGGAGTTGGACGTGAAGATCTTGCGGCCGTGGAACGTGTACCCGCCCTCGCCGTCGGGCCGGGCCTCGGTGCGCGAGCCGAGGAGGACCAGGTCGTTGCCCGCCTCGGAGTAGCCGAAGCCGAAGACCTCGCCCTGCGCGGTCTCGCGCAGGAGCCAGTCGAGCGAGCCGTCGCCGCGCTCGTGGAGGTACCGGGCGACGGCGACCCAGACGTGGTGCATGTTGACGGCGAGCGCGGTGGCGGGAGCGGCGCCGGCGAGGCGGGCCTGCTCGCGCGCCGTCTCGCGCAGGGTGAGGCCTGCGCCGCCCATGTCCTCGGGAACCATCGCCCGCAGGTAGCCGGCGGCGGCCAGGTCGGCGAGGTCCTCGGCGAAGAAGGCGTTGTCCCGGTCGTAGCCGGCGGCCCTGCCGCGGACGGTGGCCAGGAGGTCGTCGGTGAGGATCTGGCGGTCGGGGAGCGTCGCGGGGTTGGCGGCCATGAGCCGATTCAACCATCGCCCCGGACACCGGCACGGCGGGCGGAGCGGGGCGGCCGCACGCGTGCGGTGGTCGTATAGGGTCGGGCCGATGTCCGACGCCACGACCGCTCCCGTCCCCGCCGTACCCGACCCGGTGGAGGGCGCTCCGCGCAAGCCGCGGGTCGCCATCCTCTTCGGCGGCCGCTCCGGCGAGCACGCCATCTCTGCCGCGACCGCGGCGGGCGTCCTCAGCGCGATCGACCGTTCGCGGTACGACGTCGTGCCCGTCGGGATCACCCGCGAGGGCCGGTGGGTGGTGGCGGAGGACAAGCCCGAGCGGTGGCAGATCACCGACGGGGTCCTCCCCGAGGTGACCGACGAGACCGGTGCCGAGGTCGTGCTCTCCCTCACGCAGGGCGAGCGGGCGCTGCGCGTCCTCGAGCCGGGCAACGTGCCGGCGCTGCTGGGCGAGGTCGACGTCGTCTTCCCGCTGCTGCACGGCCCCTTCGGTGAGGACGGGACCGTCCAGGGCCTGCTCGAGCTGGCCGACGTCCGCTACGTCGGCGCGGGCGTCCTCGCCTCGGCCGTGGGCATGGACAAGCACTTCATGAAGCTCGTGCTCGCGGGGCACGGCCTGCCCGTCGGCCCGTACACCGTCATCCGGCCGCAGGACTGGGAGCGCAACCCGCGCGTGTGCGTCCAGACGGTCGAGACGCTGGGCCTGCCGCTGTTCGTCAAGCCGGCGCGTGCTGGGTCGTCGCTGGGCATCACCCGCGTCGACGACCTCGCGGACCTGCCCGCCGCCGTCGAGGCCGCCCGGGAGCACGACCCGAAGGTCGTCGTCGAGGCCGCGGTCCACGGGCGCGAGATCGAGTGCGCGGTGCTCGGCGGCCGCGGGGGAGCGGCGCCGCGGGCGTCGCTGCCGGGCGAGATCGTCGTCGACCACGACTCGCACGCGTTCTACGACTTCGAGGCGAAGTACCTCGACGAGGCGCACGTGCAGCTCGCGTGCCCGGCAGATCTGCCCGAGCACGTCACCGAGGAGGTGCGCCGCCTGGCCGTGCGGACGTTCGAGGCGGTCGGCGCGGAGGGTCTCTCGCGCGTCGACGTGTTCGTGACGCCCGACGAGCAGGTCGTCGTCAACGAGATCAACACGATGCCCGGCTTCACGCGGTACTCGATGTACCCCCGCATGTGGGAGGCGTCGGGCATGAGCTACCCGGAGCTCGTGGACGAGCTCATCCAGCTCGCGCTCGAGCGCCGCACCGGCCTGCGGTGAGGCGCCCCGCGAGGTAGCGCGTCCTGCGGCGAGGTAGCGCGTGGTGCGGCGAGGTAGCGCGCGCCGCGCCGAGGTAGCGCGGTCAGTCCGGCAGGACGACCTCCGAGATCGGTCCCGGCGCCCACGCGACCTCCCAGCGGAAGCCGTCGGGGTCGGCGAAGTAGCCGGAGTACCCGCCCCACTCGCGCTCGACGGCGTCGCCCACCATGGGTGCGCCCGCGCGCCGCGCGTCGTCGAGCACCTGGTCGACGGCGGCCCGCGACCCGACGTTGTGCGCGAGCGTCAGCGGAGGGGTCCCGGTCTTGTCGACCGGGCCGATCTCCTGGCGGGCGTGGGCCTCGTCCCACAGGGACAGGACGATCCGCTCGCCGACACGGAACATGAGGACCTCGCCGGGCGCCTCGATCAACGGCTCCCAGCCGAGGCCGTCGACGTAGAAGCGGCGCGTCGCGGGCAGGTCGGCGACGACGAGGGTGACGAGGCTCA
>JAPSLD010000148.1 GCA_031181105.1 Isoptericola sp. | reverse complement strand
GGCGCGCGGGCGATGCTGACCGCGTCCTCGATGCCGAGCGCCGACTCGACGAGCGGGATGACGGGCAGGTGCCCACCGAGCCGCTGGACGGTGTCGACCACCTGGTCCGGGCTCTCGGTCTTGGCCAGCATGACGCCGCACAGCCCCGTGGCGTCCCGCAGCGTGCGGACGTCGTCGGCCCAGGCCTGCGAGCCGCGCTCGTTGATGCGCACCCACGCCCGGCCGCCGCGGGCGAACCAGTCGAGCACCTTGCCGCGCGCCTCGTCCTTGCGGCTGTCGTCCACGGCGTCCTCGCAGTCGAGGATCACCTGGTCGGCGCGCGAGAGCTGCGCGTCGTCGAACACGTCGTCGCGCAGCGCGGACAGCAGGAGCCAGGAACGGGCGTTGGCGGCGTCGACGCGCGTCTGCTCGCGGGTACGGCGGCGCTCGTCGAGAGAGGTGTCGGTAGTCACCCGTCGATCGTAGGCGGCAGCGGTGCGTGGGCCAGCACGGCATCGAGCAGCCGCACCGCGGCGGCCTTGTCGAGCGGCGAGTTGTAGTTGCCGCACTTGGGGGACTGGACGCACGCCGGGCAGCCGTCCGTGCACGGGCACGCGGCGATCGCGTCGCGCGTCGCCCGCAGCCACGTGGCGCCGAGCTCGAACCCCCGCTCGGCGAAGCCGGCCCCGCCCGGGTACGCGTCGTAGACGAAGACCGTCGCCTGGCCGGTGTCCATGTGGAGCTCGGTCGAGACTCCCCCCAGGTCCCAGCGGTCGCAGGTCGCGAGCAGCGGCAGCAGGCCGATCGACGCATGCTCGGCCGCGTGCAGCGCTCCCGGGGCGTCCTCGGGGGAGACGTCGGCCGCCCGGAGCACGAAGTCCGGCACCGACCACCAGACCGCCGTCGTGCTCAGGGTCCGCGACGGCAGGTCGAGCGGCTCGGTGCCGAGCACCTGCATGTCGGGGATCCGGCGGCGCTGGAAGCTCACGACCTGGCTCGTCACCTCGACCGGACCGAGCCCCCACGTCACCGGGCCCCACGCGCGCTCCACCACGGGCCGCGAACCCTCGGGCGCCTGGTCGGAGCCGGAGATCGCGATCTCCATGACCTCCCGCGACCACGTCCCGTGGTCGACGTCGCGGCGCACCACCAGCGCGACGCGGTCCGTGAGGTCGAGGTGGTCGACGACGTAGGTGATGCCCTGGTGCGTGTACACCGCGCCGTCGTGCACCTGCCCGTCGGCCGAGCCGGCGTCGACGGTGCCCAGCAGCCGGCCGGTCGTCGCCTCGACGACGCGCACCGGCTGACCGCCCGACCCGCGCAGGTCGGCCATGCCCGACGCCGGCTGCGCGTGCGTCCAGTACCAGCCGGAGGGGCGCCGCCGCAGCAGGCCGCGGGCGACGAGCACGTCGAGCACCTCCCGCACGCGGGCCGGGTCGCCGAACGCCGGCAGGTCGTCCGTGCGCAGCGGCACCTCCTGGGCGGCGGCGCACAGCTGCGGGGCGAGGACGTACGGGTTCGCCGGGTCGAACACGGTGGCCTCGAGCGGAGCGTCGAACACGGCCTCGGGGTGGGTGACGAGGTAGGTGTCGAGCGGGTCCTCGCGCGCGACGAACGCGACGAGGCCGTCCGCCCCGGCCCGGCCGGCGCGGCCGCCCTGCTGCCACAGCGACATGCGGGTGCCCGGCCAGCCCGCGATGAGCACGGCGTCCAGGCCCGAGATGTCGACGCCGAGCTCGAGCGCGTTGGTGGTCGCCAGACCGAGCAGCGCGCCGGTGCGCACCGCCTGCTCGAGCTCGCGCCGCTCCTCGGGCAGGTAGCCGCCGCGGTACGCGGCGACGCGGCGGGACAGGTCGGTGGACACGGGGCGCAGGTGGTCGCGCGCCTGCTGGGCCACCGACTCGGCGCCCCGCCGCGACCGCGTGAACGCGAGCGTGCGCGCGCCGTGCGCGGCGAGGTCGGCGAGGAGGTCGGCCGCCTCCGCGGTGGCCGAGCGGCGCGGGTGCTCCGCGGCGGCCCGCTCGGTGACGACGGGCTCGGTCTCCCGCTCGGTGTGGTCGGCGTCGAGCGGGTCGGGCAGGGCCCACGGGTCGCCGGCGTGGTCGGGGCCGTCGGGCGACGCGCCCGACCGCTCGAACCCGTAGGTGCCGATCTCGGGCGGCAGCCACAGCGCGAACGTGCGCCGACCGGCGGGCGAGGTGTCGTGCGTGACCGCCGCGACGTCGTCGGGCGCCACGCCCAGGAGCCGCGCGGCGCTCGCCGCGGGGTCCGCCGTCGTCGCGCTGGCGACGACGAAGACGATGCGCCGGCCCTCGGGGCCGTAGTGCGCGGCGAGCCGCGTGAGCCGGCGCAGGACGAGCGACACGTGGGCGCCGAACACGCCGCGGTAGGCGTGGCCCTCGTCGACGACGACGTAGCGCAGGCCGCGCAGGAACCGCGCCCACCGGCGGTGGTTGGGCAGCAGCGAGAAGTGCAGGAAGTCCGGGTTGGTCAGCACGACGTCGGCGTGCTCGGTGATCCAGCGGCGCTCTTCGGTCGGGGTGTCGCCGTCGCACGTCGACACGCGCACCAGGCCACGACCGGCGGGGGCCGAGCCTGCCGACCCCGGCACGGCGTCCAGCAGCCGCTCGAGCGCCGCGAGCTGGTCCGCGGCGAGGGCCTTGGTGGGGGAGAGGTACAGCACCGAGCCGCGCGCCGTCGTGTGCTCGATGCGCCCCGGGTCGATCGTGGCCGCGGCGACGTCCGCGCGCACGGCCGTGAGGGCCGGGAGCCAGAAGGCCAGCGACTTGCCCGAGCCCGTCGACGTCGCGAGCGCGACGTGCCGGCCCTGCCACGCGGCGTCGGCGGCCTCGACCTGGTGGGCCCACGGCCGCTCGACGCCCAGCGCCCGGTACGCGGCGACGACCGACGGGTCCGCCCAGCGCGGCCACTCGGCCGTCTCGCCGGCCCGCGCGGGGAACGTCCGCACGTGGGTGAGGCGGTCCGCGCGGGCGCCGTGCGCGGTCAGGACGTCGAGCAGCGGGTGCCGGGGCGGCGACGTCGTGGGGTCGGGATGGTCGGCGGGCACGCTCGACAGTCTCGCACCGCGCGGACGACCCGCCGGACGGGCTGCTCGGGAGCGCTCAGCCCGCCAGCACCGCGCCCATCGCGCGCGACAGGTACCACGGGTCGACGACGGCCGTGAGCTCGCGTGCCGAGTGCATCGAGAGGATCGCGGCGCCCACGTCGACCACGCGGATCCCGAGGCGCGTCGCGGTGATCGGGCCGATGGTCGAGCCGCACGGGATCGCGTTGTTGGAGACGAACTCCTGGCTCGGCACCCCCGCGGCGGCGCAGGCGGCGTGCCAGCGGGCCGCCCCGTGCGCGTCGGTCGCGTAGCGCTGGTTGGCGTTGATCTTGAGGATCGGCCCGCCGCCGGCGACCGGCCGGTTCGCCGGGTCGTGGCGCTCGGGGTAGTTGGGGTGCACGGCGTGCCCGACGTCGGACGAGACGCACAGGGAGGCGGCGAAGGCCCGGCGGCGGTCCTCGTCGCCCGCGCCGAGCGCCGCCGAGACGCGGCCCAGCACGTCCTCGAGGAACGGGCCCGCCGCCCCGGACCGGGACGCGGAGCCCAGCTCCTCGTGGTCGAACGCCGCCAGGACGGCGATCCCGGCGAGGTCCTCGGGTGCCGCGCCGAGCAGCGCGACGAGCGCCGCGTGCGTCGAGAGCAGGTTGTCGAGCCGCCCGGACGCCCACAGCGCCTCGCCCGCGCCGAACGCGCGCGGCGCCTGCGTGTCGGCGACCATGACGTCCCACCCGACGACGTCGGACGCGTCGACCGGGGCCTCCGCGCCCGCCGCGAGCGCCGCCAGCACCTCGGCACCGGAGGACTCGAGCCCGACCACCGGCTGCGTGTGCCGCTGCTTGTCGAGCGTCAGGCCCTCGTTGACCTGCCGGTCGAGGTGGATCGCGAGCTGCGGGATGCGCGCGAACGGGCCCGTGCGCACGAGGTGCTCGGCGCCGTCGCGCGTCACGACGCGGCCGGCGAGCTCGAGCTCGCGGTCGAGCCACGAGTTGAGGAGCGGCCCGCCGTACACCTCGACGCCCGCCTGCACCCAGCCGCCGCTCGTCGTCGTCGGGCGCGGCTTGAGCTTGAAGCCGGGGGAGTCCGTGTGCGTGCCGAGCACCGTGAACGGCGTCGCCGGACCGGCCGACGGCGGCACGACGACGGCGATCGCGGCGCCGTCGCGGACCACCACGTAGCGGCCGCCGGGACGGACGTCCCACGCCGCGGTCTCGTCGAGCCGGGCGAACCCGGCGGACTCGGCGCGGCGGGCCACCTCGGCCGCCGCGTGGTACGACGACGGCGAGGCGGTGACGAAGGCGCCGAGGTCCTCGGCGTGAGCGCGGGCGGCGTCGGGCACGGGTGCGGGAGCGACGTTCTCGGGCATGCGCGCATCCTCCCACGAGCCCCCGACCGGCATGCCGAGCCCCTCGCGGCGTCTACTGCGCGACGTCGCCGGCGGTGTCGAGCGTGACGGTGACCGGCTCGGAGAGCACGAGGCGGACGTCGGCGAAATCCTCGGACCAGAGCTGGTAGTAGACCCGGACCTCGTACTCGCCGGCCGGCAGGTCCGTCCCGTAGGAGGTCATTCCGCCCTCGACCGGGTCGCCCGGGGCGCAGGTGGTGTGCCGCCAGTCGGTGGCGTCCCGGTCGACCGTCCCGGCGTCGCCCGCGACCGGCACCGGGTCCTCCGTGCCGTCCAGCCCGACGTCCACCACCCGGCCGTCCTGCGCCCACAGGAGCGTCGGGCCCATGAGCACGCCTGACTCCGTGCCGGACGGCGCGAGCCGTGTCGGGATACGCCACATCGGCGTCTCGACGCCGGTTCCCGCGCCGACCTGCGGGTCGTCCTGGAGGGGCCCGGCCGGCTCGAGCGCCGCGTCCGCGGCCGGGAGGTCCGCCACGGCCATGCCGCACACGAGGCCGGTGCCCTCGAGCCAGCCCGGCTGGTACCCGTCCTCGATCACGCCGAGCGCGGCACCGTCGGCCGTCTCGGAGGGGGTCGGCGTGCCCGAGGGAGTCGGCGTGCCGGCCGGCTGCGGCAGGATCACGGGGTCCTGCGGGACCAGCGCCGACCCGCCGACGACCAGGCCGCCCGCCACGGCGAGCGTGGTGACGCCGAGGCCCGCCTTCTTCGCAGCCCGCCGCCGGCGGACCCGCGTGCGGACCGACCCGACCGCCGTCCCGATGCCCGTCGTCCTGGCGGCCTGCCCGGCCATCCCGTCGAGCACGCGGTGCAGCGTCTCGCCCAGCTGGGCGTCCGCCCAGTCGTCACGCGCATGGTTGGTGCTCATCGTGCCGCCTCCCCGATCGTCGTGGTCTGGTGCGGTACCTGCAGGACGCCACGCAGCGTCGCGGTCGCGTCGGCGAGGTAGCGCTTGACCGTGCCCTGCGCGAGGCCGAGCGCCTCGGCGATCTGCGGCACCGTGAGGTCCTCGAAGTACCGCAGCACCACGCACGCCCGCTCGCGTGGTGCGAGCCGGGCGAGCGCCGCCGCGACGTCCGCGCGCGCCGTGGCCCCCGACTCGGGGCCGCGCGCCCGGTCGTCGGTCGCCACGAGGTGCTTCACGCCCGTCCAGCGCCGCCGCCGGCGGTACTCGTCCAGGTAGAGCGTGAGGATCGCGCGTCGCACGTACGCCTCGGTGGTGCCGCCGTGGTCGTCCAGCGGGTGCACGCCGGTCCCGCCGCCCGTGCCCTCGCGACGCCGCAGCCGCGCGAAGACCTTGACCAGGGCGTCCTGGACCAGGTCCTCCGCGTACCGCTGGTCGCCGCAGAGCACGTAGGCGTAGCCGACGAGCGCCCGCCCGCGGTGCTCGGCCAGCGCGGCGAGCTCCTGCTCCCAGGGAGCCATGCGTCCTCCTCCGTGTGCCTTCACCGACCATGACGCACGGGACCGGCGAACGGTTGGGGTCAGGACAGCAGGTCGCCCAGGCGCTCGAGCGCGGCCTGCCCCACGAGGTCGCCCGCCAGCAGCGGCACCTCGTCGACCGGGACGCCGGGCAGCTCGTCGCGCAGCGTCGCGAGGTGCGCCGCCTCGACCGTCCGGCGCGACGCGAGCAGGGCACCGGCGTCGGCCGGGGAGCGCCTGTTCACGACGAGCCCGCCCACCGGCACGCGCAGCGCCTCGAGCTGCCGGTACAGCTCGACCGACTCCAGCACCGGCAGGCGCTCGGCGGCCAGCACGACGACGAAGGCCGTCCGCTCGGCGTCCGTCAGCACGTCGCGCAGGTGCGCGAACCGGCGGCGACGGCGCTCGAGCACGCGCCGGATCTCGTCGTCGCGCCGGGCCTCGTCCTCGGCCTTCCCGCCGAGCACGCGCACGGCCGCGCCGAACCGCTCCGAGCGCTCGCGGCGCCGCAGGAGCCCGTCGGTCCAGGCGCCCATCGTCTCGGGCAGCGACAGGAGGCGGGCGGTGTGGCCCGACGGGGCGGTGTCGAACACGAGCAGGTCGTACTCGGCGAGCCCCGTCTCGACGAGGTCGGCGATGCGCTCGAGCGTCGCCGCCTCGTGCGTGCCGGGGGCGTCGCGCGCCAGCTCGAGGTGCCGGTCGACCTGACCGCCCAGGTGCTCGGGCACGAGCCGGCGCAGGGTGGCGCGCACGCTGTCGAGGTGCGCGGCCGTCGTCCGCCCGGGGTCGATCTCGACGCCGTCGAGCACGCCGGCCGTGCCGTCGTCGGCCCGCCCGAAGGGACCCGCGAGGCGCACGACGTCGTCGCCCACCTCGCGTCCCCACAGGTGCCCGAGGTTGTGCGCGGGGTCGGTCGAGACCACCAGCACGCGCCGGCCGGCGCGCGCCTGGGCG
>JAPSLD010000147.1 GCA_031181105.1 Isoptericola sp. | reverse complement strand
GCTGCCCTGGCACCGCGTCGTCGGACCGCACCACCCGGCGCCCGGTCGGCGCGGCGTCAGCCCCGAACCGGGCGCTCGCTCGCTGCCAGCGCGGCCGCGCCGACGATGCCCGCGGCGTTGCGCAGCGTCGCGGGCACGACCGTCGCCCGCAGGTCGAGCAGCGGCAGGTACTTCTCGTGGTGCTTGCTCACCCCGCCGCCGACGACGATCAGGTCGGGGGAGAGCAGCATCTCGACCGTCTCGAAGTAGCGCTGGAGCCGCTCCGCCCACTTCTCCCACGACAGGTCCTCGCGCTCGCGGGCCGAGTCCGCGGCTCGCGTCTCGGCGTCGTGGCCGTCGATCTCCAGGTGGCCGAGCTCGGTGTTCGGCACGAGCACGCCGTCGACGATCAGTGCCGAGCCGATGCCTGTGCCGAGCGTCGCGACGAGGACGACGCCGTCGACGCCCTTGGCGGCTCCGTAGCGCTGCTCGCCGACCCCTGCGGCGTCGGCGTCGTTGACCGCGGTGCAGCGGCGGCCGGTCGCGTCGTGCACCAGCTCGGGCAGGTTCACGCCCTTCCACGACTTGTCGAGGTTCGCGATGAACCGGACGACGCCGTGGTCCATCGGCGCCGGGAAGGCGACACCGATCGGGACGTCCGCGGGCAGCTCGAACGAGTCGACGAGCTCGTCCAGGACCTCGGCCACCGCCTGGGGCGTCGAGGCGGCCGGGGTCTTGATGCGCTTGCGCTCCGCGGCGAAGTCGCCGGTGACCAGGTCGACGGGCGCGCCCTTGATGCCCGACCCGCCGACGTCGATGCCCAGGGCCAGCGGGTGAGGGGTGGAGTTCTCATGCATGAGGACCATCCTGGGGCAGGATCGAGGTATGAGCGAGGAGAGCACGCAGCGTCAGTACTGGTACAACACCCGCACGGGCCAGGTCGAGGAGGGGCACCGGTCGAGCTGGACCAACCTCATGGGCCCCTACCCGACGCGCGAGGCGGCCCAGCACGCGCTCGAGCTGGCCCAGCAGCGCAACGAGTCGTGGGAGGACGAGGACCGGGAGTGGCGCGGCCGCGGCTGACCCGCCCGCGCCCGGCCGCGCCGGCGGGCGGTCAGCGCTCGAACGAGGTCGCGGCGTCCGGGAACGCCCCGGTGCGGACCTCCTCGGCGTAGTCCTCCGCGGCCTGCCGGAGCACGCGCCCGAGCTCGGCGTAGCGGCGGGCGAACCGCGGCGACCAGTCGGTCATCCCCGCCATGTCGGTCCACACGAGCACCTGACCGTCGGTCGCGTTGCCGGCGCCGATCCCGATCGTCGGGATGTGCAGCACCTCGGTCACCCGCGCGGCGACCTCGACCGGGACCATCTCCAGCACCACGGCGAACGCGCCCGCCTCCTGCACGGCCACGGCGTCCTCGGTGAGCGTGGCCGCGGCGTCGTCGCCGCGCCCCTGCACGCGCGGGCCGCCGAGCGCGTTCTCCGACTGGGGGGTGTACCCGAGGTGCCCGACGACGGGGATGCCCGCGTCGGTCAGCGCGCGGACCTGCGCCGCGCTGCGGCGGCCACCCTCGAGCTTGACGCCCGCGGCGCCGGTCTCCTTCATCACGCGCACGGCCGTGGCCAGCGCCTGCTCGGGACCCGCCTCGTAGGAGCCGAACGGCAGGTCGACGACGACCAGCGCGCGCTGCGCCGCGCCCGCCACCGCGCGGGCCGCGGGGATCATGTCGTCGACCGTCACGGGCAGCGTCGTGGCGTGGCCGTGCATCACGTTGCCGATGGAGTCCCCGACCAGCAGGACGTCGATGCCGGCGGCGTCGAAGATCCGCGCCGTGACGGCGTCGTACGCCGTGAGCATCGTGATCTTCTCGCCGCGTGCCTTGGCCTCGGCCAGGTGGTGGATCCGGACCCGCTTCGGGCGCGCGGAGGGCTCGGGAGCAGCGTGCGCGGACATGGTCGAAGCCTACGCGGAAGCCACACCGGGCCATGTCACCTGCCGGTAACAGACATCAGGCAGGATGGGGCCCATGGACAGGCAGCAGGAGTTCGTGCTCCGCACGGTCGAGGAGCGCGACATCCGCTTCATCCGGCTCTGGTTCACCGACGTGCTGGGCATGCTCAAGTCGGTCGCCGTCGCGCCGGCGGAGCTCGAGTCGGCGTTCAGCGAGGGCATCGGGTTCGACGGCAGCGCCATCGAGGGCCTGACGCGCGTCTACGAGGCCGACATGATCGCCCGCCCCGACCCGACCACCTTCCAGGTGCTGCCGTGGCGCGGCGAGCGGCACGGGACCGGCCGCATGTTCTGCGACATCCTGACGCCCGACGGCGAGCCGTCGCTCGCCGACTCGCGCAACGTCCTCAAGCGCGCCCTGGCCAAGGCCAGCGACAAGGGGTTCACCTTCTACACGCACCCCGAGGTCGAGTTCTACCTGTTCAACCAGATCGGCTCGCCCGACGAGCAGCTCGTCCCGGTCGACCGCGGCGGCTACTTCGACCACCTCGCGCGCGGCAGCACCCACGACTTCCGGCGCGCCGCCATCACGATGCTCGAGTCGATGGGGATCTCCGTCGAGTTCTCGCACCACGAGGCCGGCCCGGGCCAGAACGAGATCGACCTGCGCTACGCCGACGCGCTCACGACGGCCGACAACCTCATGACGTTCCGCACGGTCGTCAAGGAGGTGGCGCTGGAGCAGGGCGTGTTCGCCTCGTTCATGCCCAAGCCGCTCGCGGACCAGCCGGGCTCGGGCATGCACACCCACATGTCGCTGTTCGAGGGCGACCGCAACGCGTTCCACGAGCCCGGCGCCCAGTTCGAGCTGTCCAAGACGGCCCGGCAGTTCATCGCGGGCCTGCTCGTGCACGCGGCCGAGATCACCGCGATCACCAACCAGTACGTCAACTCGTACAAGCGCCTGTGGGGCGGCGCCGAGGCGCCGAGCTACGTGTGCTGGGGCCACAACAACCGCTCGGCGCTCGTGCGCGTGCCGATGTACAAGCCGGGCAAGGGCCAGTCGTCGCGCGTGGAGTACCGCGCGATCGACTCGGCCGCGAACCCCTACCTGGCGTTCGCCGTCATGCTCGCCGCGGGCCTCAAGGGCATCGAGGAGGGCTACGACCTGCCCGAGGGCGCGGAGGACGACGTCTGGGAGCTCACGGACGCCGAGCGGCGCGCGCTCGGGATCGCCCCGCTGCCGCAGTCGCTGGCCGAGGCGGTCGAGCTCATGGAGTCGTCCGAGCTCGTCGCCGAGACGCTCGGCGAGCACGTGTTCCGGTACGTGCTGAAGAACAAGCGCCAGGAGTGGGACGACTACCGCGCCCAGGTGACGCCGTTCGAGCTGGAGCGCTTCCTCCAGGTGCTCTGAGCGGCCGCGCGGGCGGCGGCGTTAGGGTCGAGACGTGAGCACGACCACGTCGGGGACCGGTAGGCGCGAGACACTCACGGGACGGTTGCTGCGCGCGGGGTTCGCGGACCTCACCAGGTCGGCCGACCTGTGGGCCGACGCCGCCCTCCAGGGCTGCCTGGCGACCGACGACGGCGACGCGCTGCTGCGCGCGCTCGGCCGGACGGCCGACCCCGACCTGGCGCTGCTCCAGCTCGTGCGGCTCGCCGGCGTGCCCGACGCCCGCCCGCGCGTCACGGCGCTGCTCGGCGCCGCGGGCGACTCGCGCGAGGCGGGGGCCGGCACCCGGCTGCTCGCGGTGCTGGGCGCGTCGTCGACGCTCGGCGACGACATCGTCCGGCGGCCCGAGCTGCTCGACGTGCTCGCCGACGGCGACGACGGCGTCGGCGCGGACCCGTCGCTCGTGCGCGCCGAGCTGCTGCGCGCCGTCGGCGCCGACCCGGACGCCGACGCGCCGGTCGCGGCCGACGCCCCGGCGTCGGACGACGGCGACGGGTGGCCCGACCCCGCGGCGCGCACGGCGACCGACGCGCTGCGTCGCGCCTACCGCGCACGCCTGCTGCGCATCGCCGCGACCGACCTGACGTGCCCCGACCCGCTCAGCCAGCTGCCGGGTGTCGCCGCGGCCCTGGCGGACCTCGCGGCCGCGGCGCTCGAGGGTGCGCTCGCGGTCGCGCGCGCCGAGGTCGGTGCCCCTGCGGACGGCGTCCGCCTCGCCGTGATCGGCATGGGCAAGACGGGCGGCCGCGAGCTCAACTACGTCTCCGACGTCGACGTCGTCTACGTGTGCGAGCCCGGGACGCGCGCCGACGGCACGCCGGTCGAGGAGGACGCGGCGCTCGCCGCCGGGACCCGGCTCGCGACAGCGCTGCAGAAGGTGTGCTCGGGCGCCTCGGCCGAGCCGGCGCTCTGGCCTGTCGACGCCGCGCTGCGACCCGAGGGCAAGCAGGGACCGCTCGTGCGGACGCTCGCCAGCCACCTGGCCTACTACGAGCGCTGGGCCGCGACGTGGGAGTTCCAGGCGCTGCTGAAGGCGCGGCCGGTCGCCGGCGACGCCGCCCTCGGGCGCGCCTACCGCGAGGCCGTCGACCCGCTCGTCTGGGCCGCCGTCTCGCGCGAGCACTTCGTCGAGGACGCGCAGGCGATGCGCCGCCGGGTCGAGGACCACGTGCCGGTCTCGGAGGCGGACCGCCAGATCAAGCTCGGCAAGGGCGGCCTGCGCGACGTCGAGTTCACCGTCCAGCTCCTGCAGCTCGTGCACGGGCGCACCGACGACCAGATCCGTTCCCCGCACACGCTCGCGGCGCTCACCGCGCTCGCGGCCGGCGGCTTCGTCGGGCGCGAGCACGCGGCGCGCATGGGCGTGTGCTACCGGTTCCTGCGCTCGCTCGAGCACCGGGTCCAGCTGTTCCGGCTGCGGCGCACGCACCTGCTGCCCACGGCCGAGGAGGACCTGCGCCGGCTCGCACGCTCGCTCGGCATGCGCGCCGAGGGTGCCGAGGGGCTCCTCGAGCGGTGGCGTGCCACGCGCCGGGAGGTGCGCGCGCTCCACGAGGCGGTCTTCTACCGGCCCCTGCTCCCGGCGTCGGCCCAGCTGTCCGACGACGAGCTCTCGCTCGCGCCGGACGCCGCGCGGGCGCGGTTCGCGGCCATCGGCTATCGCGACCCCGACGGCGCGATGCGGCACGTCACCGCGCTCACCGAGGGCACGTCCCGGCGGGCGGCGCTGCAGCGCCAGCTGCTCCCGGTCCTGCTCGGGTGGTTCGCCGAGGGCGCCGACCCGGACGGGGGCCTGCTCGCGTTCCGCAGGCTCTCGGAGGACCTCGGCAGCACGCACTGGTACCTGCGGCTGCTGCGCGACTCCGAGAACGCCGCCTACCACCTGGCGCAGCTCCTCTCGTCGTCGAAGTACCTCTCCGACGCGCTGGCGCGCTCGCCCGAGTCGGTGCAGTGGCTGGCGGACACCTCCGGGCTCGAGCCGCGCGGCGCGGAGCGGCTCACCGCGGAGGCCGACGCGATCCTGACGCGCGCCGACGAGCCGCTGCCGGCCGCGACGTCCCTGCGCGCGATCCGGCGGCGCGAGCTGGCGCGCACCGGTGCGGGCGAGGTGCTCGGCGTGCTCGACCCCGTGCGCGCGCAGGCGGCGATCTCGGACGCGGCGGACGTCGTGCTCGTCGGCGGGCTGCGCGTGGCCGAGTACGCCGCGCGGCAGGAGATGGGCCTCGGCGCCGACGCGGCCGGCAACCCGACGCGCATGCTCGTCGTGGCGATGGGCCGGCTCGGGGGCCGCGAGATGGGCTACGGCTCGGACGCCGACGTGCTCTTCGTGCACGACCCGGTGCCCGGCGCCGACGAGCGGACGGCCCAGGACTTCGCCACGCTCACGGCGCGCAAGCTCCAGCAGCTGCTGTCCGCCGTCGGGCCGGAGCCCGCGCTGCCGGTCGACGCGGACCTGCGGCCGGAAGGGCGGCAGGGGCCGCTCGTGCGCTCGATCGCGTCCTACGCCGAGTACTACCAGCGCTGGGCCAGCGTGTGGGAGCAGCAGGCGCTGCTGCGGGCCCGCCCCGTCGCCGGCGACGCCGCGGGGGAGGGCAGCGTCGGTGCGCGGTTCACCGCGCTCGTCGACCCGCTGCGCTACCCGCCCGGCGGGCTCGACGACGCCAGCCTGCGCGAGGTGCGGCGCATCAAGGCCCGCGTGGAGTCCGAGCGGCTCCCGCGCGGCGTCGAGCCGGCACGGCACCTCAAGCTCGGCCGCGGCGGCGTGTCCGACGTCGAGTGGACCGTCCAGCTGCTGCAGCTCCAGCACGCCGGCGAGGTGCCCGGCCTGCGCACGACCGGGACGGTCGCCGCGCTCG
Source organism: Isoptericola sp. (assembly GCA_031181105.1). GTDB lineage: Bacteria > Actinomycetota > Actinomycetes > Actinomycetales > Cellulomonadaceae > Isoptericola. The sequence continues at coordinate 675 of JAPSLD010000147.1, read as the reverse complement.
GCGCGGCCGAGGAGGCGGGCCTCGTCGGGTCGGACGAGGCCGCGTGCCTGCGCGAGGCGTGGGTCCTCGCGTCGCGGCTGCGGTCGGCGCTCGTGCTCTGGTCCGGCAAGGTCGGCGGCGCCCAGGCGGACGTGCTGCCGCACGACCGGCAGGCCCTCGGCGGCGTCGCACGCCTGCTGGGGGACGTGGACGCGGGGTGGGAGCTCGAGGAGCGGTACCTGCGCGCCGCCCGCCGCGCCCGCGCGGTCATGGAGCGCGTCTTCTACGGCCAGGACTGAGTGCGGGCGGCCGGCGGGAGCGCGCCGGACGTCGAGTGTCCCGAGTCTGCGGCACGATTGACCCATGCTGACCTCACCCCGCACCGCGGCCCCGGCCGCGAGGCCTGTCGCTCCTCGCAGCACCTCCCGCCCGGCGGTGGCCGCATGAGCGCCGGGCTGCTCGGGCTCCTGGACGACGTCGCGGCGATCGCCAAGCTCGCCGCCGCCTCGGTGGACGACGTGGGCATGGCCGCCGGGCGGGCGACCGCCAAGGCCGCCGGCGTCGTCGTCGACGACACGGCCGTGACGCCGCAGTACGTCCGGGGCGTCGCCGCGGCGCGCGAGATCCCGATCGTCAAGAAGATCGCGTGGGGCTCGATCCGCAACAAGCTCCTCATCATCCTGCCGATCGCGCTCG
>JAPSLD010000146.1 GCA_031181105.1 Isoptericola sp. | reverse complement strand
ACCGTCGGAGGCCCGGCCTAGCCTGGGGGCCATGACCGACATCCCGGCGTCGCACCTGCTCGACCGTCGGCTGCGGTGGCGCGGCCGTGAGATCGCGTGGACCGCGTTCGGCAGCGGTCCCGCGCTCGTGATGTGCCACGGGACCCCGTGGTCGTCGTGGCTGTGGGCACCGTACGCGCAGGCCCTCGCCCGCAGCTTCACGGTGCACCTGTGGGACATGCCCGGCTACGGCGCCTCGTCGAAGGACCCGGCGCACGACGTCGACCTCGGCGTGCAGGGCGAGGCGTTCGCCGGGCTCGTCGAGCACTGGGGTCTCGAGCGCCCGCACGTGGTCGCGCACGACTTCGGCGGCGCGGTGGCGCTGCGGGCCCACCTGCTGCACGGCGTCGCGTACGCGTCGCTGTGCCTGGTCGACGTCGTCGCGCTCCGCCCGTGGGGCACGCCCTTCTTCGCGCTCGTCCGCGAGAACGCCGAGGTGCTCGCCGAGCTCCCGGCCACCGTGCACCGGGGCGCCCTCGAGGCGTACGTGCGGGGCGCGAGCCACCGCGGGCTGCGGCCCGAGGAGCTCGACGCGCTCGTCGCCCCCTGGACCGGGCGCGAGGGGCAGACGGCGTTCTACCGGCAGATCGCCCAGGGCGACGAGCGCTTCACGGACGAGATCGAGCCCCTGCTGGGATCCGTCGACGCGCCCACGCACGTCGTGTGGGGCGGGCAGGACGCGTGGATCCCGCCCGACCGTGCCCACCGGCTCGCCGCGGCGATCCCCGGGGCGAGCGTGACGGTCCTCGACGGCGCCGGCCACCTGGTGCAGCTCGACGCCCCGGTGGCGCTGGCCACGGAGCTGCACCGCTGGCTCACGTCCGTGGCGTGAGCTCAGTACCAGCTCGCGCGCACGTGCTGGAAGATGAGGTTCGTCTCGGTGAGGGCCACGTCCGGGTTGGCCGACAGGTTCTCGACGACGAAGTCGTTGAGGCCGTCCGAGTCGGGGGCGGCGACGTGGACGAAGAAGTCGTGCGCCCCACCGAGCAGGAACACGTTCAGGACCCCGGGCAGCTCGGCGAGCTGCCGCAGGAACGCCGACAGGCGCGAGCGCGCGTGACCCTGCATGCGCACCGCGATGATGGCCTGCAGCGGCCGTCCGGCCAGCGCCGGGTCGACGTCGGCGTGGAAGCCCCGGACGACGCCCTTCTCCTGCAGCCGGCGCACGCGGGTCAGGCACGTCGACGGCGCGATCCCCACCCGGGCCGCCAGCGCGTTGTTCGGGATGCGGGCGTCGTCGGCGAGGGCCGCGAGCAGCCGGTGGTCGATGTCGTCGAGCCGCACCGGCTCGGCGGCGCGCCGCTCGAGGCCCGAGTGGCCCGCGACCCGGGTCCGAAGATCGTTCGGACGGCGACCCGTCGGGCCGCGCGTAGCTGAAGATCCCTCCGTCATGACGTCAACCTAGCGAAGGATCCACCGGATCGCCGTCCTCCAGCGAACGTCTGCACCACACTGGTGGTGAGCGCGGTCACACGCCGCGGACGACGACCCGTGCCGGCCACGAGCCGGCCGGCGGACCTGGAGGGGGTCGCGACCATGGACATCGGTGTCCCGAAGGAAGTGAAGAACCACGAGTACCGGGTGGCGATCACCCCCGCCGGGGTGCACGAGCTGACGTCCCACGGGCACGCGGTGCGTGTCCAGTCGGGTGCCGGCCTGGGCTCGTCGATCACCGACGCCGAGTACGCCGACGCGGGCGCGGCGATCGTCGCGACCGCGGACGAGGCGTGGGACGCCGAGATGGTCCTCAAGGTCAAGGAGCCCGTCGCCGAGGAGTACGACCGCATCCGCGAGGGACAGGTCCTGTTCACCTACCTGCACCTGGCCGCCGACAAGGCGCTCACCGAGGAGCTGCTCGCGCGCGAGGTCACTGCGATCGCCTACGAGACGGTCCAGGCCGACTCCGGCGCGCTCCCGCTCCTGGCGCCCATGTCGGAGGTCGCCGGCCGGCTCGCGCCCCAGGTCGGCGCCGCCACGCTCCTGCGGGCAGCGGGCGGGCGCGGCATCCTGCTCGGCGGCGTGCCGGGCGTGGCCGCCGCGCACGTCGTGATCATCGGCGCCGGGGTCTCCGGCATGAACGCGGCGCGGATCGCCGTCGGCATGGGTGCGCGCGTCACGCTGCTCGACAAGAACGCGGACGTCCTGAAGGCCGCGGACCGGGAGCTCCACGGGCAGGTCCAGACCCTGGCCTCGAACCGCATGACGCTCGAGCGGTCCGTGCTCGACGCCGACCTCGTCGTCGGCGCGGTGCTCGTGCCGGGCGCGAAGGCGCCGGTGCTCGTGTCGAACGAGCTGGTCTCGCGCATGCGCCCCGGCTCCGTGCTGGTCGACATCGCGATCGACCAGGGCGGCTGCTTCGAGGACTCGCGCCCCACGACGCACGCCCAACCGACGTTCGACGTGCACGGGTCGGTGTTCTACTGCGTGGCCAACATGCCCGGCGCCGTGCCGCACACGTCCACCTACGCGCTGACCAACGTGACCCTGCCCTACGCCGTCGCGCTCGCCGACCACGGCTGGCAGCAGGCGATGCGCGCCGACGCCGCGCTCGCGCGCGGGCTCAACACGCACGACGGCCGGGTGACGAACGCGGGCGTCGCCGAGGCGCACGGCCTCGAGCAGGTGCCTGTGCCGGACGTGCTCTGAGCGCTCACCACGCGCTCACGACGCCCCGGGCCGTCGGCGCCGCGGCGGCAGCGGCACCCGGTCGAGGTCGCGCGCGACGGTGAGCCCGCCGTCGAACACCTCGCGCGCCTCGCGCTCGAACGCCTGCGGCAGCTCGTCCGGCACGCGGTACCGCTGGGAGAAGTGGGTGAGCACGAGGTGGCGGACGCCCGCCTCCGCCGCGACCTGCGCCGCCTGGCGGCACGTCAGGTGCGCCCAGCGGTCCGCGAGGTCGGCGTCGCGGTGCAGGAACGTCGACTCACCACGAGCAGGTCCACGCCGTCGGCCAGCTCGCCGACCGCGTCGCACAGCCGGGTGTCCATGACGAACGCGACCGACTGGCCCGGTCGCCGCACGCTCACCTCCTCGACGCGCACGACGCGCCCGTCCGGCAGCGCCAGGACGCCCTCGCGCTGCAGCCGCCCGACGTCGGGTCCGGGCGCGACCCCGGCCGCGGCGAGCCGCGCCGGGTCGAGCGTGACGCCATCGGGCTCCTGCAGGCGGTAGCCGAGCGCGTCGATGCGGTGGTCCAGCGGGCGCGCCATGAGCGTGGGCGCGCCCGGCATCGCCGCGCCGCGCTGTCCGGGTACCGGGGGCACGACCACGACCTCGCCGCGGGCCGCGAGCAGGGGCTGCAGCACGACCCGCTCGTGGTGGTCGAACGCGCTGGCCTCGAGCAGGTTGCGCACCCAGCGCTCCCCCGACGCCGGGAAGCACACGGGGACCGTGTGCGGCACGTGGTCGCCGGACATCCGCTGCACCACGCCGGCCAGCCCGAGCGAGTGGTCACCGTGCAGGTGCGTGACCGCGACGCGGGTCAGGTCGGTCGCGGAGACGCCCGCCAGGGTCATCTGCCGCTGGGTGCCCTCACCGGGGTCGAACAGGACGGTCGTGTCGTCGAAGCGGAGCACGTAGCCGTTGTGGTTGCGCTCGCGCGTGGGCACCATGCTGGCGGTGCCGAGGACGACGAGCTCGCGTGCCGACACTCAGGAGGCCAGGGCGCGCCCGACCGCGCGGACCAGGCCGCTCGTGTCGAGCGCGCCGGTGCGGTAGCACTCGAGCGCGGACGCCAGGGCCTCGCCGGCCCGGCGCCGGTGCGGCTGCCCGCCCGAGTTCTGCCACACGCTGCGGTCGAACACGGCCGTGCGGCGCGCGGGCCCGCGCACGAGCCGGCCCCGCGGCCTGCCCGGCGTCGCGCTCACGGCCCCGCCGGCCCCCTGCGGCGCCCCGCGCAGCACCGACGGCCGGTACCGGGCACCCGGGTCCCAGCGCTGCCGCGGTCGGTCGTCGTCGAGCACGGTCACATCGTCGCGCCGCACGAGGCGTGCCGCAAGGTCAGGCCTCGGGAAAGCCCTGCGGGTTCGCCGACTGCCACCGCCACGTGTCGGCGCACATGTCGTCGATCGTGCGGGTGGGCGACCAGCCGAGCTCGGTGCGCGCCCGGTGCGGGTCGGCCCAGAACGCCGGCAGGTCGCCGGCACGGCGCGGCCCGATCTCGTACGGCAGGTCGTGGCCGACGGCGCGCTCGAACGCGTGGAGCAGCTCGAGCACGGAGGTGCCGGAGCCCGTGCCGAGGTTGAACGCCCGCACGTCGGTGCTCATCGTGTCGAGGTGGTCCAGCGCGGCGACGTGCCCGGCGGCCAGGTCCACGACGTGGATGTAGTCGCGCTCGCACGTGCCGTCGGCGGTCGGGTAGTCGCCGCCGAAGACGGTCACGTGGTCGCGCCGCCCGACGGCGACCTGCGCGAGGAACGGCATGAGGTTGTTCGGGATGCCCTGCGGGTCCTCGCCGATCTCGCCGCTGGGGTGGGCTCCGACGGGGTTGAAGTAGCGCAGCAGCGCGACCTTCCACCCGGGGTGGACCGCGGCGACGTCCGTCAGCACGCGCTCGATCATGACCTTGGTCTGCCCGTACGGCGAGGCCGACACCAGGGGCTCGTAGTCCTCCTGGTACGGCACGGGTGCCTTCTCCCCGTAGACGGTGGCCGACGACGAGAAGACGAAGCGGCGCACGTCGTGCGCGGCCATCGCCGCGAGGAGCGAGAAGGTGGCGTCCAGGTTGTTGCGGTAGTACTCCAGCGGCCGCGCGACCGACTCGCCGACCGCCTTGAGCGCCGCGAAGTGGATGACGGCGTCGAAGTCCTGCTCGGCGAAGAGCCGCTCCGTGGCGGCGGCGTCGGTCAGGTCGAGGCGGTGGGCGGGCACCGGGCGCCCGGCGAGGCGCTCGAGCCGCGCGACGACCGCAGGCTTGGCGTTGACGAACGAGTCGACGACGACCGGGTCGTGGCCGGCCTCGACGAGGGACAGGACGGTGTGGGAGCCGATGTACCCGGCCCCGCCGGTGACGAGCACGCGCATGGCGCCCACCCTAGCGGCGGCGGCGGGACGCCCGGCCCGCCGTCCACCCGGCGTCCGGTGGCCCGCACGGGCCACCGCGGGCGGGCCGCGCAGCGGGTCAGGCGCCGCCGAGCAGGTCGGAGAAGCTCGGCACGTCGGCGAACGGGTCGGCCGGCCCCTCGTTGCGGCGGGCGGACACCCGCTCGGCGAGCTCCGTGCCGGCGCGCTCGATGCGGCGCGGCAGCGGGTTGACCTCGTCCCCCTCGCCCGCCCAGTCGTCGGTGGCCGCGAACACGCTGGTGGGCACGACGTCGGCGTGCAGGTAGGTGAACAGCGGGCGCAGCGAGTACTCGAGCGCCAGCGAGTGACGGGGCGTGCCGCCGGTCGCGCCGAGGAGCACCGGCATGCCGCGCAGCGCGTCGGGGTCGACGATGTCGACGAACGACTTGAACAGACCCGAGTACGTGGTGGTGAACAGCGGCGTGACGGCGATGGCGCCGTCCGCCCGGCTGAGCGTCTCCATGGCGCGGGCGAGCTCGCCGGTGGGGAACCCCGTGAGCATCGCGTCCACGACGGCGTGCGCGTGGTCGCGCAGCTCGATCGTCTCGACGCTCACGCCGTGGCCCCGCGACTGCAGCTCGCGCGCCGCGGCCGCGGACAGGCGGTCGGCGAGCAGACGGGTGGACGACGGCTGGGACAGGCCGGCCGAGACGACGACGAGGGTGCGGTCGGTGCTCACGGGGCTCCTTCTACGGTTCGGGCTGCTGCGGGAGGTGGAGGGCGTCGGGCCGCTCAGAGCCCGAAGGCCCGGCCCGAGCGCGCCGGCTGGGCGTCCTCGGCGACCGTCCCGGTGAACGGGTCGGCGGTGTCGCCCACGTGGGTGGCGGACGCCCGGCCGGCGGCGCGTGCGGTGGCCACGCGCTCGGCGTGGCTCGGCGGGTTCAGCGGCACGTCGTCCGCGGGCCGCCGGGCCTCGGCGATCCTGCGCAGCTCGGGCACCACCTCGCCCGCGAGCAGGTCGATCTGCTCCAGCACGGTTTTGAGCGGCAGGCCGGCGTGGTCGATGAGGAACAGCTGGCGCTGGTAGTAGCCGACCTCGTCGACGAACGAGCCGTACCGGTCGATCACCTGCTGCGGGGAGCCCACGGTCAGGGGCGTCTGCTCGCTGAAGTCCTCGAGCGAGGGACCGTGCCCGTACACCGGCGCGACGTCGAAGTAGGGACGGAACTCGCGTACGGCGTCCTGCGAGCTCTTGCGCATGAACACCTGGCCGCCGAGGCCCACGATCGCCTGGTCGGCGCGGCCGTGGCCGTGGTGCTCGAACCGCTGCCGGTAGAAGGCCACCATCTGCTTGGTGTGGCTCATCGGCCAGAAGATGTTGTTGTGCAGGAACCCGTCACCGTAGTAGGCGGCCTGCTCGGCGATCTCGGGGCTGCGGATCGAGCCGTGCCAGACGAACGGCGGGACCCCGTCGAGCGGGCGGGGCGTGGACGTGAAGCCCTGCAGGGGCGTGCGGAACTTGCCCTCCCAGTCGACGACGTCCTCGGTCCACAGGCGGCGCAGGAGCGCGTAGTTCTCGATCGCCAGCGGGATGCCCTGGCGGATGTCCTGGCCGAACCAGGGGTAGACGGGGCCGGTGTTGCCACGGCCCATCATGAGGTCCATGCGCCCGTCGCTGATGACCTGGAGCATCGCGTACTCCTCGGCGAGGCGGACCGGGTCGTTCGTCGTGATGAGCGTGGTCGCGGTCGACAGGGTGATGTTGCTGGTGACGCCCGCGAGGTAACCGAGCATCGTCGTCGGGCTCGACGCGACGAACGGCGGGTTGTGGTGCTCGCCCGTCGCGAAGACGTCGAGGCCCGCCTCGTCGGCGTGCTTGGCGATGGTCAGCAT
>JAPSLD010000145.1 GCA_031181105.1 Isoptericola sp. | reverse complement strand
TGTTCGCGCGGCGGATGCGGCGGGCGGCACCCTTGCCGAACTCCGTGCGGGCCTCGGCGGCGAGCTTGAACTCGGACACGTGGATCACTCCTGGGATGGTCTGTGCGTGCCGACGGCCAGTGGGAACCGTCGGCTGTCCGCGTGGTGAGAGGGCCCCACGGACGGGCGGCTGCGTCGGCGCGGGACACGTGACGGACGCGACCGAGGACGCGCCGCGGGACGGCCTGCGCACCATGCGCAGGGCACCTGCAGCCGCCCAGTCGATCACGGATATCCGACGGATCCAGCTCTGAGGGTGCGATCACGGCGCGCATCCTGTGCGTGCCGGCGCCCGTCAGACGTCCCTCGCCGAGGCAACCGCTCTACTGTACCCGGCGCTGCCCCTCCGTGGAAAGCTCGCGCCGACGGCGCTCAGCTGTTGCCGTCGAACAGCGAGGTGACCGACCCGTCGTCGAACACCTCACGGATGGCGCGCGCCACGAGCGGGGCGATGCTCAGCACGGTGAGCTGGCCGAACCGCTTGTCGGCCGAGATCGGGAGCGTGTCGGTCACGACGACCTCGGTCGCGCCGCACCCGGACAGCCGCTTCGCCGCGGGGTCGGACAGCACGCCGTGCGTCGCGGCGACCACGACCGACTTGGCGCCGGCGTCCATGATGACCTTGACCGCCTCGGCGATCGTGCCGCCCGTGTCGATGAGGTCGTCCACGAGCACGCACTCGCGGCCCTCGACGTCGCCGACGACCCGGTTCGCCACGGCCTGGTTGGGCCGCGTCACGTCGCGCGTCTTGTGGACGAACGCGAGCGGCGCGCCGCCGAGCTTGGCGGCCCACATCTCGGCCACGCGGATGCGGCCGGCGTCGGGCGACACGACCGCGACGTTGTCGAGGTCGACGCGCGTGCGCACGTAGTCCGTGAGCACGGGCATGGCCCACAGGTGGTCGACCGGCCCGTCGAAGAAGCCCTGGATCTGCGGGGTGTGCAGGTCCACGCTCATGATCCGGTCGGCGCCCGCGGTCTTGAGCATGTCGGCGACGAGGCGGGCCGAGATCGGCTCGCGGCCGCGGCTCTTCTTGTCCTGGCGCGCGTAGGCGAAGAACGGCGTCACGACCGTCACCGTGCGCGCCGAGGCGCGCTTGGCGGCGTCGACCATGAGCAGCTGCTCCATGAGCCACTGGTTCACCGGAGCGGTGTGGCTCTGCAGCAGGAAGATGTCCGTCCCGCGCACCGACTCGCCGAAGCGCACGTACGTCTCGCTGTTCGCGAAGTCGTACGCGGACACGGGCAGCAGGTTGATCCCCAGCTCCTTGGCGACGGCCTCGGCGAGCTCCGGGTGCGCGCGCCCCGCGGCGAGGACGAGGGTGCGCTCCCCGGTGCCGGCGATCGAGTTGTTCATCAGTGCGTGCTTCCTTCGGTGGCCGGGTCGGACGAGGAGTCGGTCGAGTCGGTGTCGGTCGAGTCGGTGCCGGAGCCCGGGACCGCGGGAGTCGTGCCGGTCAGGGCGTTGTGCTTGCCGAGCTCCAGGCGGGCCTGCGCGCCGAGCACGAGGCCGCCGCCGGGTTGCGCCGCGGCGCGTGCCGCGGCCTCGGCGGCGGGGGTACCGGGCCGGCGGCGCTCGACCCACCCCTCCACGTTCTTCTGCTGGGCGCGGCTGACCCCGAGCGCGCCGGGCGGGACGTCGCGCGTGATGACGGACCCCGCGGCGGTGTAGGCGCCGTCGCCCACCGTGACCGGGGCGACGAACATGTTGTCGGCACCCGTGCGCGCGTACGACCCGATGACGGTCCGGTGCTTGCTGACGCCGTCGTAGTTGACGGTCACCGAGGCGGCGCCGACGTTCGAGTGCTCGCCGATCGTCGCGTCGCCGACGTAGGACAGGTGCGGGACCTTCGACCCCTCGCCGATCTCAGCGTTCTTCGTCTCGACGAACGTGCCGATCTTGCCCCGGGCGCCGAGCCGCGTGCCCGGCCGGAGGTAGGCGAAGGGGCCGACGGACGCGCCCGCGCCGATCACGGACGCGGAGCCGTGCGTGCGGACGACCGTCGCACCCTCGCCGACCTCGACGTCGGTCAGGGTCGTGTCCGGGCCGATCGTGGCACCGGAGCCCACCCGGGTGGCGCCGTGCAGCTGCGTGCCGGGCAGGAGCGTCACGTCGGGCGCCAGCTCGACGTCGACGTCGACCCACGTGGTGGCCGGGTCGACGACGGTCACGCCCTCACGCATCCACTCGCCGAGGATCCGGCGGTTCAGCTCGCCGCCCAGCGTCGCGAGCGCGACGCGGTCGTTGACACCCTCGACGAGCATCGGGTCGTCGCTCAGGAGCGCGCGCACCGGGCGGCCCTCGCTCCGCGCGAACGCGACGACGTCGGTCAGGTACACCTCGCCCTGCGCGTTGTCGGAGCTCAGCCCGGCGAGGCCCCGGCGCAGGACCCCGGCGTCGAACACATAGACGCCGCCGTTGATCTCGCGGATGTCGCGCTGGGCCGTCGAGGCGTCCTTGTGCTCGACGATCTCCAGCACGTCACCGGTGCCGGGCTCGCGGACGATGCGCCCGTAGCCGTTGGCGTCGTCGACCTCGGTCGTCAGGATCGTGACCGCGTTGCCGTCGGCCTGGTGGGCGGCCACGAGCTGGCCGAGCGTCGCGCCGTCGAGCAGCGGGACGTCGCTCGCGAGCACGACGACCGCGCCCTCGATCCCGTCCCCGAGGGGGTGCTCGGTGGCGCCGTGCAGCTCGTCGGTGTGGGAGAGCGCCGCGGCACGCTCCGCGTGGGCCCGGGCGTCGAGCGCGTCGAGCGCGCACTGGACCGCGCGTCCGGTGCCCGGGACCTCGTCCTGGTCGACGACGATCGCCGCGGGCTCGAGCTCGAGCGCTGCCGCCGCGACGAGCTCGCGCTCGTGGCGCACGACGACGGCGAAGTGCTCGGGCGCGAGCTCCTGGCCCGCGGTGACGGCGTGCCCCAGCATCGTGCGGCCACCGACGCGGTGGAGCACCTTGGGCGTCGCGGACCTCATGCGGGTGCCCTGCCCTGCTGCGAGGACGACGACGGCTGCCGGCCGCGGAGTCCCTTCCCCGGTCGTTGCGGTCGAGCCGTTCGAGACCACCAGTGATTCCCTCTCTGTCGCGGGCACGTGCTCCGCCCCCAGGACTCGAACCTGGACCAAAGGCACCAAAAACCCTTGTGCTGCCGATTACACCAAGGCGGACCGGCCGTCGCGGCGATGGCTCGGGGCCTGCCCCGGTGCGGGTCACGCACCACCGTCGCGCGTCCGTCCACAGTCTGCCAGGTCCGCGGGAGTGCCTCCGCGCCCGTCCGACGCGCCGGGCGGCGCCGACCGCGTGGGGCGCGCCACAGCGCGCGTACGCCGAGCGGGCACAATGGCACTCATGCCAGCCGACCTCAGCGAGCCGAAGCGCGTGCCGCGCGCCCGCATGACGGCGAGCCAGCGCCGCGAGCAGCTGCTGGAGGTCGGCCGCGGGCTCTTCGCGGAGAAGGGGTTCGAGGGCACGAGCGTCGAGGAGATCGCCGCGCGCGCCGGGGTGTCCAAGCCGGTGGTCTACGAGCACTTCGGCGGCAAGGAGGGCGTCTACGCGGTCATCGTCGACCGCGAGGTCCAGGCGCTCACCGCGGCGCTGACCGGGGCGCTCGCCGAGGGCGGCCACCCCAAGGTCATGGTCGAGCGCACGGCGCTCGCGCTGCTCGGCTACATCGAGACGTCCGAGGACGGGTTCCGCATCCTCGTGCGCGACTCCCCCGTCGCCCAGGCGACCGGGACGTTCTCGAGCCTCATCGGCGACGTCGCGGCCCAGGTCGAGCACATCCTCGCCGCGCAGTTCAAGCACAACGGGCTCGATCCCAAGGTCGCCCCGCTGTACGCGCAGATGCTCGTGGGCATGGTCGCGCTCACGGGCCAGTACTGGCTCGACGCGCGCAGCCCGAAGAAGGCGGACGTCGCCGCCCACCTGGTCAACCTCGCCTGGAACGGGCTGGCCGGGATGGTCAAGAAGCCCACGCTCACCAAGCCGTGAGGGCGCGTCAAGAGTCTTGACGTCGAGAGACCCGCGGTACCCTCTGGCCATGGAGGCCACCTCACCGTCGGCGGGTGACGAGGTCGACCGCATCGTCGGCGCCTGGCGGCGCGAGCGGCCCGACCTCGACGTCGAGCCGCTCACCGTCTTCTCGCGCGTCAGCCGGCTCGCCCGGCACCTCGACCGCGCCCGGCGCGGTGCCTTCGCCCGCCACGACCTCGAGACCTGGGAGTTCGACGTCCTGTCCGCCCTGCGCCGCGCCGGCGAGCCGTACCAACTGTCGCCCGGCACCCTCGTCGCCCAGACCCTCGTCACCAGCGGGACCATGACGAACCGCATCGACCGGCTCGAGCGCCGGGGGTTCGTCCAGCGGCACCGGTCCCTCGACGACCGCCGCGGCGTGCTCGTCCAGCTCACGGCCACGGGCCGGGAGCGGGTCGACGCCGCGATGAGCGACCTGCTCGACGTGGAGTCGCGCGTCCTGGACGTGCTCGCGCCCGCCGAGCGGCCGCAGCTCGCCGCCCTGCTGCGCACGCTGGTCGCGCAGTTCGACGAATGACGGTCCGGCCCGGCGCCGCGGCCCGGGCGTCCGGGTTCGTCCTGCTCGCGCTCATGCTGGTCGCGCTCAACCTGCGCGGCCAGCTCACCTCGCTGCCCACCGTCGTCGACGACGTCGCGGCCGACCTCGGCCTGTCCTCGGCCGGCGTCGGGCTCCTGACCTCGATCCCCATCCTGTGCTTCGCGGTGTGCACGCCGGCGGTCTCGGTCGTCGTGGGGCGCATCGGCCCCGAGCGCGCGGTGCTGGCCGCCATGACGCTCGTGCTGGCCGGCACGCTCCTGCGCTCGACCGGGACGGTGCCCGCCGCGCTGCTCGGGACCGCGGTGCTCGGCGTCGGGATCACCGTGGGCAACGTGTCGGTGCCCATCGTCATCGCCCGCGACTTCCGCGACCGTGCCGCGACGGTGACCGGCATGTACGCCGCGACGATGAACGTCGGCTCGACCTTCACCACGATGCTCACCGTGCCGCTCGCGACGGCGTTCGGCTGGCAGTGGGCGCTCGCGGGGTGGGGCCTGCTGGCGGTGCTCGCCCTGTGCGTGTGGGTCCCGGCCGGGCGCGAGCTCGCCGAGCGGCACCCCGACAGGGGCGTGCCGCGGCTCGCGCGCGGCGGCGACGTCGACGCCGCCGCCCGGCGTCAGGTGCGCCGGCTCGCGTTCCTGCTGGCCGTCGCCTTCGCCGGCACCTCGTCGAGCTACTACGTGATGACGGCCTGGCTGCCCTCCATCCTGGCCGACCGGCTCGGCATGGACCCGGCGGCGGCGGGGGCGGCGACCGGACCGTTCCAGCTCCTCGCCGTGGTGGCGGCCGTGCTGGTCCCGGCGGCGCTGGCCCGCCGGGTGTCCTTCCGTGCCATCGGCCTCGCGCTGAGCCTGATGTGGCTCTCGCTGCCGCTCGCGCTGCTCCTCGCGCCGGGCGTGTGGTGGCTCGGCGTGGCGCTGGCGGGCGCCGCGCAGGGCGGCTACTTCACCGTCCTGTTCACCCTGCTCGCCGAGCGCAGCCCGAGCGTCGCCGCCGTGCGGCGCGGCTCCGCCGTCGTGCAGACGGCCGGGTACGCCGGTGCCGCGACCGCGCCCACCCTCATCGGCGCGGTGCACTCGGCGACCGACGGCTGGGGCGTGCCGCTCGTGATCATCACCGTGGTGCTCACGGTGATGGGCGCCGCCCTGTGGGCCGCCTCCCGGCCGGTGCGCTAGGCGCTGCACTCGGGTCGTCCGGTCGGCGGTCCGGACCGCCGACCCGGCGACGGATCACCGACGTGGCTGCCTCCGCCCGAGGCCGCCCCCAGGACTCCGGCGGTCCACAGGGCGCGACGGCGCCCGGGGCAGGCGCCCACCGCCGTCGAGCACCGTGCGGGGATGACTCCTCGCGAACCGGCCGTCCTCGTCGCGCGTGAGCACGACCGCGCGGCACTCCGCAGCGCCCTCGCCCGGGGCGAGCTCGAGCAGCTGCGCCGCGGTGCGTACCGCGCGCGGGTGCCCGACGACGGCGCCCACCCCGCCGCGGCCCGGCGCCGGCGTGCGGCGGCCCGGATCGAGGCCGTGCACCGCCAGCTGCGGGCGACGCACGTCTTCAGCCACGAGAGCGCGGCGCTCCTGTGGGACGCCTGGCTGTGGCGGACTCCCGAGGTGACCCACGTGCGGCAGCGGTACCGCGCGGGGGCGTCCGCGGCGGCGGACATCGCGCGGCACCGACCGCTGCCGGAGCGCTGGGTCACCCTCGACGGGATCCCCGTCACCACGCCGGAGCAGACCGTCGTGGACTGCTTGACGACGATGCACCCGCTCCACGGCCTCGTCGTCGCCGACTGGGCGCTCCGGCGGGTCGACGCCGGCGAGGTCCGCCGCTTGATCGGCGACGGGCCGGGACCGGGACGGCGCCGCGCGCGCCTGGTGCTCGACCTGGCCGACACCGGTGCCGAGTCGCCCTGGGAGACGTGGCTGCGCTACCTGGCGCTGCGTGCGGGGCTGCCCCGCCCGCGCACGCAGCTCCCCGTCACCACGCGGGCCGGCCGGTTCTTCGTCGACCTGGCCTGGCCGGAGCACCGGGTCCTGGCCGAGTTCGACGGGCGCGTGAAGTACACCGCCGGCGCCCTGGGGCCCGACCACGACGCCGAACGATCCCTGTTCGACGAGAAGGTCCGCGAGGACGCCATCACCGAGCGGCTCGGCGTCCGGCCGGTGCGGTTCACGGCCATCGACGCCAGGGAGCCGCTGCGCACCACCGGCCGGCTGCTGGACCGGTTCCCGGCCACGGTCCGGCGGGCAGCACGGGTCGACCCGCTGCTGCCGCTGCCGTGAGGCGCTGGTGCCCCGTCGGGTCGGTGACTCGTCGCCAGGTCGGCGATCCGGATCGCCGAC
>JAPSLD010000144.1 GCA_031181105.1 Isoptericola sp. | reverse complement strand
CACCGCCGCGGCTCACGGCCGCCCCGCCACGACCCGGCGCAGGTCGTCGAGCGCCGCGCGGTCGTCCGCCAGCAGCGCGCGCAGGCCGGCGAGCGTCGCGCGGAGCTCGGTGGCGGCCGGGGACTCCCACGGCACGTGGGAGGCGAGCCGGAGCGCGCCGTCGGCCTCGTCGAGGTGGTGGCGTGCGTGCAGCAGGTGACGGGCGGCGTCGAGCCCTGCCGGGTCGGGGCCGAGGGCGGGGCCGGGCAGCTGCGTCATGGGCGGGACGCTAGGCGGCGCCTGCCTGCCGCCACCCCGGGCGGCCGCGAGGCTGTGCAGGAGACGCGCCTGTGGGCGGCGTCCGGTGCATGGGAGAATCGACGCCGTGACCTCCACCGCTCAGCAGACCCGTGTGAACCTCGCCGACGTCACCCCGCCGATCGCGCTCGGACCGCTCGACGGCCGCTACCGCGGCGCGGTGGCCCCGCTCGTCGACCACCTGAGCGAGGCCGCGCTCAACCGGGCCCGCATCCACGTCGAGGTCGAGTGGCTCGTCCTCCTGTGCAACGGCGTGCCGGGCGTCACCGACGGCGCCGTCGTGCCGGGCGCGCCCACGCTCACCGACGAGGAGGTCGCGTACCTGCGGCACGTCCCCGCCACGTTCGCGGCCGAGGAGATCGCCGAGCTCGGCGCGATCGAGCGCGAGACGGTGCACGACGTCAAGGCCGTCGAGTACTTCATCAAGCGCCGCATCGCCGCGGCTCCCGAGGCGCTCGGCACCACGAACCTGCCGGCGGCGAGCGAGCTCGTGCACTTCGCGTGCACCTCGGAGGACATCAACAACCTCTCGTACGCGCTGATGGTGCAGGGCGCGATCCGGGACGTCTGGCTGCCTGCCGCCACCGCGCTGACCGACCAGCTCGCCGACATGGCGCGCGAGCACGCGGGCGTGCCCCTGCTGAGCCGCACGCACGGCCAGCCCGCCACGCCCACGACGATGGGCAAGGAGATCGCGGTGCTCACCCACCGCCTGCGCCGCCAGCTCCGCCGGGTCGAGGGCGCCGAGTTCCTCGGCAAGCTCAACGGCGCCACGGGCACGTACGGCGCGCACACCGTCGCGGTGCCGGGCGTCGACTGGCCGGCGGTCTCGAAGGCGTTCGTCGAGCACCTGGGCCTGACGTGGAACCCGCTGACCACGCAGATCGAGTCGCACGACTGGCAGGCCGAGGTCTACGCGGACGTCGCCCGGTTCAACCGGATCCTGCACAACCTGGCGACCGACGTCTGGACGTACATCTCGCTGGGCTTCTTCACGCAGATCCCGGTGGCCGGCGCCACGGGCTCCTCGACCATGCCGCACAAGGTCAACCCGATCCGCTTCGAGAACGCCGAGGCGAACCTCGAGATCTCGTGCGCGCTGCTCGACACCCTCGGCGCCACGCTCGTCACGAGCCGCCTGCAGCGCGACCTCACCGACTCGACGACCCAGCGCAACGTCGGCCCCGCGTTCGGCCACTCGCTGCTCGCGATCGACAACGTGCGCCGCGGCCTCACGGCCCTCGCGGTGAACGCCGAGCTGATGGCGCGAGACCTCGACGAGAACTGGGAGGTCCTGGGCGAGCCGGTCCAGTCGGCGATGCGCGCGGCGTCGGTCGCGGGCGTCGAGGGCATGGAGAATCCCTACGAGCGGCTCAAGGACCTCACGCGCGGCCAGAAGGTCGACGCCCGTGCCATGCAGGACTTCGTCGCCGGCCTGGGGCTGCCCGACGACGTCGCGCAGCGCCTCGCGGCGCTCACCCCCGCCGCGTACACCGGCCTCGCCGAGCAGCTCGTCGCCGACTACCTCGACTGAGCCATCTCCTGCTGCCCGACGACGGCGAGCAGCTCGAGCGTCGCGGCGTCCGGTGAGCGCGGCGCGGCGGTGAGGACGAGCAGCGACCGGTCCGGTCCTCCGTGAACAGCGCCTGGCAGTCGAGCTCGATCGGCCCGACGACGGGGTGCACGAGCGTCATGTGCGCCTCGAACCGGCGCGCGACCTCGTGCCGGTCCCACAGGGCGGCGAACTCGGCGCTGCGCTCCTGCAGCAGCCGCACGAGCTCGCAGGCTCAGGCTGTGGGCCGGCGTCGCAGTCGCGGTGATGACTCTTCCGTTCGCGTGGGTGCTGTTCGGGTCGCCACACCCGGGAGGCCCATCCGGGGGGATCTCTGGATGGGCTCTCGGGCAGATCCTCACGCTCGCAACGTTGCTCGCCGCGCTCGCACTGGCCGTCTCTGGCGGAGCCCGACTCCGGAGAGAGGATGCGACGAGGGCGGATGATCCGGCCCGTTGATTTCGTCGTGTGACGCGGTCACACGAAGCCAATCGCCAGGTAACTCGCGGATCGAGCCCGGCGCGCGCAACGCTCGGCGTCTTCGGTCTGACGTCGGCCAGTGAGCCGTTCAGAACCGACCGTTTCTGGATGCCGTCGACTGGGTAACCCCTATGTGCGAGA
The DNA here is from genome assembly GCA_031181105.1 of Isoptericola sp. Classification (GTDB taxonomy): domain Bacteria; phylum Actinomycetota; class Actinomycetes; order Actinomycetales; family Cellulomonadaceae; genus Isoptericola. Next base: position 4,521 of record JAPSLD010000144.1, on the reverse strand, counting down.
TTCCGTGCGCCGCGGCTTGAGACGGTCGGGTGCGTCAGTCGCCGGCACCCACTCGCAGGTGAAGGACCCGCGGTAGCCGAAGAGAAACCCGAACACCCGGTTGTGCACTTCGAGCTCGACGTGGAACGACTCGTCCTCGTCGGACCAGTACTCGTGCAGCGTGGCTCGTCCGCTGAAGAGCATCGGGAACCGCAAGGCGATCGGGCCCTCGTAGAACCGCTGCGCGTCGGACCGGATGATCAGGCCACCACGGTCGTCGACCTCGAGGTCGAGGTCCACGGCCAGGTGCTGATGCGTGCCGAGATAGTCCACCACGCGCCCGTCGACGACCACCATCGTGGCGTCGAACCGGGCGGTCCGCCCCGGCTTCGTCGCGTAGGTGCGGACGAACGTCACGGTCTCACGCCCGAGGCTGTCGCGGTACGGGTAGTTCTCGATCGTGAACGGGATGTCTGCGCCCACGTCAGGCACGAGGATGTTCCGCAGCCGCCCAACCTGCAGGAACGGGACGGTCCACCACGGACCTCGCCGGATCGAGGTCATCACGCCGCGGCCCACGCACGCCTCGGCGGCGTCGAGGCCGACACCGAACCGGCGGCGCATCATTGGGTGCAGGGCCTGGAAGTCCGCGCCGAGCGCCTGTTCGAACAACGAGGTCATCGGACGTCTCCCGGGTCGGGCAGGGCGGCCAGCGTTTCCGGAGCGTCCTGCACGTGGTCACGACGCCGGGTGCCGCCAGCGGGCGCGCGCAGCGTCCTGGAAGCGCGTGGCCGGTCCCGGCGCCACACCCACAGCACGCTGACCAGCGGCCAGGCTTCCGGTTCGGCCCCGCCCTCGAGCCAGATTCGCAACCGGTCGAAGCTCCAGGCGGTGGCCCACCCCAGCAGCGGGCGGACCACTACATCAAAAGGCCCCCATCCGGCGTCGTAGTCGTAGCCCGTGATGAACCGGGTCCGACCGGCCCCGTCTGGCACGTAGCGCCAATACCCCCGCCCGGACCGGATCGGCGAGAGCCGGTCGTCCGTCCCGAAGCGGAGCGCCGACGTCCGCGTCCCGTCCGCTCGCCATCGCTCGCCGATGCTCACCCCGGTCCCGTGCACGTCATGGAGCGGCGTGCGTCGCACGTAGGTGAAGCGCGCGGCGCCGTCCGCGCCGGCGGGCTTTGGGACGATCTCTGAGAACCTCACGTCCCACCGCACGTGCTGGCGCGGGTCCTGCGTGGCCTCCCACAGCAGGTCGACGTCGACGTCGACGACGGTCTCGACGTAGATCTCCCGGCGCCTCACGGCGCGAGCGTATCCGCGCGCCGACCGACCACCGTTCAGAAACGCTCGGTTCCGGACGTCCGAAGCGTTGGATTGCGCCAGCACAGGCTCGTGACGCCCAGAACCCACCGTTTTGCGAGCCCCCGGGAGGGTGGCCCGACGGCGATCCCGATCCAGGTCGGCATCCCGGCGTAGCGGGTCAACCCACAAGGACGTCTCGGATAGCCGTTCCGGCGAGATAACCGAGCAGGGCCGAGGCCGCGAAGTTGAGAACCAAGGAGGGAATGACGGCCCGCGTGGGGAACGAGCCGCTTTCTCCGGACCGGCGAAGGACTCGCTGAAGGGTGAAGGTCGAGAAAAGCGCAAAGTACCCCGCTAGGAATATCGGTGTCGCCTCGGCGCTGGGGACCGCCAGCAGACCAACCACCGACAGGAGAGTCAGCACTCCGAAGACGATCTGCATAGTCCGCGCGGGGCGAGTGGAGCCAGAGTTCTCGGTGCTCATGACATGTTGGCGCATCCGTAGCTGGGCAGTGCCCACCACAATAGGCTGTAGCCACCGGCGCGGGTCACGGACACCTCGTCGGAGGCACATCGGACGCAAGCGCCGCGGCCCCGTCGTCCGGCAATGAGCTGTTCAGTGCCGACCGTTTCTCGACGACGTTCCGCCGTGCCGCACTCGGACCGCCAGGATCGCCCTACAGCAGTTCCTGTGCGACCTGTCTGACGTCCGCGTTGACCGTCACAGTCGCCATCGCTCCGTTCACCAGCGGGAGGTGCGGCGGCACGTGCCCGATCTCGAGGTTGAACACGATGGGCAGGTCAAGGCGGCCCAGGGCGTCGACCACCGCCTGCTCCTGGCTCATCTTGGGGTTGTCCGCGGCGTTGGTCCGTCCGATGAGGACTGCCGTTGCGTGCTCGAACCAACCGGCTAACCGGAGAGCGTGGAGGTTCCGGCAGATGGTGGCGGCCTCGTCCTCTGCCGCTTCGAGGTAGACGATCAGGCCGTCTTCCGCGTGTTGCCGGCCGAACGCCGCTACGTCTCCGTACGGCGTCCCAGCCAGGTTGGTGACCGTTTCGATGCATCCGCCGATCAGACGCCCGCGCGCGTTGAGCTCGTCGGTGCCGTGCAGTCGCCAAGCCCCTTCACCGACTGCACGCCATTCGACCGCTCGAGTGTCTTCAGCGAAGCGCCACCAGGTGGCGACCATGCCCGAGTCACGCTGGATGTGCGGTCCGGGACTGGACGCGAGGTCGATCCATGGCAGCAAGCCCGCGGGCGGTCTATACGGCGTATCCGCCAGGTTGTCGCCGTGCAGCGTCGCCCAGCCGAGCCTCGTCGTGATGGGCAGCAGGATGGTTGACATGTCCGAGTAGCCCACCAGCCAGGTTGGTTCGGCCGCGGCCAGGGCGTCCCAGTCGAGGAGGTCGACCAGATCAATGGCGGTTTCCCCACCCCATGGCGGCAGGACGCAGCGGACCTCGGGGTCACACAGCATCTCGGTGAGCTCGGCGGCACGCCGTTCGGCTGGCCCAGCCGTGATGCCAGCCCCGTCCATGCATTCGCCGACGACGACCTCGTATCCCTTGGTGCGGAGCCAGTCTACGCAGAAGGCAACTCGCTCAGCGCCCAGGCCGCTGGCCCCCGCAGATGGTGAGGTCACCGCGATCTTGTCGCCTGGTCGGAGCGGTGCCGGGAATCGCAGCATGGCCCGATCCTGCCAGTTCGGCACGGTCCCACGCTGATTCTCTTCCCGTGAGCCACCACTGCTCGCGCAGGCTGTAGCAGACGACCGATCGTGGACTGCCGCTCCAGTGTGCGTGGCCTGTCAGACTTCCTGGGTGACGCGTGCGCTGAAGCCCTCGACCGAGAGGGTCGTGCACCGCGTGTGGGCGGAACGGTTGAAGGTCGAGCCTCGGGTGTTCGAGGCATCCCGGCCTGTCTTCATCGACAGGTCCGACCTGACGGCGGCCGTGGTGGTCCGACTCGGCACAACCGTCGCCGTCGCAGCGCCTCAGCCGGCGCTGTCGCTCATGCGGCGCCTCACTGAGCCGCGACTGCTCGACGTCGCTTCTCTCCTCGGCGCGTTGAGGCCCGTCCGGCCGCACCTGCTTGGAGCGGCGTCGCTCTCGTTCGTCGACAGCGAGTTCCTCCTGCCGCGCTCGGACGATGTCGCACGGCCGGCCACGGAGCCGGAGATCGACGCGGTGATCTCCCGGTGTACGACCGACGAGCGCGACGAGAGCGGCTTGGCTCACATGAGCGCGCGGTGGGTGGTCCGAGGAGACACCGGCATTCCCGAGGCCGCGGCCGGCTACGAGGTCTGGGGCGGCGAGCTGGCTCACCTTGGCGTGGCCGTCGCTGCCCAGTCTCGAGGTCGAGGTCTCGGCGCTCACGCAGCAACTGCCGCCGCTGTGCGTGCGATCGGCGCCGGACTGGTGCCGCAGTGGCGTTGCCGGCTGGACAACCACGCCTCCGCACATGTCGGTCACCGACTCGGGTTCGTCCGGCTCGGCGAGCAGATCGCCATCGACCTTGCTTCCGAGAGCGCCTGAGCACGCGCGGGAGTCAGAGTGACCATCGGCTGACGTGCGGTGCCGGCCCGGAGCGCTCTGCGCCGTCGCCTTGGCGCTCGGCGAGCGAGCCGTTCAAGATTCACCGTTCGTGAGACTCAGCCGTCCTCACACTCCGTGCAGGACGGTGGGGGCTGACCGACGCGTCAGGGGCTCGCTAACGTGCATCACATGGCAATCACGTTCGAGAACGTCGGCATCGCTGTCCGGGACCTCGAGGCGGCGATCGCCTTCTTCACCGACCTCGGGCTGACCGTCCTGGGCCGGGACACGGTCAGCGGCGAGTGGGCGGACACCGCCGTCGGTCTCGACGGCAACCATGCAAAGATCGCCATGCTCCAGACCCCGGACGGCGATGGGCGTCTCGAGCTCTTCGAGTACATCCACCCTGACGCGATCGAGACGGCGCCGACGCGGCCGAACGAGATCGGGATGCACCGCGTCGCCTTCTCGGTGGACGACATCGACGCGGCGCTCGGGATCGCCGCGCGGCACGGCTGCTACCCGCTGCGCGGCGTGGCGACCTATGGAGACATCTACAGGCTCAGCTACGTGCGGGGACCCAGCGGCATCATCGTGATGTTCGCGGAGGACTTGAGGAAGAACTAGCTGTGGGCCGGTGATCTGCTCGGCGGCCGCGGCCACGACTTCGTCCATCGTGTCGGGATCCGACAACGGCGAG
>JAPSLD010000143.1 GCA_031181105.1 Isoptericola sp. | reverse complement strand
GAACTTGTCCGCGATCTCCGCGACGGCGGCTGCCTTGTCCGGCCTCGCCATGGCAATCCTTCCGGTGGTGGTGCCACCGGCTGCCCCGGGAACGAGAAGAGCCCCGGCGCAGGCGCACGGGGCTCGGCCTCGCAGCGATGCTGCGGGATCGTCGTCGTGTCACCTGCGCAGGCCCCCGCGTTCGGCGGGACTTCGGTCTTCGGCTCCCCGGGACAGATCCTGGGCAGCGTCGGACGACCGGCGGTCTTGGGTTACCCGAGAACCATACACGACTTCAGCGGGTGGTCACAGCCCAGCACGCGCCGGCCGGCGGCCGCGCCGACCGCGGCGTCACAGCACGAGCGGCCCGAAGCAGACGAGGGGGACCGGCTCGGGTTCCGCCGCCACCGCACGCGCCAGGGCCTCGCCGGGCGGCACACCGTCGCGCAGCGCACCGTGGAGCGCGGGCATGACCCGCACGGCGACGTCGTCGCGCAGCGGTGCGACGCTCGCCACGACCGCTCGCGCACCCATGCGCAGCAGGACGCTGGTCAGCCCCAGCGGCTCCCCGCCGTGCCGCACGCTGACCCCCCCGACGTCGCACGCGGACAGGACCACGACCGAGCGCGTGAGGTCGAGCCCGTCGAGCTCGTGGGCGTACAAGGGTCCGTCGGCGAGCCGGACGCTGGAGAACACGGGGTTGTCCGGCTCGTGGGACCCGTGGGCGGCGAGGTGGACGACAGGGACGCCCTCGAGGGCCGTCGCCACGGCCGCGCAGGTGGCGTCGGCGCCCGTGAGCACCCGGCCGCCGCCTCCCCAGACGTCCGCCACGGCGGCGACCTCCGCCGCGGCCTGGCGCAGGTCGGGACCCGCGACCACCAGGCCGGGTCCCGGGCGCCAGTCGGCCGCCGCCCGCGCGACCCACGAGTTCACCACGGTCGAGGTGTCGCGTCGCGACGGGAGCGACGTCCACGGGAGGGAGACGAGACGGTCCCTCGCGGCGACGTAGGCGGGCCCTTCGACGCCGGTCTCGAGCAGGAGCGCGCGGTCGATCCAGTCGAGCTCGCGCGCCAGGGAGCGGAGCGCCGCCTCGTGCAGCGGCGCGGGCAGGAGCGGGTTCGAGAGCACCTGCTGGTCCGCCCGCACGCGACGGGCGTGCTCGAGCACCTCGTCGACGGCGGCGAGCTCGAAGATCCGCGAGCCGCTCCGGTCGACGCGGACGGCCGTGAGGCGGCCGCGGTAGCTCGCGAGGTCGAGGACGACGCGGTCGGAGCCGAACTCGCGGAGCTCGGCGCGGAGCCGGCGCGCGGTCGCGGGCCGGGGCACCTGCCCGTCGCCGTCGGCGTACCACGCCCGCTCGCGGGCGCGGTTCTGCAGGCGCCGCGCCTCGCGCTGGAGCCTCGCCTGCTCGACGGCGTCGTCGGGACCGACCAGCCGGGACCGCTCCGCGAGCCTGCGGGCGGCCACGACCAGCTCGGCGGTCTGGGGGTCGTCCGGCGGGCGGACGCGGCCGGAGCCGGCGAACGTCGCACGGCCCCGCTCCAGCGCGTCGAAGAGCGCGTCGGCGCTCCCGGTGGCCAGCGCGGCCTCCACGTCCACCGCCTGGAGCCTGATGCCGTGCGCGGCCGCCGCCGTGACGGCCTCGACGGCGCCGAGACGCAGACGCTGCGACGCCAGCAGGCGCTGCCCCCTGCGCACGGCGGCGACGCCGGCCCGGCGCTCGCCCCGCCCGAAGGCGCACAGCGCACGCACCACCTCGACGCGGACCCGCGTCCCGAGCGACACATCCGCGGACGGGGGAAGGCGGCGCAGGCGCTCCCCCGCCTCGTCCCACCGGCGTGCCCGCGCCAGCGCCTCGGCCGCGACGAGGGCGGCCTCTCCCGCGAGGCGCTCGGCGCCGGGCACGGTCGCGGCCCGCTCCTCGATCCCGTCCGCGACCGCCACGAGCCGACGGAACGCGTCGCGCGAGCCCGACCGCTGCAGCAGCATCCCGTGGCGGGCCTCGAGCGCGACCAGACCGGCGCGGAGCTCGAGGACCCGGTGGGCGATGCGGCGCGCACGCGCCCGGGTGCGGCGTGCGAGCCTCAGCGCGTCCTCGTGGCGGCCCAGGCTCACGAGGCAGCGCGCCTGGGCCAGCTGGGCGTCCAGGAGGTCGCGCGAGCCCCTCGTCGTGGCGAGCAGGTCGACGGCTCGCCGCAGCGCGTCCTCCGCGTCGGTGATCAGGCCCGCCTCGAAGAGGACGACCGCCTTGTCCATCAGCCCGACGCCCGCGTGCTCGGGCGGCGCGACCTCCGCGGCACGGTCGATCGACCGGAGCGCCGCGGGAAGGTCGCCGGCGAGGTACCGGGCGTACCCGAGGTTGTGCTCGGCCATCGGCCGGAACATCACCTCGGCGTCGTCCGCCACCAGGTCGCGGCAGCGCTCGAAGTCGCGCACCGCCGCGTCGAGCTCGCCGGTCTCGAGCCGCAGGGAACCGCGGTTGAGCAGCACGGGGACCATCTCGCGCGGGTCCACCATCCCGTCGATCGCCGCGTCGAACTCCCGCCGGGCCGCCTCGAGCTCGCCGGTGCGGAGCAGGAGCAGTCCACGGTTGCCGCGCACCGTCGCCACCATCGCCGGGTCGCCGGCGCGCGAGGCGCACGCCTCGGCCTCCTGGAGCAGGGCGAGGGTCACCGACCGGTCCGCGCCGCGCTCCGTCTCGCACGACGCGACGCCCACGAGCGCCCGGGCCCGGACCAGTGCGGCGTCCGCCGAGGGCCCCGAGCCTCGCTCGAGCCGGTCGAGGCTGCGCAGCGCCGCCCGGTACAGGCGGGCGGCCCGGCCGAAGTGCCTGTAGGTGCGCGCGTGCGAGCGTGCCGCCTCGACCTGCGTCACCACCGACGCCAGATCCACGCTCATCAGCCACCCCGAACCGTCCTAGGGTGACCCGTCCGTCACAGCGTCAGCCCGCCGGTCGCGTCCTCGATCGCGGCCCAGACGTCGTCCACCCTCTGCCTGAGCACCTCCGCCGGAGCCGTGGTGCCCGTCGGGCGAAGACTATCGCTCGGCGTCGCGGCGGCGCGCCTCCTCGACGCGAGCAGCCGGCCGGCGATCTCGCCGGCCAGCACCGGGGCGGCGAAGGACGTGCCGCTCCAGGTGGCGAAGCCGCCCTGGAAGCCTTCGGGGTCGATCGTGGCCCGGTGGCCGTCGGAGTACTTCTCCTTCATGCGCACCGACGGGGTGATCGGGCCGTCCAGGGTCCGCGGGACCGTGCTGACGACGGCGGCGCCCGGCCGGAGGCACGTCACCCACGGACCGTCGTTGCTGAAGAGTGCCGTGGTGCCGTCCGGGTTGAGCGCACCCACCGCCAGGACGGGCGGGCGGTCGGGCGTCGTGTCCTTCGCGACGGTGATCCGTGGCGGGTCGGCACGCCGGTCGACCTCGGGCGCGAACGCCGCCGGGTACTCGGGCCTCGTCACGCCGTCGTTGCCCGCCGCCACCACGACGGCGACACCCGAGTCCCGGAGCTTGCCGAGCACCTCGCCGAGCGGGTGGTCCCACTCCATGTCCTCCGGCTGCTCGTGGTAGTACCCCATGGACAGCACGACGACGTCGACGGGGTCGCGGTCGCCGTCGCCGGCGAGCGCGAGCCTCTGGTACGACTCGAGCCGGCGGAGCGACTCGATGACCTCGGACTCGATCGCGAGGCCGGAACCGCCGACCGCGCGGACGGGAAGGATGCGCGCGTCCGGGCACACCTGGTGCACCAGGCCCGCGATGAACGTGCCGTGGCCCGCGACCGGGTCGAGGGGGCCGGTGAGCGGTGCGGTGCTGGTGCCGCCGATCTCGGCGTCGTCCTCAGGGTGCTCCGGCACGGGGTACGTGCCCAGCGGTGTGCCGTCCGGGAGGGCGGCGTCCCGGATCACGACGCCGGCGCCGTCGCTCTCGCCCGGGACCAGGGAGTAGGTGCCGAACCACTCGTGCGTGCCCACGCCCGTGTCCACGACGGCGACGACCGGACGCCGCGCCCCGTCCGGCATGAGCCGCCGGTCGCCGTCGTCGCGCGTCTCCCGCGGCGGGCGGCCACCCAGCCAGCGCACGGGCGCCCGCCCGCCCGAGCCGGGCACGGCGTACTCCCCCAGTCCGCGCATCGGGTGCGAGGTGAACGGGTGCGAGGTGAAGGGGTGCGACGTGAACGGATGGGACGTGAACGGGTGGGAGGTGAACGGGTGCGACGTGAACGGGTGGGAGGTGAACGGGTGCGACGTGAACGGGTGCGACGTGAACGGGTGGGAGGTGAAGGGCAGCGCCGACATGACGTGGTCCAGGCTGAGGCGCCAGCTCGTGTCGTCGTCGCGGTCGACCTCGAGCACCTCCCACGCGTCGGGCTCGATGTCCGGCCTGTCGGTGAGGAGCCGGAGGACGAAGCCGTAGCGGTCGTCGACCGCGCCCAGCGGGTCGGCGGCGCGCGCCGCGTCGGCCTCCGGACGGAACCGCACCTGCAGGCCGAGCCTGCACCCCTGCCGGCGTGCCTCCCGCTCCACCCTCGTGACGGCGGCGTCGTCCGCGGGCTCAACGATCTCGAGCACGTCCCTGCGCGGCGATCGCTCGCTCGGGGCACGGAGCCGGCCGCGGATCTGCTCGGGGAGCGTCCCGTGCACGAGCAGGCGGTCGGCCACGTACCACGTCGGCTCGACCGTTCGCCGTCCCGGCCGGCGGCGCACGCCGCTCGGGTCGAGGAACCTGATCGGCGGGTCGGTGGGTCTCGACCCGTCGTCGCCGGGGCCTGCCGGGGGCACGCTCAACTAGTCCTCCTCAGAAGGGCACGCCACGGTGCGGCGCGGCCGGTCGGGTGGTGCTCAGATCTCGACGACGGGAGTCGTCACCGGGGCGGCGGCGTCACCCTCCGCGGGGCGGACGAGCAGGCTCCCGGGCCCGCGGTCGACGGACTCGAAGACGAACCGCCCGTCGCCGTCGGTCGTGGTGGCACGCGTGCTGCCGGGCTGGCGCAGCTCGACGGCGAGCCCATCGCCGGCGGGCGCGACCCAGCCGTCGACGCGGACGTGCCGGCCGTCGTCGGTCGCCGAGAGGGCGATCATCACGGTGAGCCGCTCGTGCGTGAAGGTGATCGTCCGCGCCTCGAGCGGCGGCGCGTCGCCGCGCACGGAACCGACGGGCGCCTCGACGAGCTGCAGCTCCATCACCTCGGCCTCGAGCCCCGCGAGCGTCATGGCGAACAGCGCGCGCTCGACGAGGCCGTCGGGTACCGGGTCGCTCGCGGCGACGAGGTCGCCCAGCCGCGTGAGCAGGGCGACGTCGGTGCCGTCCAGGGGCTCGTCCGCCCCGGGCACGTCACGCATCGGGTCGTAGGTCTGGTTCATGTCCACGAGGTTCCCCCCTGCTCCGTGAGGACCGCCCGCAGCTTGGCGAGGCAGCGTCCCCGAGTGGCACCGATGCTTCCCACCGGCATGCCGATCGCCGCGGAGATCGCCTTGTAGTCGGGGCGGTCCGCGAGCGAGACGAGTCGCAGCAGCTCCTGGCAGCGTTCGGGGAGCTGGCGCAACGACGACCACAGGAGGCGGTCGCGCTCGTCGCGCAGCACCTCGTCCTCCGGCCCGGCGGCCGGGTCGGGCAGCGTCGCCGAGCCCTCGGCGACGTCGTCGGGCAGCTCCGTGCGGCGACGGACGTCGTCACGGCCCTTGCGGACCGCCTCCCAGGCCCCGCGGCGTGCGGTGACCAGGAGCCACTTGAGGACGGCCTTGGGCTCGGCGATCGTGTGCGCGTGGCGCACGAGCGCGGCCCAGGTGCTCTGCACGACGTCGTCCGCGGTCTGCGGGTCGACGCCCTGGGCCCGCACGGTGTGCCACAGCAGCGGCGTGGCCTCGCGCACCAGGTCGCTCAGCGCGTCGGTGCGGCCCTCGCGGTACTCCAGGACCGCGTGCGCAGCCCGGTCGCCCAGGCTCTCGCCCGCGCTCTCCAGGCCGTCGGTGCGGTGCTCGGTCGGGCGGGTCATGGTAGAAGGCACCACCTCGTGGGAGATCGACGGACCGTTCGGCCCGGTCGTCGGACGCACCGAGCCTAGGACCGTCTCGGTCCGCCCGGAACGCTCGTCCTTCGTGCCCGTCCGCATTTCACCCACCGTCCGCCTGGTCGTCTCGTGGTCGTCGTCATGGTGAGGGAGGGCCCGGCGGCCGCGCTGATACGTCTGCCGAGGACGTCCCCGGACGCACAGCGGCCCGGCACCCGAGAGCGGGTGCCGGGCCGTGCGGCTCGGGGGGTCGGCGACTCAGGCCGCCTCCTCCAGGAGCTTGGTGGTGCGCGACTGGTCGAGCGGGATGCCCGGGCCCATCGTCGTCGCCATCGTGGCCTTGATGATGTAGCGGCCCTTCGAGGACGACGGCTTGAGGCGCAGGACCTCCTCGAGCGCGGCGGCGTAGTTCTCCACCAGGGCCTTCTCGTCGAACGAGACCTTGCCGATGATGAAGTGGAGGTTCGCGTGCTTGTCGACGCGGAACTCGATCTTGCCGCCCTTGATGTCGCTGACGGCCTTGGCGACGTCCATGGTCACGGTGCCGGTCTTCGGGTTCGGCATGAGGCCGCGGGGACCGAGCACCTTGCCGAGACGACCGACCTTGCCCATGAGGTCCGGCGTGGCCACGGCCGCGTCGAAGTCGGTGTAGCCGTCGGCGACCTTGGCGATGAGCTCGTCGCCGCCGACCTCGTCGGCGCCGGCCGCGCGGGCCTCCTCCGCCTTGGCCGCGTTCGCGAACACGAGCACGCGGGCCGTCTTGCCCGTGCCGTGCGGCAGGTTGACGGTCCCGCGGACCATCTGGTCGGCCTTGCGGGGGTCGACGCCCAGGCGGAACGCGACCTCGACGGTCGCGTCGTACTTGGTCGACGACGTCTCCTTGGCCAGACGCACCGCCTCGAGCGGCGCGTACAGCGCCTCGCGGTCGATCTTGGCCGCGGCGGCGCGGTAGGCCTTGCTGCGCTGTGCCATCTGCATTCTCCTTCTGCAGTCGTGGTCATCGGGTCGGCGCGGACCCT
>JAPSLD010000142.1 GCA_031181105.1 Isoptericola sp. | reverse complement strand
ACCTCGACGCGGTGCCACCAGCGCGGCAGGTGGTGGGCGTGCCAGCTGAACGGCCCGGGCATGGGCTGGGTCTCGTGGTGGTAGTCGAGCGCGGTGAGGTCGCGCCACTCGCGCCCGCCGCGCCACTTGATCAGGCCCGCGCCGAGCTCGAGCCGGAACAGCAGCCACCGGGCGGCCAGGACGACGAGGAACGGCACGGGCACCGCGTCGGAGCCGAGCCACGCGACGAGGAACGCCATCTCGCACAGCAGCATCTCCCAGCCGAACCCGTAGAACCGCTGGCCCACGTCGACGATCGACAGGTACAGCCACCACAGGACGAGCAGGACGAGCGGCGGCACCCACCACGGCCCCGCCTGGGGCAGGCCGACGACGAGGCTCGCCGCACCGGCGACCCCGACCCAGCCGACCACGCCGAGCAGCCGGTCGCTGTAGCGCAGGTGGAACAGCGAGGGCGCGTCGCGGAAGCGCACCCGCGCGGTGAAGTCGGGCACCGGTGTCAGGCCGTGCTCGCCGAGGAGCGGGCGGAACTGGCCCAGCGCCTGGACGAACGCGAGGCACAGCAGCGCCCCGACGCCGCGCTGCAGCACCTGGCGCGCGACGTCGTAGTCGTCGGTCGCCCACCAGCCCTCGAGCCAGGTCAACCACTCCGGCATGCCGCCACGCTAGCGCCGCCGCCCCGAGCAGGCGCCGTCAGCCCGGCCCGGCAGGCCGGTCAGGCGCCCGACCCGGCCGCCACGAGGCGCTCGACGAGCGCGCGCGCCGGGGGAGCGGGCGCCCCGACGGTGAGCGCGACCACGCGGCGGTGCGCGCCCGGCAGCCGCACCGCCTCGACGCCCGGGTTCCGGTGCGCCCGCAGCGCCAGCGACGGCAGGAGGCTGACCCCGACGCCCGCCGCGACGAGCGCCTGCACCGCGACGTAGTCGTCCGTCTCGAACGCGATGCGCGGGGCGAAGCCCGCCGCCGAGCACCGCGCCACCAGGTCCGCGCGGCAGCGCTCGCAGCCGGCGATCCACGTGGCGTCCGCCAACGACCCGACGCCCGGCGTGCCCTCCTGCCGGACCGTGGACGTCCCCGCCGGCCGGACCAGGTGCACCGGCTCGTCGAGCACGTCCGTGACCTCGAAGCGCCCGAGGTCGTCGACCGTCCGGGCGTGCCGGACGTCGGTGTGCTCGAACACCAGGGCGACGTCCACCTCGCCCGCGGCGAGGGCCGCGACGGCCTCGGGCGGCTCGGCCTCCAGGAGGCCGACGCTCACACCGGGGTGCTCGACCGCGAGCCGCGCGACGGCGTCGGGCACGAGGGTGGCCAGCGCCGACGGGAACGCCGCGAGGCGCGCCCGGCCCGCCCGCAGGCCGGCGAGCGCGTCGAGCTCGCGCTGCGCCCCCTCGACGCGCCCCAGGATCTCCTCGGCCCGCGCGGCAAGCAGGCGCCCGGCCTCGGTCAGGCGCACCCCGCGCCCGGCGCGCTCGAGCAGGGGGATGCCCGCCTCCGACTCGAGCCGGGCCAGGTGGTGGCTCACCGACGGCTGGGCGTAGTGCAGCTCGCGGGCGGCCGCCGTGACCGAGCCCGTCCGCGCGACGGCGGCCAGGACGCGCAGGCGGGTCAGGTCCAGGTTCGCGGGCACGGGCCCAGCCTACGCCGGACCTATCGACGAAGGCGATGGAAAGGCTCGACGTCAGGCATTGGACCTATCGGTGGAGCGGTGCCCATCCTGGATGCGTGAGACCACCGGGCATCCACGACGTCCTCGCCGCGCAGCGCCGCACCGAGGAGCTCGTCGTCCGCACGCCGGCCACCGCGTACGCCGAGCTCGACGCCCGCGTGCGCGACGCCGGCGCCGCCGGGGCGAGCCTCGTCGTCAAGCACGAGAACCTGCAGCACACGGGCGCCTTCAAGGTCCGCGGGGCGCTCAACCTCCTGCTGGGCTTCGACGCGGCGGCCCGCGAGCGGGGCATCGTCGCCTACTCGACCGGCAACCACGCCCAGGCGCTCGCGTACGCCGCGCGCCGCACCGGCACGCGCTGCACCGTCGTCATGCCGCTCGACCCCAACCCCGTCAAGGAGCGCGCCGTGCGGGCGCTCGGCGCCGACGTCGTGCTCGCCGGCGCCACCTTCGACGACGCCCGCGCCCGTGCCGAGCAGGAGGCCGCCGCCACGGGCGCCCGCCTCGTCGGCGCCGCGAACGAGCCCGCGCTCGTCGCCGGCGTCGCCACCGTCGCCCTCGAGCTCCTGCAGCAGGACCCCGGCCTCGACGCGCTCGTCGTGCCCGTCGGCGGCGGCTCCGGCGCCGCCGGGGCGTGCCTGGTGACGGCCGCGGTCGCGCCGCACGTCGAGGTCGTCGCCGTGCAGTCCGCCGCCTCCCCGGCCGCGCACGACTCCTGGCGCACCGGCGGGCTCGTGACCCGGCCCAACCGCACCCGCGCCGAGGGGCTCGCCGTCGGGTGCGGCTTCGAGCTCACCCAGCACGTCCTGCGCGAGCGCCTCGCCGGCTTCCTGCTGGTCACCGACGACGACATCGCGCGCGCCCAGCGGCTCTACCTCACCGCGGCACGCACCGTGGCCGAGGGCGCCGGGGCGGCGGCGCTCGCGGCCGTGCTGGCCGACCCGGAGCGGTTCGCCGGCCGCCGTGTGGGCGTCGTGTGCTCGGGCGGGAACGCGAGCGAGGCCGAGCTTGTGCGCGCTCTCCGGGCGGAGTGACCCCCGCCTGCGCGCTCCGGTCGGCGTGACCGCCGCCCCTGGCTACGCTCGACGCATGGCTCGCTACGTCGACATCCACCCCGTTGACCCGCAGCCGCGGCTGGTCTCCCAGGTCGTGTCCGCGCTGCGCGAGGGCGCCCTCGTCGCGTACCCGACCGACTCGGGCTACGCGCTGGGGTGCCGCCTCGGGCAGCACGACGGCACCGAGCGCATCCGCCAGGTCCGCCGCCTCGACGCCAAGCACCACTTCACGCTCGTGTGCGCCGACTTCGCGCAGCTCGGCCAGCTCGTGCGGCTCGACAACAGCGCCTTCCGGGCGATCAAGGCCGCGACGCCCGGCCCGTACACGTTCATCCTGCCCGCCACGCAGGAGGTGCCGCGGCGGCTCGCGCACCCCCGGAAGAAGACCGTGGGGGTGCGCATCCCCGACTCCGCCGTCGTGCAGGCGGTCCTGGGCGAGCTCGGCGAGCCGCTCCTCAGCTCGACGCTCATCCTGCCCGGGGCGGAGGCGCCGATGACCGACGGCTGGCAGGTCAAGGAGGAGCTCGACCACGTCGTCGACGTCGTCGTGGACTCGGGGGAGGTCGTCGCGGAGCCGACGACGGTGGTCGACTGGTCCGAGGGCTACCCCGAGGTGGTGCGCGTCGGCGCGGGCGACCCCGCGCGCTTCGAGTGAGCCGCCGTCCACCGTCGGGCCGTGGCCGTCCCGGACCGATAAGGTGCCGCCCATGAGCGATCGCGGACTCGACCTTGCCCGAGAGAAGATGACGGCGGCGGGTGTCGCACCCGCCGCGATCGAGACCTTCACCCGCTTCTACCGGCTCCTGGAGTCGGGCGAGACCGGTCTGGTCCGCGAGGACGACGTCGAGCCGCTGACCGGGCTGACGCGGCACGCCGACCTCGAGATCTCCGCGCACGACGCCGCGGAGGCGCTCTCGCGCACCGCGATCGTCAAGCTCAACGGCGGGCTCGGCACGTCGATGGGCATGGACCGGGCCAAGTCGCTGCTGACGGTGCGCGAGCAGGCCGGCGGCGAGGCCCTGACGTTCCTCGACGTGATCGTCGGGCAGGTGCGGGCCGCGCGCGAGCGCACCGGGGCACGCCTGCCCCTGATCCTCATGAACTCGTTCCGTACGCAGGACGACTCGCTGGGGGCGCTCGCCCGGTACGACGACCTGGCCGTCGAGGGCCTGCCGCTCGACTTCCTGCAGAACCGCGAGCCCAAGCTCCTCGCGGACACGCTCGAGCCGGTCGAGTGGCCCACCGACCCGTCCCTCGAGTGGTGCCCGCCCGGGCACGGCGACCTCTACCCGGCGCTGCACGCCTCGGGTGTGGTGCGCGCCCTGCTCGACGCGGGCTTCCGGTACGCGTGCGTCTCGAACTCCGACAACCTCGGCGCCGTGCCCGACGGCGAGATCGCCGCCTGGTTCGCCGCCTCCGGCGCGCCGTACGCGGCCGAGATGTGCCGCAAGACGCCGGCCGACGTCAAGGGCGGCCAGCTCGTGGTGCGCAGGTCCGACGGCCGGATCATCCAGCGCGAGACCGCCCAGACGCACCCCGACGACCTCGAGGTCGCGCTCGACGCCGAGCGCCACCCGTACTTCCACGTGAACACCCTCTGGTTCGACCTCGAGGCCCTCGCCGCCGAGCTCGACCGCACGGGCGGCGTGCTCGAGCTGCCGCTCATCCGCAACCAGAAGACGGTCGACCCCACCGACCCGTCGTCGCCCGCGGTGGTGCAGATCGAGTCCGCCATGGGCGCGGCGGTCGCGGTGTTCGACGGGGCCACGGCGATCGAGGTCGGCAGGGAGCGGTTCCTGCCGGTCAAGACGACCAACGACCTCCTCGTCCTGCGCTCGGACGTGTACGAGCTGACCGACGACTTCCGGCTCGTGGCGCGGTCCGACGCGCCGCTGGTCAGGCTCTCGGGCGTCTACAAGACGATCGCGCGCTTCGACGAGCGGTTCCCGGGCGGAGCCCCGTCGCTGCGCGAGGCGGCGTCGCTCACCGTCGAGGGGGACTGGACCTTCGGTTCCGGGGTGCGGGTCGTGGGGGAGGCCCGCCTGGCCGACGGCGGGTCGCCGCAGCGCGTCCCGGACGGGGCGCTCGTGACCGCCGAGGGCGCGCAGGCCTGAGCCGCCGTCCCAGGCCTCGGTCAGACTTCACTCAGCCCGCTGCCGGGACGTCGACCACGCGCGAACCTCCCACGGTGGGGACGAGCGTCCCCGCCGAGGCGGCGGCGACGTCGTCGTGCAGGCGGCCGAGCGCCTCGGGCGGGACCAGGAGCGCGAACCGGGCGACCTCCAGGTACTGCGTGTCCTCGAGGACGGCGCCGTGGGTGGCGGACCAGTCCCGCAGCACGTTGTCGATGCGGCCGGCGTCGGCGTGCGGCACGTCGAGCGTCACCTCGGCGAGCACCTCCCGGCGCAGGAGCGTGGCACGGTCGAGCGCCTCGGCGACGGCGCCCGAGTAGGCGCGCACCAGCCCGCCCGCGCCCAGGAGCACGCCGCCGAAGTAGCGGGTGACGACGGCGACGACGTCGGTCAGCCGGCGGTGGCGGAGCACCTCCAACATGGGCACGCCCGCCGTGCCCGAGGGTTCGCCGTCGTCGGTGGAGCGCTGCTGGTCGGCGTGCGTGCCGAGCACCACGGCGACGCAGTGGTGGCGCGCGTCCCAGCTCGCCTTGCGGATCCGCGCGACGACCGCGTCCGCCTCCGCGGCGTCGCGCACGGGGGCCACGTGAGCCAGGAAGCGTGACCTGCGGACGACGAGCTCGTGGTCGACCGGCGCGGCGAGCGTGGACGGCAGGCGGGGAGCGGGACGGGGGGTCGGGTCCGGCACGGTCACCCGGCGAGCCTACGGGACACGCCGCCGCCGGCTGCGTGAAAAAGTGTGCCAAGCAGGGAGGATGGAGCCATGGTCACCGACGCAGCAGGCGGCACCGCCGCGACGAGCCGGTACCCGCGCCCGCCCGTGTCCCTGGATGAGGCGGAGTGGGTGTGGCGCGAGCTCGCGGTCGAGGCGCTGCGCCCCGACGGCAAGCCCGAGACCGTGCGCCTCGCGGTGGTGGCGGGGCTCACCCGGGCGACGGGCGCACGCTACGGCGACCTCCTGCGCGTGCGGGCCGAGGACGTCCGGCTGCCGGTGCCCGGTCCGCGGACGGGGGAGGGGAGCGTGCTCGTGCGGCACGGCAAGCACCGCGCGCTCCGCGAGCACCGCCTGCCCGCGGAGGTCGTCGTCGTGCTGCGCCACTGGATGACCGTGCGGTCCGAGCTCGCCGCCGAGCTGGAGGGCTCGGTCCCGCGCGCGCTGCTGCTCACCGTGCACCACACGCACGACAACGGCGTCACCGTGTCGAGCGGGCTGCCGATCACGCGTCAGGGCCTGGTGCTCTCGTGGCGTCGCTTCGTGCACCGGACCAACGCGCGGTACGGGGCGGTGCGCCCGCCGCTGCCCACCCGGTTCGAGCAGGTGCGCCGGGCCTGGACGGAGGCGGGGGTGCACGACCCGGGCCGGGACGCCGGGTCGCGGCCGGCGGGGCCGTGAGGCGTCGCACGAGCGCGTGCTCTTCGGGCATTAATAGTGTGCCAAGCGCACCCAACCGTCATCGCCCCCACCGTGGACCGGCGCGGGAAGGCCCGGAGCCCGGGCGACCGAGGCGGTCGCTACGCCGTGGGCAGCCCCAGCAGGGGAGCGTCGGGCCGGTGCGAGGGCAGCTCGCGGAAGCCGAGCCGGTCGTAGAACGCGCGGGCCGCCGTGTTCGCCGGGTCGTACCCGAGGTGCACGCCGGGGACGCCGCGCGCGGCGAGGGCGGCGCGGAGCGTGTCGACGAGCCGGCGCCCGTAGCCGCGGCGCTGCGCCTCGGGGAGCAGGTCGATGTGCAGGTGCGCGGGATAGGCGGCCAGCTCCTCGGGCGGCAGGAGCATGCGCCGCGGGTCGCGGCCGTCGCGCAGCAGCGCGCCCTCGGTGTACGACGGCGCCGCGCCGGGCCGCACCGGGTTCTCGGGGCCGGGGTGCCGCCCGACGAACCCGGGCGTCCACGCGCGCTCCCACCACGCCACGAAGTCGGCCGTGTCCGCCACGCCGAGCACGTACCCGACGAGGCGGCCGTCGTCGACGCGCAGCCGCTCGTCGACCCGCAGCGTCTCGTCGGCCACGCCGTCCGGGTGCACGACGACGAACGCGAGCTCCGGGGCGTAGGTCACGTAGGGCAGGGCGTAGACCTCGGGCATGAGGAGGTCGTCCGAGTAGAGGCCGCGCGCGTCGCCGCCGGCCGCCGCCGTGCGGACGCACACCTCGGCGACGGCGTCCCGGTCGC
>JAPSLD010000141.1 GCA_031181105.1 Isoptericola sp. | reverse complement strand
GCGCGCTCCGGCTCGGGGATCAGCGGGGACAGCGCCAGGTAGCCCAGGCGCTGGCCGGGCGCGAGCAGGACCTTGCCGTAGCTGTAGTCGATCAGCGTCCACGGGTAGCAGGCGGCCGGGCTCGTGAAGCCGACGCCGTCGAAGCGGATGCGCCGGTACGGCTCGTCGGACAGCAGCCAGACGCGCCGGCCGTGGCGCGCCGACGCCGCCTCGAGCACCGTCGCCAGCTCGACGAGCCGGTCCTCGGCGTAGACGCGGCCGGTCGGGTTCGCGGGCGAGTTCACGACGACCATGCGCGTGCGCGGGGTGATCGCGCGGGCGACGGCCTCGACGTCCAGGTCGAAGGAGCCCGCGGTGAGCGGCGCCCGGACCGGCACCATGTCGGCCGCGCGGAGCATCGGGGCGTAGAACCAGCCCGGTTCGGGGATCACGACCTCGTCGCCGGCGTCGGCGACCAGCCGGAACGCGGTCGCGATGGCGCCGAACGCCCCCTGGGTCATGGCGACGTCGTCGGGCTCGAAGGGCAGGCCGAGCTCGGCCCGCAGGCCGGCGGCGACCGCCTCCTGGGCGGGCGCGAGGCTCGACTTGTACGCGAACCAGTCCACGGCCTGCGGCTCCAGGTTCGCCCGCAGGGCGTCGACGAGGGCCGGCAGCGGCATCTCGTGCGGGTCGCCGAACGTCAGGTCGACGACGTCCGCCCGTCCGTCCATCCCGCGCAACGACAGGAAGAAGGACGTCACCGGCTCGATCGCGTCGCGCGCCGCCCGCGCCCGGTCCGACAGCTCCATCCCGCACCCTCTCGTGAGGCGCCCGGCCGCACCGCCGGGCACTCCCCATGATCACCCCGCGCGCCGGTGGGCGGAAGGCCCGGAGGCGGCCGCTGCTCGACGGCCGTCACCCCGCGCTACGCGACGGCCGCCACCCGGCTCAGGCTCGAGTAGGCGGCGACGAACGCCACCGCGACCAGCACGGTGCCGACGATCGCGACGGCCGCGTCCCGGCTGCCCCGGACCCGCCGGGCCAGCATGCCGCCGAGCAGTGCGAGCCCGACCGCGCCGATCACCACCCAGTAGGCCGGGTCGGTCGTGTCGCGGACGACGGTCAGGCCGTAGACCGCCTCGCCCGCGGCGATCCCCGACAGCAGCGCCGTGCCCACCGCGGCCCGTGCTCCGCGGGCGCGCAGCCAGGAGGTCGCGACGCCCACGAAGGGACCGACCACGACCCCGACGACCGAGAACAGCAGCGGGTCGTACGTCAGGCCGCGCACGTCCGAGGCGATCGTGTACCCGAGCACGAGCAGCACGAAGCTCGCGGCCCCGAGCACGGCCGCACGACGGGCGGAGGACCGCGACCAGAGCACCAGGAGCACCGTGAGCAGCGTCCAGCCGCTCGCGGAGTTCGCGAACGGCAGCGCCGCGTCCGGCAGGAGACCCTGCGCGTACGACGTCAGACCCCCGAGGACGACGCTCAGGACGAGCACCGCCGCGACGCGCACGGGCGAGCCGGACGTGGGGGCGGGCAGCAGCAGGTCTCGGCGCTCGGTCACCGCGCCAGGCTAGCCGGACGACGTCGGGCGTCGGACGTCGGGCGACGGGCGTCGGGCGACGGGCGTCGGCCGGCGGGACGACCTGCGCCTACGCTGGGCTCGTGCCCGTACCTGACGCCGCGCCCCCGTCCCCTGCCGTCTGGTCCACCCCGCTCCGCACCCCGTTCCGCGGCCTCGACGTGCGCGACGGCGTGCTGCTGCGCGGAGAGGCGGGCTGGGGCGAGCTCAGCCCGTTCTGGGACTACGACGACGCGGAGTCCGCCGCGTGGCTGCGCGCGGCCCGCGAGGCGGCCGACGTCGGCTGGCCCGCGCCGGTGCGCGACCGCGTGCCCGTCAACGTGACCGTGCCCGCCGTCGACCCCGAGAGGGCGCGCGACATCGTGCTGCGCTCCGGCGGCTGCCGCACGGCCAAGGTCAAGGTCGCCCAGCGCCTGGCGAACGGGCGGCTCGAGCCGCTCGACGCCGAGATCGACCGCGTCGGCGCCGTCCGTGACGCGCTCGACGACCTCTACGGGGAGGGCGGCGGCGAGGTCCGCATCGACGCCAACGGCGCCTGGAGCGTGGACGAGGCGCTCGAACGCATCCCGATGCTGGACGTCGAGGCGGGCGGTCTGCAGTACGTCGAGCAGCCGTGCGCGAGCGTCGAGGAGCTCGCCGAGGTCCGGCGGCGCCTCACCGCGGACGTCCCGGTCGCGGCCGACGAGTCCGTCCGCCGGGCCGCCGACCCGCTGCGGGTCGTGCGCGAGGAGGCGGCCGACGTCGTGGTGCTCAAGGTCCAGCCGCTCGGCGGCGTGCGCGCGTGCCTGGACCTGGCGGAGCAGGTGGGGCTGCCGGTGGTGGTGTCCTCGGCGCTCGAGTCGTCGGTGGGGCTCGCCGCGGGCGTGGCGCTGGCGGCCGCGCTGCCGGAGCTGCCGTACGCGTGCGGGCTCGCGACGTCGCAGCTGCTCGGGCGCGACGTCGTCGCCGACCGTCTGCTGCCCGTCGACGGCGCGCTGCCCGTGCGGCGCGTCGAGCCCGACCCCGCGGCGCTCGCGGCGGCCGCGGCGCCCGACGACGTCCGCGAGCGGTGGCTGGCCCGCTACGACCGCCTCACGGCGCTCCTCGACGGGGCACGCCGGTGAGCGGCCGGGTGCCGCCGTCGGTCGCCGCGGCGCGGGCGCTGGTCGCCGACCTCGTCGCGCACGGCGTGCGCGACGTCGTGCTCGCCCCGGGATCGCGCTCGGCGCCGCTGGCCTACGCGGCCGCGGAGGCCGCCGACGCCGGCCGGGTCGCGCTGCACGTGCGCGTCGACGAGCGGGTGGCGGGCTTCCTCGCGCTGGGGCTCGCGCGGGCGAGCGCCTCGCCCGTGGCGGTGGTGACGACGTCGGGCACGGCGGTCGCGAACCTCCACCCGGCGGTGCTCGAGGCGCACCACGCCGAGCTGCCGCTCGTCCTGCTCACGGCCGACCGGCCGCACGAGCTGCGCGGCACGGGCGCCTCCCAGACCACCGACCAGGTCGGCATCTTCGGCAGCGCGGTGCGCCACGCCGTCGACGTCCCCGCGCCCGAGGGTCGCGACGGCGAGCTGCGCGACCTGCGCGCCACGACGGACCGGGCTCTCGCGGCGGCGCGGGGCCTGCGGGACCTCCACCCCGGGCCGGTGCACCTGAACCTCGCCTACCGCGACCCGCTGCACCCGGACCCCGCGCAGGGCTCCGCCGCCGCGCCTCCGGACGGGTCGCGGCGCGCCACCGTCGTGCCGCCGGAGCCGCCGCCGGGCGCGGACCCCGCCTTCCACGGCGACCCGGCGCGCACGCTCGTCGTCGCCGGCGACGGCGCGGGGCCGGACGCGCGCGCCGTCGCCGAGGCGCAGGGCTGGCCGCTGCTCGCCGAGCCGACCTCGGGCGCGCGCGGCGGCCCCACCGCGGTCGCGGCGTACCGGTCGGTGCTGGCGGTGAGCGAGCTGGTCGACGACGTCGAGCAGGTCGTGGTCCTCGGGCGTCCGACGCTCTCGCGTCCCGTCCAGCGGCTGCTGGCGCGCCCCGACGTCGCGGTGACGGTCGTCGCGCCGGGCGGCGGCCCGTGGCCGGACGCCGTCCGCAACGCCCTCCGGGTCGTCCCGGCCCTGGCGGACCGGTGGTACCTGCCGCCCACGGGCGGGGCCGCCCGCGGCGGGGCCTTCCTCGACCGGTGGCGCACCGCGAGCCGGGCCGCCGCCGCCGTGGTCGACGCCGCCACCTCGGACGACGCCGTCGCGGACGGGCTGCTCGGCGCGCCGCACGCGGCGCTGGCGGTGGCCCGGGCGGTCGCCTCGGTGCTCGACGACGAGGACGTGCTCGTCGTCGGGGCCTCGAACCCGGTGCGCGACCTCGACCTCGTCCTCGGCCTCGACCACGAGGGCACGGAGACGCCGCAGGTCGTCGCCAACCGGGGCCTCGCCGGGATCGACGGCACCGTCTCGACGGCGGTCGGCGTGGCGCTCGCCGAGTCGCGGCGCGGGCGCCGCACCCGCGCGCTCGTCGGCGACCTCACGTTCCTGCACGACGTCGGCGGTCTGCTGCGCGGCCCGCACGAGGCGCCGGTCGACGTCGAGATCGTCGTCGTGAATGACGACGGCGGCTCGATCTTCGCGACGCTCGAGCACGGGGCGCTCGCCGCGACGGGCGAGGACGCGCTGCGCACGTTCGAGCGGGTCTTCGGCACGCCGCACGGGGCCGACCTCGCGCAGCTCTGCGCGGGCTACGGCGTCGAGCACCGCCTCGTGCCCGACGTCGGCTCCCTGCGGGACGCGCTGCGGGCGGCGCCGGGCGGCGTCCGGGTCCTCGAGGTGCGCGTGCCGCGCGTCGACCGGCTCGGCGAGACGCACGACCTCGCCACGCGCGTCGCCGACGCCGTCCGCGCGGCCCTCTGACCAGGGGAGAAATCTCTGCAGCGAACTCTCAGGTTCGCTCAAGGCGGGCGCCAGCCTGGTGGTGTCTCCTGGTAGCAGACACCGAGGAGGAGCCATGAGCACCGAACCCACCCCGCAGCCCGCGAACGGCGCCGAGACCCCGCACGAGCCGCCGGCCGACGCCGGCCACCCCGCCGCGCACCCGACCGCCCCGCTGCCGCCCGCCGAGCCGGACCGGCACGAGCACACGCCGCCGCACCCGACCCAGCCGGCCCAGCCTCGCTACGGCCGCTACGCGCCCGGTCAGACGGCGCCGCAGCCGCCGGTGCAGCAGCCGCCCGTGCCGGGCCCGCCGCACGACGCGGCGTCGGACCCCTACGCGGTTCCCGTCGGCCAGGTGAGCGGCCCCGGCGCACCGGGTACGGGCCCGGGCGCGCCGGGCACCGGCAGCGGCGACCGGTCCCGCGGACCGCGCGGCTGGGCCCCGGTGATGGGCGCGGCGGTGGTCGCCGCGCTCCTGGCGAGCGGCGGCACGGCCGCGATCGTCGGCGCGCTCGACGAGGACGCCCCCGCCGCCATGACGGACGTCGGCGCCACCCGCGAGACCGACTCGGCGCCCGTGGCGAGCTCGACCGACCAGAACCCGGACTGGGAGGCCGTCACGGCCGCCGTCGCGCCCTCGGTCGTCGCGATCCAGGTCGCGGGCCAGCAGGGCGGCTCCGAGGGGTCGGGCGTCATCTACGACGACGAGGGCCGGATCATCACCAACAACCATGTCGTCGCGGGTGCCGCGGACGGTGGCACGGTGCAGGTGACCCTGAGCGACGGGCGGCTGTACGAGGCCGAGATCGTCGGCCTCGACCCGACGACCGACCTCGCCGTCGTCCAGATCGTCGACCCCCCGGACGACCTCGTCGCGGCGTCGGTCGGCGACTCGGAGGCGGTGCAGGTCGGCGACTCCGTCCTCGCCGTCGGCAACCCGCTCGGCCTGGCCCACACCGCGACGACGGGTATCGTCTCGGCGCTCGACCGCCCGGTGTCGGCGTCCGGCGAGGGCGGCGGCAGCGAGACGGTCGTGACCAACGCGATCCAGATCGACGCCGCGATCAACCCCGGGAACTCGGGCGGCCCGCTCTTCAACGCCCAGGGGCAGGTCATCGGCATCACGTCGTCGATCGCGACGCTGTCGAGCGGCATGGGCGGGCAGTCCGGCTCGATCGGGCTCGGCTTCGCCATCCCGGTCAACCTCGCGACGCGGATCGCCGACCAGCTCATCGAGGACGGCACCGCGGAGCACGCGTTCCTCGGCGTCTCCCTCCAGGACGCGACGGCCACCGCCGACGGCGTGACGCGCCGCGGCGCCGAGGTGGTCGAGGTGACCCCCGGCTCGCCGGCCGCGGACGCCGGGCTCCAGGCGGGCGACGTCGTGGTCGCGCTCGACGACCAGGCCGTCAACGGGGCCGAGTCCCTCACCGCGTCCGTGCGCGAGCGGTCGGCGGGCGAGGAGGCCACGGTGACCTACGTCCGCGACGGGCAGTCCGAGACGGCCGACGTCACGTTCGCGGTCCGCGAGGAGGCGACGCAGTCCGGGTCGGGTCAGGGCAGCCAGGGCGGCTCGGAGGAGCAGGGCGAGCAGGGCGGCCAGGACGGGTCCCAGGGCGGCTCCGACCCGTCGCAGCCCGGCGACGTCCCCGACTGGCTGAAGGAGCTGTTCGGCGGCGGCCAGGGCTGACCGGCCCCCGCGGGGCTGACCGGCGCCGCCGGGGTCGGTCAGCCGCCCAGTGCCCAGCGCATCGGCTGCAGCTTGGCCTCGGACTCGGCGAGCTCGGACGCCGGGTCCGAGGCCGCGACGATGCCGCAGCCGGCGAACAGGCGCACGTGCCGCGGGTCGTCGTCGGACAGCTCCGCCGAGCGCAGCGCGATGCCCCACTCGCCGTCGCCGTCGGCGCCCACCCAGCCCACCGGACCGGCGTAGCGGGACCGGTCCATGCCCTCGATCTCGCGGATGAGCCGGCGTGCGGCCAGCGTGGGGGTGCCGCACACGGCCGCGGACGGGTGCAGCGCCGCGGCGAGCCCGAGCGACGACGGCGGTCGCCCGCCGTTGTACAGGCCGGACCGGTCGAGCACTCCCGTGACGTCGGACGCGAGGTGCATCACGTTCGGCAGGTGCAGCACGAACGGCGCGTCGGGCACGTCCATCGACGTGCAGTAGTGCCGCAGCGCGCGTGCCACGGAGGCGACGGCGTACTCGTGCTCCTCGCGGTTCTTCGGCGACCGCGCGAGCCTCGCCGCGCGGTCGGCCGCCTCGGCGTCGGACATGCCGGGCTCGCGGCGGACGGTCCCGGCCAGGACGCGCGAGGTGACCCGCCCCCTGTCCACGCGCACGAGTAGCTCGGGGGTGGCGCCGACCATGCCCGCGACCGAGAACGTCCAGCACGCCGCGTACTCCTCGGCGAGCCGGCCGAGCAGCCAGCGCGGGTCTACGGGACGCTCCGTGGCCGCGACGACGTCACGCGCGAGGACGACCTTCTCGAGCTCGCCGGCGCGGATGCGCGCGACGGCCTCGGCCACGAGCGCCGGCCAGTCCTGCGCGGCCACCGCGCCGTCGG
>JAPSLD010000140.1 GCA_031181105.1 Isoptericola sp. | reverse complement strand
CCTCGACGAGCGTGTCCTCCATCGACGCGCTCGGGATGAAGAACGCCTGCACGAGGAACGACTTGATGAGCCACGAGAGCACGAGCGCGCTGATCACGATGATCGCCGTCTCGCGCAGGAACCCGAGACCGCGGCTGCGGTGCCGGGCGCGCCGCGCGGGGTGCTCCGTGCTGCGGGCGTCGTCGCCGCCGGGCGCGCCGGGCTGTTCGGTCACGGGTTCGGAGTCTGCCACGGGTCCACTCTTTCATCCGCCCGCGTCCCGGGAGAAACGCGGGCACCGTCCCCGGACGCACGACGGGCGGCCCCTCCGAGGAGGGACCGCCCGTCGTGCGGGTCGCCGGACGCGGTCAGCCGGCCGGCGTCTCGCGCTTCTCGCGGATCTTGGCCTTCTTGCCGCGCAGCGCGCGCAGGTAGTACAGCTTCGCGCGGCGGACGTCACCGCGGGTGACGACGTCGATCGAGTCGATCGTCGGGGCGTGCAGGGGGAACGTGCGCTCCACGCCGACGCCGAAGCTGATCTTGCGGACGGTGAACGTCGCGCGGACGCCACCACCCTGGCGGGCGATCACGACGCCCTGGAACGCCTGGATGCGGGAGCGGTTGCCCTCGACGACCTTGACGTTGACGCGGACGGTGTCGCCCGCGCGGAACTCCGGGACGTCGGAGCGCAGCGAGGCTGCGTCGACGATGTCGAGCGTGTGCATGGTTCTCTCCCCGCCCTGCCACAGGTCAGGAGCAAGCTCGGTGGCGCGCTGAGCGCGCCGGGATCTGACGTTACGGTGCGGTGTACCGACTCCTCGGCGGAGCGGTGCTGCTGTGCGCGTGGCGCCAGGACCTCCCCTGTGGCAGAGGGCCCGCAGCCGCGTCGACCGGCGGTACACCGACGCACTATTCTGCCACAGCCGCCGCGGTGCCCCCGTCCGGCTCGTGGGGCTCGCCGGGCTCGTCGCCGGAGCGACGCAGGCGGCCGTCCTCGACCACCCAGCCCCGGCCGGCGAGCACCTCGAGGTCGTGGCGGTCGAGCGTGCCGGGGTCGAGGGCCTCGACCATGTCCGGGCGGCGCGCCGCGGTCCGGGCGAGGGCCTGGTCCCGTCGCCAGCGCTCGACGCGGGCGTGGTGGCCGGAGAGCAGCACCTCCGGCACCTCGAGCCCCGCCCACGCCGGCGGCTTGGTGTACACCGGGTACTCGAGCAGCCCGGCCGCGCCGTGCGACTCCTCGACGAGCGACTCCGGGTTGCCCACGACCCCCGGCAGCAGGCGTCCCACGGCCTCGATCATCACCAGCGCGGCGACCTCGCCGCCGTTGAGCACGTAGTCGCCGATCGACAGCTCGCTCACGCGGTGCCCCGTCGCCCGGTAGTGCTCGACGACGCGCGCGTCGATCCCCTCGTACCGCCCGCACGCCACGACGAGGTGCTCCTCGGTCGCCAGTGCCTCGGCGTGACGCTGGGTGAACACCTCGCCCGACGGCGTCGGGACGACCAGGTGCGCCGGCGGCCCGTCGTCCCCGCCGTCCCCCGTCGCCCCCATCACGTCGTCGAGCGCCCGGCCCCACACGTCGGGGCGCATGACCATTCCGGCCCCGCCGCCGAACGGCGTGTCGTCGACGGTCCGGTGCCGGTCGCTCGTCCAGTCCCGCAGGTCGTGCACGCGCAGGTCGAGCAGCCCGGCACGCCGCGCCTTGCCCACGAGCGAGAGGTCGAGCGCCGCGAGGTAGTCCGGGAAGATCGTGACGACGTCGACCCGCACCTCAGGCCTCGCCCTCGGGGCGCGCGTCGTCGTCCGGACGGTCGTCGTCCGGACGGTCGTCGTCCGGACGGTCGACGACGGCCGACGCGGCGTCCCGGGCGAGCAGCCCGCCGGGCGGCGTCAGCACGACGCGGCCGCCCTCGACGTCGACGACCGGCACGATCGCCCGGACGAACGGCACGAGCGTCCGCTCGCCGCCGGTCTCCCGGATCGCCAGCGCGTCGTGCGCGGGCAGGTGCTCGAGGGCCACGACCTCGCCCACGACGGTCCCGTCCTCGAGCTCGGCCCGCAGGCCCTGGAGCTCGTGCGGGTACCAGGCGTCCTCCTCGTCCGAGGCGTCGACGTCGACGACCAGCTCGACGCCGTGCAGCGCCTCCGCGGCCGTACGGTCGGCCGCCTCGGCGAACGTGACGAGCCAGCGGCCCTGGTGCACGCGGACCCGGGTGATGGTCAGGGGTCCCGCCGACGACGGCTCCGTCGCGAGGACCTCACCCACGACGAGCCGCTCGTCCGGCACGTCCGTGCGCAGGTCGAGCGAGACCTCGCCCTTGAGCCCGTGCGCGCGTGCCACGCGCGCGACGACCAGCTGCATGTCTGTCCTCCTGCTCGTGCCCGTTGTCAGGCCCCAGCGTGCCGCACGGGCCGGGGCCCGCGCTCTGTCCCACCGACGCGACGAGGCCCGGTCCCGTGATGGGACCGGGCCTCGTCGTGGGTCTGGCGTGCTCGGCCTCTCAGCGCCGGTCGACGTCCACGACGTCGACCCGCACCGGGCCGTCGGCGGCCAGCGCACCGACCACGGTGCGCAGCGCCTTCGCGGTCCGGCCGCCGCGGCCGATGACACGGCCGAGGTCGTCCGGGTGCACCCGGACCTCGAGCAGGTCACCCCGGCGCTGCGGACGCGCGGTCACCCGGACGTCGTCCGGGTGGTCCACGATGCCGCGCACCAGGTGCTCGAGGGCCTCCGCGAGCATCAGGCCTCGGCCTCAGCCTCGTCGGCCCCGGCAGCCGGCTCCTCGGTCTTCTTCTCGGCGGCCTTCGCCTTGACCTTCTCGGCCTCGGCGGACACGGCCTCGACGGCGGCCTGGGCGTCGGTCGCCGACTCCTTGGTCCGCAGGGTGCCCTCGGCGCCCGGCAGACCCTTGAACTTCTGCCAGTCGCCGGTGACCTTCAGGAGGGCGAGGACCTGCTCGGTCGGCTGCGCGCCGACGCCGAGCCAGTACTGCGCACGCTCCGACGTGATGTCGATGAGCGACGGCTCCTCGGTCGGGTGGTACTTGCCGATCTCCTCGATGACGCGACCGTCGCGCTTGGTGCGCGAGTCGGCCACGACGACACGGTAGTACGGGGCCCGGATCTTGCCGAGGCGCTTCAGACGAATCTTGACGGCCACTTGGGTGGTCTCTCCTGGTTCTGGTGGGTTCGACCCGCGCGCACCACCGGGTGGGGTCCAGGCGGTGGGTGGGTCAGGACGCGGCATGCTGCAGGTGAGAGGGGCCTGAGCGCGCCGAGTACCGGCCTATTGTGCCAGACGGTGCCCACCGGTCCCAACCCGGCGGTGCGGAGAGGCCCGGGGCCGGGTCAGCCGAGGACGACCCGCCCGCGCAGCACGACGGCGGTCGGGTGGCGGAGCACCTCGACGTCCTCGCGCGGGTCGGCCGGGTAGACGACGAGGTCGGCGCTCGACCCGTCGACGACCGTGCCGAACCCCAGGTACGACCGCGCCCGCCAGCTCGCCATCGCGACGACCTCGCGCGGCGGGATCCCGGCCGCCACGAGCTCGGCGCACTCGTCGGCGATGCGCCCGTGGGCGATGGTCCCGCCCGCGTCGGTGCCGACGAGGAGCGGGACGCCGGCGTCGTGCAGGTCGCGGACCTGCTGGTAGCGGCGGCGGTGCATGCGCCGCATCCGTGCGGCGTAGACCGGGTACTTGCCCTCGGCCTGGCGGGCGATCGCCTCGAACTGGGCGACCTGGAGCAGCGTGGGCGTGACCGGGATGCCGCGCGCCGCGACCTCCGCCATGAGCTCGGGCGCGATGCCCGTGCCGTGCTCGATGCAGTCCACGCCCGCCGCGAGCAGGTCCTCGACGACCTCCTGCGAGAAGGCGTGGACCGTCACGCGGGCCGCCTCGGCGTGCGCGGCGGCGACGGCCTCGGCCAGGACGTCCCGCGGCCACAGCGGGCGCAGGTCGCCCTCGGCGCCGAGGTCGCGGTCGATCCAGTCGCCGACGAGCTTGACCCAGCCGTCGCCGGCGCGGGCCTGGGCGCGCACGACCTCCGGGAGCCGTGCGACGTCGTCGAGCTCGAGGCCGTAGTGGCGCAGGTAGCGCCGGGGCCGCGCGACGTGCGTCCCGGCACGGACGAGCCGCGGCAGGTCGACGCGGTCGTGGACCCACGACGTGTCGAGGGGCGAGCCGGCGTCGCGCACGAGCAGCACGCCGGCGTCGCGGTCGGCGAGCGCCTGCTTCGCGGCCGTCTCGTCGTCGACGGGCCCGCCGGCGTCCAGCCCGACGTGGCAGTGCACGTCCACGAGGCCGGGCAGGACCCAGCCCTCCAGGACGCGCGCCGCGCTGCCCTGCGGCGACGGGCGCGTCAGGCTGACCCGACCGTCGCGGACCCACAGCTCGCCGACCTCACGGTCCTCGTCGAGCAGGACGTGACCGGTGACGTGCAGCGGGACGTGCGGGACCGGCATGGGTCAGCGGCCGCCGCCGAGCAGCTTGTCGAGGCCGGCGGGCAGCTCGAGCCCGTCGAGGTCGACGTCCTCGTCCTTCGCTCCCCCGCCGAACGCGGAACCCGTGGGAGCCTTCGGCCCGCCGCCGAGCGCCCGCTGCATCGCCTCGCGCTCCTGCTGGGCCCGCTTGGCCGGGTTGCCGGACTTGCCCTTGACCTTCTTCTTCGGCTGCTGCTTGCCGCGCGACTTCTTGCCGCCGCCCGGCATGCCGGGCATCCCCGGCACCCCGGGCATCCCGCCGGGCGCGCCCGGCATGCCCGGCGCGCCGCCGCCCTTGCTCATCTGGCGCATCATCTTCTGCGCGGCGTCGAAGCGCTCGAGCAGCTGGTTGACCGCCGTCGTCGTCTGCCCGGACCCGCGCGCGATGCGCGCACGGCGCGAGCCGTTGATGATCCGGGGGTTGTCGCGCTCGGCGGGCGTCATCGACTGGATGATCGCCTGGATGCGGTCGACCTCGCGCTCGTCGAAGTTCTCGAGCTGCTCGCGCATCTGGCCCATGCCGGGCAGCATGCCGAGCATCTTCTTCATCGAGCCGAGCTTCTTCATCTGCTGCATCTGCACCAGGAAGTCGGCGAGCGTGAAGTCCTCGCCGGAGGCGACCTTCTCGGCCATCCTCTCGGCCTGCTCGGTGTCGAACGCGCGCTCGGCCTGCTCGATGAGGGTGAGCACGTCACCCATGTCGAGGATGCGCGAGGCCATGCGGTCCGGGTGGAAGACCTCGAAGTCGGTGAGCTTCTCGCCCGTCGACGCGAACATGATCGGGCGGCCCGTCACCTTGGCGACCGACAGCGCCGCGCCGCCGCGGGCGTCGCCGTCGAGCTTGGACAGCACGACGCCGGTGAAGTCCACGCCCTCGAGGAACGCCTGGGCCGTCGCGACGGCGTCCTGACCGATCATCGCGTCGATGACGAAGAGGACCTCGTCGGGGTCGATCGCGGCACGGATGTCCGCGGCCTGGCGCATGAGCACCTCGTCGACGCCGAGGCGGCCGGCCGTGTCGACGATGACGACGTCGTGCTGCTTGGCCCTCGCCTCGGCGACGCCGTCCCGCGCGACGGCGACCGGGTCGCCGATCAGCGGGGCGGACTCGGCGTCGGTGCCGTGCACGTTGCCCGGGTGGGGCGCGAAGACCGGCACGCCGGCCCGGTCGGCGACGACGGACAGCTGCGTGACCGCGTTGGGGCGCTGCAGGTCGGCCGCGACGAGCAGCGGGGTGTGGCCCTGCTCGCGCAGCGCGAGCGCGAGCTTGCCGGCCAGGGTCGTCTTGCCGGCACCCTGCAGGCCCGCGAGCATGACGACGGTCGGCGGGACCTTGGCGAGCTGCAGCGGGCGCGTCCGGCCGCCGAGGATCTCGACGAGCTCGTCGTTGACGATCTTGACGACCTGCTGGGCCGGGTTCAGGGCGGCCGACACCTCGGACGACGTCGCCCGCTCGCGGACCGCGGCCGTGAACTCCCGCACGACCGGCACGGCGACGTCGGCGTCGAGCAGCGCGCGGCGGATCTCGCGCACGGTCGCGTCGATGTCCGCCTCGGAGAGCCGTCCCCTGCCGCGCAGGTTCTTGAACGTCGAGGTGAGCCGGTCGGACAGGGAGTTGAACACCAGGTGAGTCCTTACCGCGGGAGGTGTCGATGACGTGCGGTCCCCTAGCCTACCGGCCGGGCGCCCGCACCCGTATCGACGCGGTCACCGCGCGAGCGCCGCACGCGCCCGCGCGGTGAGGTCGTCCACGAGCCGCGCGCGCCAGGACGTCCACCCGCTCGGCCCCAGCGACGACGCGTCGGCCTGCGTCAGCGCCCGCAGCTCGGTGAGCAGGTCCGCACGGTGCGCGACGGCGTCGAGCAGCGCCCCGACGGTCGCGGGGTCGTCCGGGTCCTCCTCGGTGGCGAGCCGGGCGAGCGTCAGGTGCTCGCGCACGAGGAGCTCGACGTCGGCCACCAGGTCCTCGTCGAAGCCCATCCGCCGCAGCACGACCGGCGCGACGCGCGCGCCCTCCCGCGAGTGGTCCTCGTCCAGGGCGCCGCGCCGCTTGCCGACGTCGTGCAGCAGCGCGGCGAGCAGCAGGGGCTCGGTGCGCGCCGCCGGACCGCCGTGGCGGGCGGCGACCTCCTTGCGCGCCCGCATCGCGAGCGACGCCGTCTCCACGAGGTGCCGGTCGACGGTGTGCCGGTGGATCGCCGCGCGCTGCGGCCTGTTGCGCACGTCGGCCCACTCGGGGATCCACGTCGTGACGACGCCCGCCAGGTCGAGCGCCTCCCACACGTGCACCTGCGCGGGCCCGGAGCCGAGCAGGGCCAGCAGGTGGGCCCGCGCGGCCCGGGGCCACGGCTCGGGGAGCGGCGGGCACCCGCCGAGCGAGTGCACGGTCACCGGTGAGAGCACCAGTCCCGTGCGCGCCGCGGTGGCCGCCGCGCGCAGGCTGAGCAGCGGGTCGGCCTCGGGGTTCGCGTCGACCGCGAGCACGAGCTCGCCGTCGTGCTCGACGAGGCCGTCGCCGACCGACCGCAGGCGCGGCGCGGCGCGGCGCCCGCGCACGAGCACCGGCTTGCGCGTCACGGGGTGCTGGAGCGCCTG
>JAPSLD010000139.1 GCA_031181105.1 Isoptericola sp. | reverse complement strand
GGTCGAGGAGCGCGAGCCGGTCGGCGTCGGGGCCGGCCGGGCGCCCGGGTCGAGGCACGAGTCGCTCGCACCACCACCCGTCGGGCAACAGCCGCGTCGAGCGGTCCAGGGCGAGCACACCCAGGTCCGGGTGGCGCACCTCGTACGGCGCCCGCGGCCGGTACGCCACGGGCAGGCCCGTCCACAGGGTCCGGAACCGCTCGCTCGCTTCGGCGAGCTCCGCGGTCACGGCGAGCAGCCGGCCGTTCTCGGGCCGCTCCACGGAGACGACGCGCTGTCGCAGCTGTGCCACGACCGCGACCTGGACCTGCGCCGGGTCCAGGTAGAACCACGGTGCCGCCGGATGGACGAACACGGCACGCGCGAGGTTCGGTACGGCCCCGAGCGGCGCGTGCAGCACTCGCCAGCGCCGGGTGGCATGCACGACGTCGAGCGTGTCCGTCAGGATGGCGGCGACGTCGCCGGCTCCGGGCTCGTGGAGATGCACGGCCCGACGCTAGGCCGAGGGAGCGAGCGCGAGCCTGGCCGCGCTACTGCTCCCCAGCGCGCTCCAGGGCAGCAGGCAACGGGTCGGCGTCGACACGCTCGGTCGACGGCGCCCCCGGTGACGGCCCGTCGGCGGCCACGCCCCCGGCCGCCGCTCGCTCCAGGGCACGGAGCCGCAGGCCGTCCACCGTCGCGGGCTCGGCGCGGTAGACGACGAGCTGGTGCCCCGGCATGCCGGCGACCTCGAGGGCGTCGAAGTCGACGTTGATGGTGCCGACCTCCGGGTGGTGCAGCTCCTTGGTGTCGTGGGTCTTGGGCGTGACCTCGTGCGCGGTCCAGAGCCGGGCGAACTCCGGGCTCCCGTCGCGGAGGCGCTGGACGAGCTGCTCGCGGCGCCGCGCTCCCACATGGATGTCCGAGGTGGCTCGGAGGTTTGCCACGCA
Source organism: Isoptericola sp. (assembly GCA_031181105.1). Taxonomy (GTDB): domain Bacteria; phylum Actinomycetota; class Actinomycetes; order Actinomycetales; family Cellulomonadaceae; genus Isoptericola. Next base: position 6,162 of record JAPSLD010000139.1, on the reverse strand, counting down.
GCTTGTGGCAGCGCGGCTCCAGTCCGCGTAGAAGGTCCGCCCCGCGGGGTCGAGGAACACCATCTCGACCAGGTTGTCGGTCGCCGCGAACGGACTGAACAGCCGCTGCGCGAGCGGGTTGATCGCAAGGATGTCGAGGATCGGGTCCAGGACGAAGCAGGCGGCCCCCGGCCAGGACTCCATGAGCCGGAAGAGCGCGGGGTCGACGGGCGGCGGAACGTCCGGCAGCGGGGACACCCACATGAGCTGCGCGAGCGCGTAGGCGTGTCGATGGTCCGCCGCGTCCATGCCGAGCACGTGGGCGAGAGCGTCGATCACCTGCGCGGACGGCCGGGACTCGCGGCCCTGCTCCAGGCGCGTGTAGTAGTCGACGCTCACGCCGGCCAGCTGCGCGACCTCGTCGCGGCGCAAGCCTGGGACGCGCCGTGCGCCGTAGGACCGAAGGCCGACGTCCTCCACCGAGGTGGCGGCTCGCCGGGCCCGCAGGAAGCTGCCGAGCTCGTTGCCCTTGGCCATGCCGAGACGCTAGACCGCGGCGTCCCCCGCGGCAAGGGGTCCCGCTCGGCGGAACGGTGCCAGGCCGGGCGCGCTGCACGCACGCCTGGCCAGGCCCCGTTGGGTGGGTGCGCGGGGACCAGGCACGGGGGACACGGTGGCCGGATACTGCCGGGACCACCGACGAGAGGAGAACGGGAGTGCGCATCGACGGCAGCACCATCGCCCTGACGGGCGCGACCAGCGGGATCGGGCTCGCGGCGGCGCGGGTCCTGGCGCGACGTGCCGGCGTGCTGGTCCTCCAGGGCCCGGAGCCGAAGCCCGACGTGCGGGAGATCCTGGCGGACCTGCGTGGCGCAGGGGCCGACGTGCGGTACGTGTCGGCCGACTTCACGGACCTCGCGGCCGCTGCACGGGCGGCCGACGCGATCGCCGCGGAGGCCGGCGGAGGTCTCGACGCCCTGATCGACAACGCGGGCGTGCCGGGCACGGCGCGCCGCGTGCTCACCGGTGACGGGAACGAGCGCACCCTGCAGGTGAACTACCTGGCGATGGTGCTCCTCACCGAGCGGCTCGCGCCGCACCTGCGCCGGGGCGGCCGCGTGGTGACGGTCAGCTCGACGACCCACCGCATGGCCGGGCTCGCCGTGCACGACCTGGACCTCGCGACCGGATACTCCCCGGTGCAGGCGTACGCACAGTCGAAGCTCGCGATCGTCACGTGGTCCGCGACCCTGGCCCGCGTGCTGGCGCCCCAGGGCGTCGACGTGGTGAGCATCAGCCCGGGCGTCATCTCGACCGACCTGCTGCACGCGATGTTCGGGGCCCGCGGCGCCGACGTGGCGCACGGCGCGGCGCGTCTGGTCGAGGCGCTGGAGCTCGCCGTCCCGACCGGGTCCTACGTCGACGACGGCGAGGTCGTCCCCGCGAGCGACGAGGCCCGAGACCCGGTGGTCCAGGAGGCGTTGGCGCGGGAGACGGCCCGCCGCCTGGCCGCGGTGGCGACGGGCGGCGTCCGCTGACGTCAGACCTGGTGCGTCGGCATGACGACGATCTCCGCGACGTTCACGTGCGCCGGCATCGAAGCGGTGAAGAGCACGGAATGTGCCACGTCCTCCGGGGTGAGCGGCCGCTCGACGGCGCGGAGGCGGCGCAGCCGCTCCTGAGCGACCTCGTCGTCGATGTCGGAACCGAGCGCAGTCAGCGTGGTCCCCGGCTCGACGTGCCGGACACGGACGCCCCGCCCGGACAGCTCGGCCCGCAGGGTGCGGGAGAGGTGGGCCCGGGCGGCGGCGGTGGCGGAGTACACGCTGAACTCGGGCAGCAGCAGGTGCGAGGCGACCGAGCCGACGAACACGAGATCGGTCGGCTGCTCCTCGGCGGCGGCGTCGAGGAGGTCGTCGATGAACGCGCGCGCCGTGTTGAGCGACCCCACGATGTTGACGTCCACCATCGCGGCCCACTGCGACTCGGTCGCCCGCTCGAACGGGCCGCCGAACATGACGCCCGCGTTGGCGACCACGAGGTCGACGCGCCCGAACGCGCGGTGCACCGCGTCGCGTGCCCGGTGCAGCTCGCGCACGTCCGTCACGTCGGCGACCAGTCCCAGGGCACGCGCCCCGGGGGTGGTAGTGGCCGTCCGGTCGGCGCGCAGGACGGTCTCGCGAGTGTCGAGCGAGACGACGCGGGCGCCGGCGTGCAGCAGGGCGCGGGCGACGGCCTGGCCGATGCCGCCGGCGGCGCCGGTGACCACCGCGGTCCGGCCGCGCAGCGGGTAGGGGTTGTCCTCGAGGCGGGCGGTCTGTACCAGCGACATGGTGGGCCTCCTCAGGTCCGGGCAGGCGTACGGGGGTGGTCGGTGGCGCGGGCGAGCAGCGCGGTGCGCAGCTCGTCGATGTCGAGCAGGCCGTCGTAGCGCAGGCCGTCGACGAAGAAGCACGGGGGTCTGGGCAGGCGCATGGTCGCGGCGTCGACCGCGTCCTCGGTGACGCGCGCGACGTGCGTGCCGTGTCGCAGCGCGTCGTCCAGACGGTCCAGGTTGAGGCCGGCCTCGGCGGCGCACCGCCGCACCTCGCGGGAGGTCAACCGGCCCGCGCGGGCGGCGAGTGCGTCGTGCATGGGCCAGAACCGGCCCTGCGCGGCGGCCTCCTCGGATGCCTGGGCGGCCTCGTGCGCGACGGGGTCGTCGGTCGGTAGATGCCGGAAGACCAGCGCCATCCGCTCGCCGAGCTGGTTGCGGAGCTCGTCGACCGTCTCCACGACCCGGCCGGCGTCACGGAAGGCGAACGAGGCGTAGACGACCAGCTGCATCGGCGCGTCGGCCTCACCCCGCACGTGGTCGCGCCCGGGATCCACCGGGCGGACGAGGGCCTGGGTCGGGCTGGCCCGGTACCGGTCGGTGCGCGCCGCCGACGCGAACACGACGGCGGACAGCGCCGCCGCGAGCAGCGACGCGGCGAGCACGCCGATCCGCGCGTCCGACTGCAGTGCGGGGTCCTCGAGCGCGAGGTCGGCGATGAACAGCGAGATCGTGAACCCGATCCCGGAGATCGCGCCGCCCGCGACGATGTGCCGCGCGTGCAGGCCCGGCGACAGCCGGCCGAGCCGGAGCGCGACGGCACCCGCGGTCCCGAGGGCGACACCGAGCAGCTTTCCGCCGACGAGGCCGACCACGACCGCCCACGTCACGGGCGACGCGGCCGCCGAGCGCAGCGTCGCCGCGTCGATCACCACCCCTGCGTTCGCGAGCGCGAACACCGGCACGACCAGCAGGTTCACGTACGGCGCGTACAGCGCGTGCAACCGCTCGTTGACCGACACCGCCCGGGCGATCCGCAGCGCGGCCTCCCGGCCTCGGCGGGGGTTCGGGGCACGGGAGAACAGCAGCGCCGCGTCCGTCGCCTGCTCGACCTTCTCCCGGTGCGGCGGGTAGACGGGCATCGCCAGGCCGATCGCGACGCCGGCGATGGTCGCGTGCACGCCGGACTCCAGGACGGCGAACCAGACCACGAAGGCCAGCAGGAAGTAGACGAGCCCGCGCCACACCCGCACGCGGCGCAGCACCACGATCGCAGCAGTCGCGAGCGCGGCGACCGCGAGCGGGGCCGGGCGAAGCTCGTCGGTGTACGCGAGCGCGACCACGGCGAGGGCACCGACGTCGTCCACGACCGCCAGCGTGAGGAGGAACAGCCGCAGCGCGGCAGGAGCCCCGCGGCCCACGACGGCCAGCAGTCCCAGCAAGAACGCGGTGTCCGTGGAGATCACCACGCCCCATGCGGCGGCCGCCTCCGGCGGCGCGCCGCCCCACGTGACGACGCCGACGTAGAGCGCAGCCGGCACGACCAGCCCCGTCACCGCCGCCGCGATCGGCACGCGCGCCCGGCGCCGGTCGCGCAGCTCGCCGACGGCGAACTCGCGCTTGGCCTCCAGGCTCACGACGAAGAAGAAGAAGGCCATCGCGGCGTCGTTGACCCAGTGCCGCAGGTCGAGCGCGATCGCACGCCCGCCCACGGCGACCTCGGCGGGCGTGTGCCAGAACGCCTCGTAGGACGAGCCCGGAAGGTTCGCCCACACCAGCGACAGCAGGGTGGCGGCAAGGAGGAACGCCGCCGCGGCCGTGCTCGACGTCCCCATCCGCCCGAGACCGGCGCCGAACGGTCGGCCGCGGAAAGGGGCGGCGGTCACCGCGCACCCCATCGGCTTCGCGACGGCGCGGGCGCGCCCTGCACGGTGGGCAGCAGGGCGTCCTGCCGTGTGGGCAGCACCACCAGGTCGGCGATCGTCACGTGCGGGGGCTGGTCGATACCGAACGCGACGGTCCGGGCGACCACGGCGGCGTCGGCCGGGGGCACAGCCGAGCGCAACGCCGACCACTCCCGGCGGGCGGCGCGGTCGCTCATCGTCGCACCGAGGCGGGTCCCGGTGACGCCCGGCTGCACCTGGTGCACGCGCACGCCGCGCTCGCCGAGCTCCAGGCGCAGCGTGCGAGCGAGCTGCCCGACGGCTGCCTCGACGGCGGAGTAGACGGCGAACCGGGGGAACCCGATGCTTCCCGCGATCGCCCCGACCAGCACGAGGTCGCTCGGGCCGCCGGCGTCCGCGGCCGCGAGCAGGTCGCGCAGGAAGGTCTGCGCCGTGCCGAGCATCCCGGTGAGGTTCGCCTCGATCATGTCCGCCCACTCGCCCGGTACCCCGTCGGCGAACGAGCCGCCGGCCATGGTCCCGGCTCCCGCCACGACGACGTCCACCGGGGTGCCCAGCCGGGTCGCGACGTCGTCGCGGGCCTCCCGCAGGGCGAAGCCGTCGGCCACGTCGACCTCGGCCGAGACGACGCGCTCGTCGCCCGCCTCCCGCCGTAGCTCCTCGGTGACGGCACGCAGCGCCCGGCGGTCACGGTCGAGCAGCGCGACCGCGTCACCGCGGGCCAGCAGCAGCCGCGCGCACTCCAGACCGATCCCACCGGCGGCGCCGGTGACGACGGCCGTCCGGCGGGGACGTGCGGGGACGGTGCTTTCCATGGGGGTCTGACCTCCTGGCGAGACGGACGGGCGGGCGCGGCACACGTTTCGCGTCGAGTCCGAGCCAACCCGGGACGCGGCGCGTGTGCCTGGGTGCGTCACGGCCTGGTTCGGGCCGGCGCTCGGGGCCACCCTCGGGGCAGGCCGCCCGAACTCGCGGGTGGCAAGCGAACCGCGAGGGACCGCCATGCCTGTCCGCACCACCCGAACCGGCGCCCTGGACGAGGGCGCGCTGCGCGTGCTCCAGGAGAGCCGCGGGCCGGGCGCTCCCCGGGTCGTCCTCTCCCACGCTGCCGTGCGTTCCATCGACCCGGCGGTCGGCGACCTGGACGACGCCGACCTCCTGCTCGACGGGGCGGTCCTGGTCGACGTGGGCCCCGGCCTGCGCGCCGCGACGCCCGACGCCGTCGTCGTGGACTGCTCCGGACTGGCCGTGCTCCCCGTGGCGGGCGGGGCGTCCGTGGCCCGCCTCGGCACGCTCACGCCCGGCGGAGCGGCGACCTTCGCCCTCGTCCCGGCCCGCTTGGGGGGCCGCCGGCCGCTCGAGCAGGTGGTCTGGTACGACGACCAGGCGGCCGCGGTCGTCGTGGACGGCACCGTCGTCCGGTGGGACGGTCGTTCGACCACCGCGGCCTCGCACGTGGGTCCGACGAGCGCCGGCGGAGCGCCGCACCTCGGCGCGTGGATCGACGAGAGTGCCGACGTCGTCCAGGCCCTGACGGCCGACGGCCGATACGACGAGACGCGCGGCGGCCGCCCGCACGCCTACCAGGGCTCGTACTGGGTCGCCGGAGACCACGTCGTGTACCGCGACGACCTCGGGTTCTGGGCGTACGGGGTGTTCCGTGACGGCACCCTCCACCACGCCGGCTTCCGGTTCCACCGCTGACCCTCAGGCCGCCGCCGTCTTCCGTTCCTCAGCAGGGCTCACGGAGAACACCGTGGAGCGCGACTACCTGCTCGACCGGGCCCGCCGTGCGACGGACGCGGACCGCCGCTGACCTCCCGCGTCGACCGTCACGACGCGGGGTCACAGCTCCGCGGCGGCGAGCGGCGTGTCGTCTCCCGTCAGTGAGATCTCCACGCGCGCCACGTCCGTCAGCGGCACGGCCGACGCCGCGGCCAGACCCCTCGACTCGGCGCCGGACGC
>JAPSLD010000138.1 GCA_031181105.1 Isoptericola sp. | reverse complement strand
ACTACATGGCGGGGTCCAACCACGTCCTGCCGACGGGCGGCTCGGCGCACTTCGCCAGCGGCCTGGGCGTGCACTCGTTCCTCAAGTCGGTGCAGGTCGTCGAGTACACGCGCGAGGCGCTCGCGGACGTCGCGGGCCGGATCGTCGCCGTCGCCAACGACGAGGACCTGCCCGCGCACGGCGAGGCGGTCCGGGGCCGGCTGCAGTAGTGGACGGCGCCCGGCTCCTCACCTCCGTCGACTACGGCGTGCTGCGCGAGGAGTGGGTCAGCCCCACCTGATCGGCCAGCCGGGCGACGGCGTCGGCGACCGGCGCGCCGAACATCGCAGGATCGTTGTGGCCTGCCCCCGGCACGACCAGGTGCTCGACGAGGCGGGGGGCCGCGTCCGCGACGGCCGCGCTCTGCGCCGGGGGCACGACGTCGTCGCGGTCGCCGTGCACGACGGTCACGGGGACGTCCGACGCCCGCACGTGCTCGACCACCGGGTACCGGTCGCGCAGGAGCGCGCGCACCGGCAGGAACGGGTAGTGGTGCGCGGCGACGTCGGTCAATGACGTGAACGGCGAGCGCAGCAGGAGGCCGGCGGGCGGCACGTCCGCCTGGAGCGCGGCGACCACCCCGGTGCCGAGCGACTCGCCGAGGTAGAGGGTCCGATCGGCCAGGTAGCCGCGCGAGGCGAGCGCCCGCTGCCCGGCCAGCGCGTCCCGCAGGAGGCCGGCCGCGGAGGGCGCGCCCGGGTTGCCGCCGTAGCCGCGGTAGTCGAGGAGCAGCACGGCGAAGCCGCGCTCGACGAGGAGCTCGGCCAGGCTCGCGCGTCCGAGCCGGTTGCCGCCGTTGCCCGGCGCGACGAGCACGGCGGCACGGCGGTCGGGCGTGCCGGCCGCGGGCGCGACGAACCACGCCTCGAGCTCGAGCCCGTCGTCCGTGGTGAGCACGACGTCCTCGCCGCCGTCGAGCACGTCGGCGGCGGGACCGGGTGAGGAGCGGTCCGGGTGGTACACGAGCGCGTCCTGGCCGAGCCAGGCCGCGCCCACGGCGAGGGCGGCCGTGAGGATCAGCGCGGCGACGGTCACGCTCGCCACCTTCCCGGGTCGGGGCACGGTCCCATCGTGGCCGGGAGGTGCGCTGCTCCGCAGCACCGGGCCGGGCCGCGTCCCCGTGCGCGGAGAATAGTGTGCCAAGCGTTCACGTCGGGACGCGGGCCGTGTCCCCGGCCCGTGCGAGCATGGACGCCATGCCCGCCGCGCCGCCCCGCCTCGACCCGGTCGCCGTCGGCGGGATCGTGGACGCCGCGACGTTCCGTCGGGCGCAGGGGTACGAGCGGGCCGGGATGGTGGGCGCCTGGCGCTGGGACGCCGGCGAGCTCGTCCTGACGGCCGGGGTGGCGGGCAGCGGGCCGCAGCCCTACACCTGCCATGTCTGGTTCTCCGTCGCCGGCGACGGCCGGTACGTGTTCGAGGCGTCGACCTGCACCTGCCCGGTCCGGGTCGACTGCAAGCACGTGGCGGCGACGCTGCTCCACGTCGGCAGGCACGGCGCCGACCGGCACGAGCGGCCGGGTGCCGGGCCGGACGACGGCTGGCGGGCCCGGCTCGCCCCGCTCACGGTCGGCGCGGACGGGCCGACGGCGGACCCGACGTCGGGCACCGCGATGGGCACGGCGATGGGCACCGCGATGGGCACGGCGGCGGGCGGCGTCCTGACGGTCGCGCTGCGGTTCCGCCTCGAGGGCACGTTCGGCGACCTGCGGCCGGACGTGTCCGTCCGGCCGGCGGTGCCGGCCCGGGCCGGCGGCTGGAAGGGGGCCCCGGAGGCGAGCTGGGACGCCCTGGCCACGGGCCTGTACGCGTTCGCGGCCACCCGTGCGGTGCCCGCGCCCGAGGTGCGCCGGTGGTTCGCCGACCTCGCGGCGGTGCTGCGCGACCGCACGGCGCTCGGCCGCCGGGGGCAGGCGTGGCGTCCGCTGGCGACGGGAGGCCGCGCGGTGTGGCCGCTGCTCGCCGAGGCCGCCGACCTGGGGATCCCGCTCGTCGGCCAGGGCACGCGCGACGAGGTGCGGCTCGCGGGCTCCGCGACGCTGCGGCTCGAGGTGGGCGCGACGGACGCGGGCCTGCGCCTCGAGCCGGTCGTCGCCTTCGACGGCACGGACGCGGCGCCCGCGGCCCGGCTCGGCACGGTCGGCGACACCGGCCTGTACGCCGCCGAGTCGCACGCCGGCCGGACGGTGCTCCGGCTCGGCCCGGTGCCCCGGCGGCTGACCGAGAGCGGTCGAGAGATCGTCGCGCTCGGGCGCGTGGAGGTTCCGCACGACGACCTGGCCGAGCTCCTCTCCGACCACCTGCCGGCGCTGCGGCGCGCCACGGCCGTGGTCTCCGACGGCAGCGTCGAGCTGCCCGCGCCGCCCCGCCCGGTGCTCGTGGCGACCGCGACGTTCGCCACGCCCGAGGACGCGCGGCTGGCGTGGGCGTGGGAGTACCCGCGGCACGGCGCCGGGCCGCGCACCGTGCCGCTCGAGGGCTCGCCGGGCGACCTCTCGCGCGACCGCGACGCCGAGGCCGAGATTCGGGAGAAGGCGCAGGCGGCCGTGCGCGCGGTGCCGGGGTTCGAGCGCTTCGACCTCGGGGTGCACCACCGCTTCGCCGGGCTGGACGCGCTCGACCTCGCCCACGGCGTCCTGCCGGCGCTCGAGGTAGCGGCCGACGTGCGCGTCGCGGCCGCCGACGTCCCCGACTACCTCCACCTCGACGCGGCGCCGCGCGTCGTGGTCGAGGGTGCGCCGTCGGGCGACGCTGACTGGCTCGACCTCGGCATCACCGTCACCGTCGCGGGCAAGGAGATCCCGTTCTCGCGCCTGTTCACCGCGCTCGCCCGCGGGGACCGGCGCCTCCTGCTCGTGGACGGCTCCTGGCTGCGGCTCGACCAGCCCGTTCTCGGACGGCTCAGGGAGCTCATCGACGAGGCGTCCGCGCTGAGCGACAAGACCGGCCGGCCGCGCGTGAGCCGCTACGACGGCCACCTGTGGGGCGAGCTCGAGGAGCTTGCCGACGTCGTCGAGGCGTCCGAGCGGTGGCGCCGGTCCGTCGCCGAGCTGCGCTCGCTCGCCGACGGCGCCGCGCCGCGGCCGCTCGACCCGCCGGCCGGGCTGCGGGCGCGGCTGCGTCCCTACCAGCACCAGGCGTTCGAGTGGTTGGCGTTCCTGTGGCGCCACGGCCTGGGCGGGATCCTGGCCGACGACATGGGCCTCGGCAAGACCGTCGAGACGCTCGCGTTCCTCGCCCACGCGCGCGCCGAGGCACCCGGCGCGCCGCCGTTCCTCGTCGTCGCGCCCGCCTCGGTCGTCGGGAACTGGGTCGACGAGGCGGCACGCTTCGCGCCGGGCCTGACCGTGCGGGCGCTCGCGGCCACCTCGCGCACGGCCGGGACGACGGTCGAGGCGCTCGCGGCGACGGCCGACGTCGTCGTCACCTCGTACGCCGTGCACCGGCTCGAGCTCGAGGCGTTCGGCGCGCTCGAGTGGAGCGGCCTCGTCCTCGACGAGGCGCAGTTCGTGAAGAACCACCGGACGCGCGCCCACGAGGCGGCGCGCCTGCTGCGCGCCCCGTTCAAGCTCGCGATCACCGGGACGCCGCTCGAGAACAACCTCGTGGAGCTGTGGGCCCTGCTCGCGATCGTCGCCCCCGGGCTCTACCCGTCCGAGGCGCGGTTCCGCGCCGAGACCGTCCGGCCCGTCGCCGCGGCGGCCACCGACGACGACCCCCGGGTCGTCGCGGCCGGTGACCGCGCGCTCGCCCGGCTGCGGCGCCGCATCCGGACGCTCATGCTGCGTCGCACGAAGGAGCAGGTCGCCCCGGAGCTGCCCGAGCGGCAGGAGCAGGTGCTGCGCGTAGAGCTCGGCCGCGAGCACCGCAAGGTCTACGACACCCACCTGCAGCGCGAGCGCCAGCGCCTGCTGGGACTGCTCGACGACTTCGACGCCAACCGCGTCGCCATCTTCCGCTCGCTCACCGTCCTGCGACGGCTCGCGCTCGACGCCTCGCTGGTCGACGACGCCTACGCGCACGTGCCGTCGGCGAAGCTCGACGTGCTCGTGGACCAGCTCGTCGAGGTCGCGGCCGAGGGCCACCGGGCGCTCGTCTTCTCCCAGTTCACGTCGTTCCTGCGCCGCGTGGCCGATCGCTGCGCCGCCGCCGGCGTCCCCACCGCCTACCTCGACGGCGCCACGCGCCGCCGCGCGGACGTGATCCGCGGCTTCAAGGACGGCGACGCCCCGGTCTTCCTCATCAGCCTCAAGGCCGGCGGCTTCGGCCTCAACCTCACGGAGGCCGACCACGTCTACCTGCTCGACCCGTGGTGGAACCCCGCCGCGGAGGCGCAGGCCGTCGACCGCACGCACCGCATCGGCCAGACGCGCAACGTCGTCGTGACCCGCCTGGTGGCCGCCGGCACGGTCGAGGAGAAGGTCATGGCGCTCGCCCGCCGCAAGGCGGCGCTGTTCGACGCGGTGGTCGACGACGGCGGCGGGACGTTCGCCCGCACGCTCGAGCCCGAGGACGTGCGCGGGCTCCTCGGAGGGTAGTCAGCGCACGGCGAGCACGAACGGGTGCACGGCCGCCGCGCCGGCCTGCCGCAGCAGTCGCGCGGCGACGGTGAGCGTCCAGCCGGACTCCGTCCAGTCGTCGACGAGCAGGACCGTCCGGCCGGGCAGCCCGGCGAGCGCAGGCTCGCCCAGCTCGAGGCGTAGCCGGCGCGCCACGCCGGCGAGCCGCATCGCGGAGTTCACGTCGTGCCTGCCCGGCTCCTCGGTGCCCGGCGCGGGCCCGACCGCCCCGATCAGCGGCACCCCCAGGTACTGGGCGAGGCCCGAGGCGAGGTGGTAGGTGAGCTGCGGCCGCGTGACCGAGCGCACCGCCACGACGCCCTCGATCGTGCACCGGCGCGCGTCACCCTCGCCGTCGTGGATCCCGTCCCACGCCCCGAGGGTCCGCGCCGCCGCGTGCCGGAGCGGCACCGGCACCTCGCCGTCGGGCGTCTCCGGGGCGAACAGCTCCCGCAGCGGCACCGACCAGCCCAGGCCGTCGAGCCGGGCGACCGCCCGGCCGGGCGCCGCCAGCTCCTCGGCCGCGATGCGCCCCTTGAGGTCGAGGCCGAGCGTCGCGAGGCCGGAGGGCCACATCTTGCGCGGCTCGACCTCCACGCCGGGCCGGTCCATCTCGGCGCGCGCCGCCGCCACCGTCTCGGCGTCCGGGGGTGGCGGGAGCGTCACGCCGTCGCACCGGTCGCAGCGGCCGCAGGCCCAGCCGTCGGGCAGCTCGGGGTCGTCGAGCTGCGCCCGCAGGAACGCCATGCGGCAGCCCGTCGTGGCGACGTAGTCGAGCATCGCCCGCTCCTCGGCGCGGCGGGTCTCGCTGACGCGCGCGTAGCGCTCGGCGTCGTACGCCCACTCGGCGCCCGTGGCGACCCAGCCGCCCTGGACGCGCCGGACCGCGCCGTCGACGTCGAGCACCTTGAGCATCGTCTCGAGGCGCGACCGCTTGAGGTCGACGTGCGTCTCGAGGGCGGCCGTCGACAGCGGCCCGTCCGCCGCGGACAGGGCGGCGAGCGTCGCGCGCACCTGCGCCTCTGCCGGGAACGCCTGCGAGGAGAACCAGTCCCAGATGGCCTTGTCCTCGTGGCCAGGCAGCAGCACGACGACCGCGTCGTCGACGCCGCGGCCCGCGCGGCCCACCTGCTGGTAGTACGCGATCGGCGACGACGGCGCGCCCAGGTGGACGACGAACGCGAGGTCCGGCTTGTCGAAGCCCATGCCGAGCGCCGAGGTCGCCACGAGGGCCTTGACCCGGTTGTCCTTGAGGTCCCGCTCGAGCTGTGCCCGCTGGGTGGGGTCCGTGCGCCCGGTGTACGCGGCCACGGCCAGCCCGGCGCCGCGGAGCTGCTCGGCGACCTGCTCGGCCGCGGAGACCGTGAGGCAGTAGACGATCCCGGACCCGTCGACGTCCTGCAGCGCCTCGACGAGCCACGCCACGCGCGTCGGCTGGTCGGGCAGCTCGAGCACGGCCAGGTGCAACGACTCGCGGTCCAGGCCGCCGCGCAGCACCAGCACGTCCTCGGCCGGCGTGCCGTCCGCGTGCACCGCCATCTGCTCGGCGACGTCCGCGGTCACCCGCGCGTTCGCGGTGGCCGTCGTCGCGAGCACCGGGATGCCCGGCGGCAGGTCGGCCAGCAGCGTGCGGATGCGCCGGTAGTCGGGCCGGAAGTCGTGACCCCAGTCGGAGATGCAGTGCGCCTCGTCGACCACCACGAGGCCCGCGTCCGCCGCGAGGCGGGGGAGCACCTCGTCGCGGAAGCCCGGGTTGTTGAGCCGCTCCGGCGAGCACAGCAGGACGTCGACCTCGCCGGCCGCGATCGCGCGGTGGACGTCGTCCCACTCGGTCACGTTGGACGAGTTGATCGTCACGGCCCGGATGCCCGCGCGCTCGGCGGCGGCGACCTGGTCGCGCATGAGCGCGAGCAGCGGCGAGACGATCACCGTCGGGCCCGCCCCGCGCGAGCGCAGCAGCGACGTGGCCACGAAGTACACGGCCGACTTGCCCCAGCCGGTGCGCTGCACCACGAGCGCGCGGCGGCGGAAGGCCACGAGCGCCTCGATCGCGCGCCACTGGTCCTCGCGCAGCGCCGCGTCGTCGCGGCCGACGAGCGCGCGCAGGGCCTCCTCGGCCTGCTCGCGCAGGGTGCTGCGCCCGTCCGCGCTCTCGGTCGCCGTGTCGAGGAGCCCGCGCAGCATCGCGAGCTTGGCCCGGCGCGCGGCCTCGTCCGGGGGCGTGCCGGCCGCCGGGGGCGGCGTCGCCGCCCAGGGCGCGTCGTCGTGCTCCGGCGGGACGTCCTCGGGCGGCGGAGCGTCGTCGTCCGACGGGACGAGCTCGAGGTCGGCGTACGGGTCGTCGGAGAGGCTCACCCGGTCGATCGTAGGGGGAGGCGGCGACGCGTGTGCGCCGTCCTCCACAGGACGCGCGACCGAAGAGGCGGGACGGCCCGCTCAGCGGGCGTGCTCGCGCACGAGCGCGATCGCGGCCGCGGCGACGGCCACCACCTCCGCCGCGGCGGCGAGGAGCTCGTTGACGCCCGCGAACGTCTCGTGCACGCCGTAGAGGCCGACCGTGGTCGACAGGACGAACGCCACGAGCGTGGCCACCCCGAACGCGATCCCCCCGACCAGGGGCA
>JAPSLD010000137.1 GCA_031181105.1 Isoptericola sp. | reverse complement strand
CGGGGACCCAGCGGCATCATCGTGATGTTCGCGGAGGACTTGAGGAAGAACTAGCTGTGGGCCGGTGATCTGCTCGGCGGCCGCGGCCACGACTTCGTCCATCGTGTCGGGATCCGACAACGGCGAGCTCTCGCCCGACCGCGTCTCCTACGACCATCGCATGCAGGCCTAGGCCACCTTCCGGAACCCGGTCGCCTCCGTCGAGCGTCGGTATCCCGCGCTTCCACCCGCCGGCCTGACACACTCGTGCCCGGAGCATCTACCCGGCCAGGAGCATGCGGAGGACGTAACCGATGGAATCGGACAGCCTGCTGCAAGCTGCGCGGAGATCTCGTGCTGCTCCGAGAGTTCTGCTCGGGGCCGCGGCGATCGGCTGCATCTCTGGCGTCCTCATACCGGGGTGGTGGGTCGACGAGGTCTACGGCGACTCCTCCGCACTGCTGAACGTCACCGCAGCGCTCCTGGGTGCAGCACTCGTCGGGACGCTGGTCGCTGCGGGGCTGTCGCGGCGTACCTGGCGGGGACTCGGAGTCGTCGCCCTGGACGTATGCATCTCCGTCATCACGTTCTTCACCACGTGGTACGCCTTCGGCCCGAGCGCCGCCGTCGGTGCGTGGCTGGTCGTGGCCGGTGTCGTGCTCTGGGCAGACAGCCCTGCCGTCCGCCGTCGGATCGTGACACCGGGCTGCATCGTCGCAGGGGTGTCGACGCTCGCGAGCTCGGGAGTGCTCGGCCACCTCGTGGACCCCCCGACGGTGATCGCTCGTGCGCTCAACGTCTGTTGCGTCCTCTACCTGGTCTATCTCGCGACCGTCCGAACGTCACCAGGAACGCGCCACAGCCAGAAGCCTGCGGCAGATCCCTTCACAGGTGCGACGTGATGTGAAAGTCTCTTGCACATCATGCGGGGATCTCTGCCTCGCGACCGGCTCGACTCCGGAGGACCTGCAATGTCGCACCCTGAACTGTCCCGACCGCTCGACCGCCGGGGGTTCCTCACCCTGGCCACGGCCGGCGTCGCCGGCTCCGCCCTGAGCGTCACCATCGGCTCGATGACCCCGGCCCACGGCGCGACGACCGCCGTCGCCGGGGTGCCGGCGTCGGGCAGCCTGGCGCTGCCCGCCCCGCGCAAGCGCGAGCTGCGCGCGATGTGGATCGCGTCCGTCGTCAACATCGACTGGCCGTCGCGCACCGGCCTGAGCGCGGACCAGCTCAAGGCCGAGCTCGTCCGCTGGTTCGACGTCGCCGTCTCCTACAACCTCAACGCCGTCTTCGTGCAGATCCGCCCGACCGCGGACGCGTTCTGGCCGAGCCCGCTGGAGCCGTGGTCGCAGTACCTCACCGGCCGCCAGGGCGGGGACCCGGGCTTCGACCCGCTCGCGTTCATGGTCGCCGAGGCGCACGCCCGCAACCTCGAGCTCCACGGCTGGTACAACCCGTACCGCGTCTCGATGCAGGCGAACCTCGGGGCCCTCGTGCCCGAGCACCCGGCCCGGCAGCACCCGGAGTGGGTGTGGGCGTACGGCGGCAAGCTGTACTTCGACCCGGGCATCCCCGAGGCGCGCGAGCACATCTACGCGGCGATCCTGCACTCGGTCGAGAACTACGACCTCGACGGCGTGCACTTCGACGACTACTTCTACCCCTACCCCGTCGCGGGCCAGGTGCTGCCCGACGCCGACACGTACGCCACGTACGGCGCGGGCTTCGACGACGTCGCGGCCTGGCGCCGCCACAACGTCGACACGTTCGTGCAGACGATCTCCGAGCGCATCAAGGAGACCAAGCCGTGGGTCAAGTTCGGCATCTCGCCGTTCGGCATCTGGCGCAACGCCTCGACCGACCCGCGCGGCTCGAGGACCGGGGGCTCCCAGTCGTACGACAACCAGTACGCCGACTCGCGGCGCTGGGTGCTCGAGGGCTGGCTCGACTACATCAACCCGCAGGTGTACTGGCAGTTCGGGCTCGCCGTGGCGGACTACCTCGAGCTCGTGCCGTGGTGGGCCGACGTCGCGGCGCAGTCGGGCACGCACCTGTACATCGGCGAGGCCGTGTACAAGGTGACGTCCGGCGTGTTCACGGACCCGGCCGAGCTCACGAACCACGTGACGTTCTGCAAGGAGGTCTCGACGTCGGGCACCCCCGTGCACGGCAACGTCTGGTACTCGGCGAACCACATCCCGCAGGACGCCAAGGGCGCGATGTCACGGGTCCGGACCGACCACTACCGGCACCCGGCGCTGGTGCCGACCATGCCGCACCTGCCGGCCACGGGCGTGCGCGTGCCCGTGCTCGCCGAGGCCGCCCCGGCCGCGGACGGCGTCGCGCTCAAGTGGCTCGACACCGGGCCCCGGCGTACCGCTGCGACGTCGTTCGCCGTCTACCGCGCGCCCGGGCACGCCGCCGTCGACACCGAGGACCCGACGCAGCTGCTCGCCACCGTGCGCTCGGACGGCGAGGTCGAGCAGGCGTTCACCGACACGACGGCCGAGCCGGGCGCCGCGTACACCTACGCGGTCACCGCCCTCGACCGCCTCTGGAACGAGTCGGGCGCGAGCCGGCCCCGGCGGGCCTGAGGCGTGGGGGGCGGCCGCGTGCGTGCGCCCCGGCGTCGTGCCTACCGTGGGGACCACCCGTCGAAGGAGGTCACATGACCACGCACGACTCCGGCGCCGCGACGGACGCCCGGACCGACGAGACCGCCGGCACGCGGTCGCACCTCGAGCCGAACGCGTTCGCGCGCGAGCTGCTCGAGCACGACCCGACGCTCCCCGAGGTCCCCGAGCTTCCCGACGAGGCGCGGGACCAGGAGAAGCGCGAGGCGCGGGACGCGGCCCAGGGGGCCGAGCACGGCGACGACGAGGGCGAGCGCTTCGACGCCGGCTGACCCGACGCGCCCGGGCCGCCCCGCCACGGACGCTCCCGGCCCGCGGCCCGCCCGCGGGCCGGGAGTTGCCGCTCGTGGCCCGAGGTCCTACCTTCGGGGGCACCCTGGCCGAAAGAGGTCCCCATGATCGAGTCCTACCCGATCCTCACGCTCGTCCCGCCCGTCCTCGCGATCGCCCTCGTGGTGATCACGAAGAAGGTCCTGCTGAGCCTGGGATCCGGCGTGCTGGCGGCGGCGCTGCTCGTCGCCGACTTCGGCCCGCTCGAGACGCTGCGGCTCGTCTGGGACGCGTTCGCGGCGATCTTCTGGGACGAGGGCGCCGTGAACACCTGGTACGTGTTCATCCTGATCTTCACGCTGCTCCTGGGCGTGATCGCCGCCTTCATCATGATGTCGGGCGGGACGAAGGCGTTCGCCGACTGGGCCGTGCGCCGCATCCGCTCGCGCCGCGGCGCGCAGGTCCTGCCGGCGGTCCTGGGGATCGTCATCTTCATCGACGACTACTTCAACGCGCTCGCCGTCGGCCAGGTGAGCCGGCCCGTGACGGACCGGCAGCGGGTCTCGCGTGCCAAGCTCGCGTACATCATCGACTCGACGTCGGCGCCCGTCGCGGTGCTGGCCCCGTTCTCCAGCTGGGGCGCCTACATCATGGGCCTCATCGCGCCGATCGTCGCGGCGTCGGCCCTGACCGTGAGCAGCGTCCAGGCGTTCCTCGGCGCGGCCGCGTCGAACTACTACGCGATCGCCGCGGTCCTGCTGGTGTGGCTGGTGGTCACGCTGCGGCTCGACCTCGCACCCATGCGCAAGGAGGAGGTCCGCGCCGTCGCGCACGGGCAGCCGTTCGAGGACGACGCCGAGCTCCCCGGCCGGCTGTCCGAGGACCTGCCGGTCCACCAGCCGGGCGCCATGCGTGCGCTCGTCGTGCCGTTCGTCCTGCTGGTGCTGGGGGTCTTCGCGGGCATCGTCTGGTCCGGGTACAGCGCGGCCGGCGAGTGGGACGCGGTCGCGATCCTCGCCGAGACGGACACCAGCCTCGCCCTGATCTGGGGCGGCGTCCTGGGCCTGGCGGGCGCCCTGTTCTACTACTTCCGCTTCACCGCGTCGAACCCCCGCTTCGCGGCGGGCACGTTCGGCCGCGGCTGGTCCGAGGGCGTGCGCTCGATGCTGCCGGCGGTGAGCATCCTGCTGCTCGCGTGGATGCTCGGCGGGCTCATCGAGCAGCTGGGCACGGGCGAGTACCTGGGCGGCCTCGTCGACGACTCGAACATCGCCGCCGCGTGGCTCGTGCCCCTGATCTTCGTCATCGCCGCCGCGATGGCCTTCGCGACCGGGACCTCGTGGGGCTCCTTCGCACTGCTCCTGCCGCTCGCCGGCGGCATCATCAACTCGGTGGACGCGCCCGAGCTGCTGCTGCCCACGCTGGGTGCGGTGCTCGCGGGAGCGGTGGCCGGCGACCACGCGTCGCCGATCTCGGACACGACGATCCTGTCCGCGACGGGTGCGAGCTGCAACGTCATCACGCACGTCCTGACGCAGCTCCCGTACGCGGGCGCGGCCGCCGGCGCGGCCCTCGCCGGCTACGTCGCCGTGGCGCTCGGCGCCGGGACCGCGGTCGGTCTGCTCGTGACCGTCGCGCTCCTCGTGGCGTTCGCCGTCGTGGTCAAGATGGCGACGCGGCCCGTCGAGGAGGAGGACGAGGTCGCGGAGGCGACGCCGCAGGGCGCCGGCGGGCGGGCCTGACGGCGACGACGGCCGCCCCGTCCGGGCTCAGTCCTCGACCGGGAGCCCCAGGTACGTCCACAGGACCATGCCGCCGTCGAGGTTGACGGCGTCGTAGCCCACCCCGTCGACGAGGAACCGCGTCGCTTGGGCGGACCGACCGCCGGAGTGGCAGATCACGTAGATCTCGGAGTCCGGGTCGAGCTCGCCGTAGCGGGCCGGCAGCTCGGCCAGCGGGATGTGGACGGCACCGTGCGCGCGGCCGGCGTCCCACTCGTCCTGCTCGCGGACGTCGAGCAGCGTCGCCCCCTCCGGGAGGGGCGCCGCCGGGTCGAGGTCGCGCACGTCGCGCGTCGGGACGTCGGGCTGCATGGGCGGGAACATGCGTCCAGGGTACGAGGCGCGGCGTGGCTCGCCGGGTACGCCTCGGGCATGCTGGACGCCATGCGCATCTACCGCCTGCCCGAGCGCGCGATCGACCGCTTCGCGAGCTCGGGCGTCGTCATGTCCTTCCTGCCCTCGGTCGCCGGCGCCACGGGCTCGCAGGTCACCGTCGCCACCCTCACCGCCGGAGGCACGCTCGGCGTGCACCCGGCCACGGCGGTGCAGGTCTTCGCGGTCCTCTCCGGCGAGGCGGTCGTCAGCTCCGGCGCGGGCGACGACGCCGTGCGCCGCACGCTGACCGCGGGCCACGCCGTCGTCTGGGAGCCCGGCGAGGTCCACCAGACGTGGGCCACCACGGACGTCGTCGCGACGATCCTCGAGGCGCACGGCGACCAGGTGACCCTCGGGCTGGACGACCTCTTCCACGAGGTTCCCGAACCCGTCTGACGGCCGTCGCCGGGCCGCGCGTCTCGGCCGCACGCCGGGACGGGCGCGTCCGTGCACGTCCTGGCACTATCGGACCTATGCACGCACGCGCCGGTCAGCCCGCCCTGGAAGAAGACCTCATCGACGTCGACCGGGTGGTCGGCGCTTACTACGACCTCGTCCCCGACGTCGACGACCCGGCCCAGAAGGTCGCGTTCGGCACCTCGGGCCACCGCGGCTCGAGCCTCGACACCGCGTTCAACGAGGCCCACATCGCCGCCGTCACGCAGGCGATCGTCGAGTACCGCGCGGCACAGGGCACCGACGGCCCGCTGTTCCTCGGCCGCGACACGCACGCGCTCTCGCTGCCGGCGTGGCAGACCGCGCTCGAGGTGCTCGCGGCGGCGGGCGTCACCGTGATGATCGACGCGCGCGACTCGTTCACCCCGACGCCGGCGGTCTCGCAGTCGATCCTGCTCCACAACGGCGCGTCGACCGCCGAGGGGGTGCGCACCTCGGGACCGGGGCTCGCCGACGGCATCGTCGTGACGCCGTCGCACAACCCGCCGCGCGACGGCGGCTTCAAGTACAACCCGCCGCACGGCGGGCCCGCCGGCTCCGAGGCGACCGGCTGGATCGCCGACCGCGCCAACGAGATCCTGCGCGGCGGCGGCCTGTCGTCGGTCCGCCGGGTGTCGCTCGAGGAGGCGCTGGCCTCCCCGACCACGCGCCGTCACGACTACCTGACGACGTACGTCGACGACCTGCCGAACGTCATCGACGTCGACGCGATCCGTGCCGCGGGCGTGCGCATCGGCGCCGACCCCCTCGGCGGCGCGTCGGTGGAGTACTGGGCGGCCATCGCCGAGCGCTTCGACCTCGACCTCACTGTGGTCAACCCGCAGGTCGATCCCCGGTGGGCGTTCATGACGCTCGACTGGGACGGCAAGATCCGCATGGACTGCTCGTCGCCCCACGCGATGGCGTCGCTCGTCTCTCGCATGACGGCCGACGGCGCGCAGGCGCCGTTCGACGTCGCGACCGGGAACGACGCCGACGCCGACCGGCACGGCATCGTGACGCCCGACGCCGGCCTCATGAACCCGAACCACTACCTCGCCGTCGCGATCCAGTACCTGTACGGGGGCGGCCGCCCGGGCTGGCCGAAGAGCGCCGCGATCGGCAAGACGCTCGTGTCGTCCGCGCTGATCGACCGCGTCGCCGCCGGGCTGGAGCGCCCCCTGGTCGAGGTCCCGGTGGGCTTCAAGTGGTTCGTGCCGGGCCTGCTGTCGGGAGAGGTCGGGTTCGGCGGCGAGGAGTCGGCGGGCGCGTCGTTCCTGCGGCGCGACGGCGGCGTCTGGTCCACCGACAAGGACGGCCTCCTGCTCGCCCTGCTCGCCGCGGAGATCATCGCGACCACCGGCAAGAGCCCGTCGGAGCACCACCGCGAGCTCGTCGCCCGGCACGGCGAGTCCTGGTACGCCCGGGTCGACGCCGCGGCCACGCGCGAGGAGAAGGCGAAGCTCGCCGCGCTCTCGCCCGACCAGGTCGCCTCCACCTCGCTCGCCGGCCAGGACATCACGGCGACGCTCACCGAGGCACCGGGCAACGGGGCCGCGATCGGCGGGCTCAAGGTCACGACGGCGGACGCCTGGTTCGCGGCGCGCCCGTCGGGGACCGAGGACGTCTACAAGATCTACGCCGAGTCGTTCGTCTCGGCCGAGCACCTGGAGCAGGTGCAGGCGGCCGCGCGGCAGCTCGTCGGCGACGCCCTCGCCTGACCGCGCACGCCTGACGCCGCCGGGCCGCGGCGGCGTCAGGCGGCGTCGGGCGGCGTCAG
>JAPSLD010000136.1 GCA_031181105.1 Isoptericola sp. | reverse complement strand
AGCGCATGAAGAACATCGGTTCCGTCGAGGTGCCGAAGGACGCGTTCATCGCCGCCCTGTCCTCCGACTCCTCGGGCGCCAAGGACGGCAAGGACAAGAAGAAGTAGTGCCCGCCCTGCCCGACGGGCTCCCGGTGCCCGGCGACGGCGCGCTGCCGCCGTGGGTCGCGGGCGCGGCCGCCGACGGCGCCGCGCACCCGCGCGGGGGGCTCGGCATGTACGTCCACGTGCCGTTCTGCTCGGTGCGGTGCGGCTACTGCGACTTCAACACCTACACCGCCGCCGAGCTGGGCGGCGGTGCGTCGCAGCTGGAGTACGCCTCGACCGCGCTGCGGGAGGTCGGGCTCGCCGCTCGCGTGCTCGACGGGGTCGGCCGGGCGCGGCCGGTCTCGACGGTGTTCTTCGGCGGTGGCACGCCCACGATGCTGCCCGCGGCCGACCTCGCGCGCGTGCTCGGCGGCCTGCGCGACGCGTTCGGGCTGGCGCCGGGCGCCGAGGTGACCACGGAGGCCAACCCCGACTCGGTGACGCCCGCGTCGCTCGAGACGCTCGCCGCCGCCGGCTTCACGCGCGTGTCCTTCGGCATGCAGTCGGCCGCGCCCCATGTGCTGGCCACGCTCGAGCGCACCCACGACCCGGCGCGCGTGCCCGACGTCGTGCGCTGGGCGCGGCAGGCCGGCCTCGAGGTCTCGCTCGACCTCATCTACGGCACGCCCGGCGAGTCGCTCGACGACTGGCGGACGTCGCTCGAGGCCGTGCTCGCCACCGGCGTCGACCACGTCTCGGCGTACGCGCTCGTCGTCGAGCCCGGCACCAAGATGCACGCCCAGGTGCGCCGCGGGGTGCTCGCGCTCCCGGACGAGGACGACCAGGCGGCCAAGTACGAGCTCGCGGACGAGATGCTCACCGCCGCGGGACTGACGTGGTACGAGGTGAGCAACTGGGCGCGCGACGACGCGCGCGCCTGCCGCCACAACCTGGCCTACTGGCGCGGCCACGACTGGTGGGGCGTCGGCCCCGGCGCACACTCGTACGTGGGCGCGCCGGACGGCACGGGCGTGCGGTGGTGGAACGTGAAGCACCCCCGCCGCTACGCCGCGCTGCTCGCCGAGGGCCGGTCGCCCGGCGCCGGCCGCGAGCTGCTCACGGCCGAGGAGGCGCACCTCGAGCGCGTCATGCTGGGCGTCCGTCTCCGGGAGGGCCTCGACCTCGCCGTCCTCGACGGGGCGGGCCGGCGGGCCGTGGCCGGGCTCGTGGCACGCGGCCTGCTCGACGGCGTCGCCGCGGTGCACGGGCGCGCGGTGCTCACGCTGCGCGGGCGGCTGCTCGCCGACGCCGTGGTCCGCGAGCTCACCTCGTGACGGGGCGACGCGGCGCCCGGTGACGGCTCGGCGCGCGGCGCCTACTTGATGAAGCGGATGTTGACGGGGTAGCGGTACGGCTCGTGCCGGTTGACCGCCACGGCCGCCAGGACGCCGAAGACGATCGACAGCACCCACGCGACGGCCAGCACCGCGAAGCCGATCACGACGATGGCCAGCAGCCAGCCGAGCACGTACGCGAGAAGCAGCGTGATCTGGAAGTTGAGCGACTCCTTGGCCTGCTCGTCGACGAACCGGCTGCGGTCGCGGAAGAACAGCCAGACGAGCAGCGGCGTGAGGAACCCGAGGGTGCCGAGGCTCACGAGCGCCAGGACGGGCGGCGCCAGGTGCGCCACGATCGCCCAGGTGCGCTCGTCCTCCGGGGACAGCGGCGCCGGACCCGGTTGCGCGGGGTAGGGCGGCTGGCCCGAGGGCGGCTCGTACGGCGGGTTCGTCGGCACGCTCATCGACTGTCTCCTGTCCGGCGTCGCGGAGTCGACGCCGCGACGAACCTATCGTCTCGCACCTGCGGCGTCGCCGCCCGGCGTGTCCGGTGGCAGCGCGTGGCCGTGACCGCAAGAGTGGTGCTGCGCCCGAGCGCGCGCGTCGAGACGCGTCGAGACGAGGAGCCGATGAGCGACAGCACCGGGGGCGTGCCGCCCCGCGACCCGCAGGACCCCGACGAGCGCCGTCCCGGCACCCCCGGGCCGGACGAGCCCTGGCAGCCGCCGTACGAGCAGCGGCCCGCCGAGCCCCAGGGGCCGGCCGAGCCCCAGGCGCCGCCGCCGGCACCGCAAGGCCCGCCGGCGTACGGCCAGTACGCACCCGAGGGCTACACGCCGCCGCCTCCGTACGGCGACCCGTACGAACGGTCGGCGTACGGTCGTGGGCCCGACGCAGGACCCGTCCGCGTGGGCGCCGCGTTCTCCTGGGCGTGGTCGAGCTTCGGGCGCAGCGCCGGAGCGTGGCTCGGTGCCACGCTCGTCGTGCTGGCGATCGGGCTGGCCGCGTCGTGGCTGCTGACACCCTCGTTGCGCGAGACCTTCGCGGCCCTGGGCGACCCGGCCGGGCTCGAGGCGGCCGCGACCGTCGAGCTGACCCTCACGGACACGCTGCTGGGCGCGGTGCTCTCGGTCGTGAGCACGCTCCTCGGCGCCGTGCTCGTGCACGGGGCGCTCGCCGCGACGAGCCGCGGAGCGGCGACGTTCGCCGACTTCTTCGCGCTGCGCAACGTGCCGGCGATCCTGGCGCTCGGGCTGGTCAACGCCGTCATCGACCTCGTGCTCGCCTACGTGCCGGGGATCGGCGGCGTGCTGCAGCTGGTCGTGTCGTTCTTCCTCGTCGCGGCGATCTTCTTCGTGGTCCACTCGGGCCAGGACGCGATCACTGCCGTCCGCTCGAGCGCCACCCTGGTCGCGCGCAACGTCGGGACGGTCCTCGTCGCCGTGCTGCTCGCGCTCGCGCTGACGTTCGCCGGGGCACTGCTCCTGGGCCTCGGGCTCCTCGTCGCGGTCCCGGTCACCGTGCTCCTCGGCGCCTACCTCTTCCGGCGGCTCGTCGGCGAGCCGGTGGCGCCGGCCTGACGGCGCTCAGGCCGTCACGAAGTCGATGAGCTCCTCGACCCGGCCCAGCAGGGCCGGGTCGAGGTCGCGGTAGTCGCGCACCCGCGCGAGGATCCGCTGCCACGCACGTCCGACGTCCTCGGTGCTCGACGCCGGCCACCCCAGCCCGCGCAGGATGCCGCGCTTCCACTCCGTGCCACGCTCGATCGTGGGCCACGCCTCCAGCCCCACCCGCGACGCCTTGACCGCCTGCCACACGTCGACGTACGGGTGGCCGAGCACGAGGACGGTGCCCCGCGGCACCGTGCGCAGGGCGGCGTCCGCGAGCCGCTGCTCCTTGGAGCCGGGCACCAGGTGGTCGACGAGCACGCCCACCCGGCGCTCGGGCGTCGGGCCGAAGTCGGCGAGCGCGTCGGCGAGGTTGTCGACGCCGTCGAGCATCTCGACGACGACGCCCTCGACGCGCAGGTCGTCGCCCCACACCTTCTCGACGAGCTCCGCGTCGTGCTTGCCCTCGACCCAGATGCGGCTGCCGCGCGCCACGCGGGCGCGCTGCCCCCGGACCGCGACGGAGCCCGAGGCGGTGCGCGCCGGTGCCGCCGGGGCCCGCGAGGTCACGGGCGCCGTGAGCTCGACGGGCTGGCCCTCGACCCAGAACCCCGGGCCGAGGGGGAACGAGCGCGTGCGGCCGCGCCGGTCCTCGAGCACCACGAGGTGGACGCCGCCCGACTTCTCGACCCGGACGACGGCGCCGACCCAGCCGCTCGTCACCTCCTCGACGACGAGACCCGGCTCGGCGGCCCGCGGTCGTGAGACGGGCTTGCGCCGGTGGTGGGACGAGCCGCCCGGCGCACCCGAGGCGGCGGGGGACAGGACGTCGGAGCCGTAGCGGTCGTGCACGACGGCGAGCCTACGGTCGCGCCGGGACGGCCCGGCCGACCGACACGCGGCTCAGCCGGGCACCGCGCCGGAGCGGGCGCGGACCGCGGCCTCGGTGCGGCTGGAGACGCCGAGCTTGCGCAGGATCGCCGAGACGTGGACGGACGCGGTCTTGCGGCTGATGTAGAGGCGCTCGGCGATCTGGCCGTTGGTCAGGCCGTCGGCCACGAGGTCGAGGACCTGGCGCTCGCGGTCCGTGAGGTGCTCGCGGCCCCGCTCGACGTCGGCGGGACGCCCGCTCGTGCCGAGACCGCCCTGGGCCATGAGCCGCGCCGCCTCGTCGCGCACCAGACCGGCGCCGACGCGGTCGGCCTCCGCGACCGCGCGGGCGAGCTGCTCGCGCGCTCCGGCCCGGTCGCCGTCGGCGAGGAGGCGCTGGCCCAGCCGCAGGTGCGCGTAGGGGCGCAGGTGGGCGGGCTCGGCCGTCGCGGCGACGGCCGACCACGGTCCTTCGCCCAGCTCGGCCGCGAAGACCGCCGCCCACACCGCGTGCGTCGGCCAGCCCGCGTACCCGTCGAGCGCCGCACGGTAGGCCCCGACCTCCGCGGCGTCGGCGCCGAGCGCGGCCAGGGCGCGGGCCGCGACCCCGAGCAGCGGCAGGTCGTAGGCGGCCGCGTTGCCCGCGGCGGGCAGCCCGACGGCCTCCAGGTGGTCGAGCGCCTCGCGCGGTGCGCCCCGCACGAGCGCGAGCTCGGCGCGGGTCCGCGCGACGTGGATCCGGATCTGCTGCTCGAGCTCGCCGTAGCGGTCGAACGCGGCCCGGTTGGCGCGCTCGTACGCCTCGGCCCCGGCCACGTCGCCACGCCACAGCGTCAGCCAGAACCGGTGGACCCGCAGGTACATGGCGAAGACGCTGTCGGTCAGCGTCGGGATCGTGCGCTCGTACCAGGCCGACGCGTGGTCCCAGTCGCCGAGCGCGATCCGGGCCTCGATGCCGTTGCCCTCGAGCATCACCGCGGCCCGGCGCTGCACCCCGCGGCGACGCGCGTCCGCGGCGCCCTCCTCGGCCAGGTCGAGCGCGTCGCGGTACCGGCCCAGCAGGAGCCGCAGGTCGGTCGTGTTGATGTAGTAGCGCACGAGGGCCGACCAGTCGTCGCCCGCCAGGTCGCGCGCCCGCTCGAGGTCGTCGAGACCGGCCAGGTCGCCGTCGTGCACCCGGCAGGTGCCGCGGATGTTGGCGGCCGTCGAGGCCACGGCGTGCTGCCCGAGCGCGGTCGCCGTGCGGTACGCCTCCTCGGCGAGCCGGATCGCGCGCGCCGTGTCGCCGTCGAGCATCGCGGCGCGCGCCTGGTGGACGAGCAGGTCGGAGCGGACGGCGTCGTCCCGCCCGGGCGGCAGGAGGTCGAGCGCCTGGTCCAGGAGCAGCAGGCCCTTCTCCGAGCCCGCCTGCGCCGCGATGACCGCGGTGTCGCCGAGCATCCGCGCGCGCCCGGTGAGGTCGTCGAGCGGCCACTCGTCGAGCGCCTGGTGGGCGAGCGCGAGCGCGCGCTGCAGGCGCGTGTCGTTGCGCAGCTGGTCGGCCGTGCGGGCGAGCAGCTCGTGGTGCGAGACGCCGGCCACCCCCGGGGCGTCCGGCACCTCGTGCCACAGCTCGAGCGCTCGCTCGCCGTGCTCCGCGGCGGTCGAGGTGGCGCCCGTGGCCTCCGCGGCGGCCTGGGCCGTCACCGCGGACGCCAGCGCCCGGTCGGGCACGCGCGCGCGCCACCAGTGGTTGGCGACCTCGGCCAGGGTGCGGGCGGTGGCCGGCCGGTCCTCGTACGCCCGGGCGTAGGCGGCGTGGATGCGGGAGCGCTCGCCCGGGAGGAGCTCGCCGTACACGGCCTCCTGGACGAGGGCGTGCCGGAAGGCGTACTCGGCTCCGGCGGCCACGAGCACGTGCGCGTCGACCGCGGCCCGCGCCGCGGCGTCGAGCTCCTCGGGGTCGCCGACGACCGCCGCGAGGACCTCGTGCGGCACGCTGACCCCGCCGGCCGCGACCGTGCGCAGGAACGTCTGCACGAAGGGGTCGAGCTGCTCGTAGCGCAGCAGCAGGACGTCGCGGAGCGACTCGGGCAGCGCCGTGCCGACGAAGCTCACGAGCTCCTCGACGTAGAACGGCACGCCCTCGCTGCGCTCCGCGATGCGGTCCAGGTCGACGGCGTCGAGCCCGCCGTCGCCGAGCGCGCGGGCGAGCTCGCCCACCTCGCCGGGCGAGAGGCGCGCGAGGTCGACGCGCGAGGCCAGGCGGCCCCGCTCCAGCTCGCCGAGCAGCGGGCGCAGCGGGTGGCCACGACCGACGTCGTCCGAGCGGTAGCTGAGCACCAGGAGGACCCGGGCGTCCGCGGGCAGGCGGGCCAGCCGCGCGACGGCCGCGCGCGTGGCCCCGTCGGCCCAGTGCAGGTCCTCGACCACGACGACGACCGGCCGGCTCGCGGCGACGGACCCCACGAGCTCGGCCAGGACGTCGGGCAGCCGGTCGAGGCCCGCGCCCGGGCGCACCTCGACGAGCCCGGGGACCACGGCGCCCAGCACGTCGGCGCCCGCACCGGCCGCGGCGAGGACCTTGTCCCGGCCCAGCTCGCGCACCAGGGCCAGGACGAGCCCCGCCACGGCCGCGTGCGGGAGCGGGCCCGAGCCGGAGTCGACGCACCGGCCGACGACCGGGAGCGCGTCGGGGCCGGCGCCGGCGACGAGCTCGTGGAGGAGCCGCGTCTTGCCGATGCCGGCCTCGCCCGCCACGACGACGGTGCGGGTCGTCCCGGCGCGGACCTCGTCCAGCGCCGCCCGCAGGACCGAGAGCTCCTGCGAGCGTCCGACGAGCGGCGCGGTCGGTGCGGGCATGCGTCCATCGTGCCAGGCGGCGGGCCGTCCGGGGATGGTGGCGGACGTCATGCCGGGCGGTGCCGCTCGCCGGCGGGCGCCCCGAGCCGGCGCCGCAGCGCGGCGGGGGACAGGGCCCTCGCCCACCGCCGCGCACCGCCGCGCGCGGCGCCGGACACCGCGCGGGCGGACACCGCGCGGGCGGACCCCGCCCCGGCGGCGCCGGTGCGGTCGGCCCGCTCGGCGGCCCGACGGCGCAGCTCCAGCCGGCGGGTCACCTCGGCCTCGTGGAGGAGGAAGGTCTGGTGGTGCAGGTTCGCGTCCATGACCCCAGCCTCGGCGTCTGAGGTAGCCCCGCGGATCGGTCAGGTGCCCACGGCTCGGCGCGGTGTCGGGCCCCGGGGCGCCTGGGGTACCTCAGACGCGGGCCGGGCGCGCGGGTCCGGGCGTCCCGGGTGGGGTAGCGTCCCGTTCGCCTCCGGCGGAGGGCCGCGCCGGGCCGTCGCGCGTAGGATGGCACTCGGAAGGTCCGAGTGCTAAGCAGCGGCTCGGCAGCACGGTGGGAGGGGAGGACCGTGAGCGAGGAACGTCGGCTCGAGGTTCTGCGTGCGATCGTCGAGGACTACGTCCAGACGCAC
>JAPSLD010000135.1 GCA_031181105.1 Isoptericola sp. | reverse complement strand
AGCTGCGGCCCCAGGCGATCGTGTCGCAGCACGGCTGCGACGCGCACGGCAACGACCCGCTCACGGACCTCGACGTCGGCGTGGAGGCGCAGGTCCTCGCGGCCCGGTGGCTGCACGACCTGGCGCATGAGCTGTGCGACGGGCGCTGGGTGGCGCTCGGCGGCGGCGGGTACGCCGTCGTGGACGTCGTGCCGCTCGTCTGGTCCGCCCTGGTGGCGGAGGCCGCCCACGCGCCCCTCGAGCCGGGCACGCCCCTGCCCGAGGCGTGGCGGCGCGACGTGGAGGAGCTGTCAGGGCTGCCCGCGGCGCGGACGCTCGGCACCGGCCCCGTCGAGCTCCGGCCGTGGAGCGCCGGCTTCGACCCCGCCGACGCGGTGGACCGGGCGGTGCTGGCCACGCGGCGCAGCGTGTTCCCGTGCTGGGGACTCGACCCGATGCTCGACTAGAGGTCCGGCACCTGAGGTCCGGCACCAGCGGCTCGTGGGCTGGTTCGAGGACTGCCGCGGGCATCGGGTACCCTGAGGGACGGACTTTTTCGTGTTGGTCGGCCACCCTGTGCGCAGGGAGCGTGGGACCAACCGTGCTCCACCACCCGACCAGCATTGTGAGGACCTCATGGGCTCCGTCATCAAGAAGCGCCGCAAGCGCATGGCGAAGAAGAAGCACCGCAAGCTGCTTCGCAAGACGCGTCACCAGCGCCGCAACAAGAAGTGACGTGACGCCCGCCGACGGCGGGCAGCGCGCACCGAGCCCGGACCCCTGTGGGTGCCGGGCTCGTCGCGTCTCCGGGCGGCGTCGTGGGAGGCGTCGCCGGCCCGCGCCGGCGGGGCTCTAGCGCCCGCGGATCCGGCGCTGCAGCGCGCGCAGGACGAGCCCGGCGACCCACGCGGCGCCCGCCCACGACGCCGTCTTGACCCCGCGCCCCGCGACGCGCTGGCTGCGGCCGCGGAACTCCCGGATGGGCCAGCCCACCTCCTTGGCGTGCCGGCGCAGGCGGCCGTCGGGGTTGATCGGGCACGGGTGCCCCACGGAGCGCATCATCGGCAGGTCGTTGAGCGAGTCGCCGTAGGCGTACGACGCGGACAGGTCGATGCCCTCGCGCTCGGCCAGCTCGCGCACCGCGGCCGCCTTGGCCTCGCCGTGCATGAGGTCGCCGACGAGGCGTCCGGTGTAGAACCCGTCGCGGTGCTCGGCGATGGTGCCGA
Organism: Isoptericola sp.; assembly: GCA_031181105.1. Lineage (GTDB taxonomy): Bacteria > Actinomycetota > Actinomycetes > Actinomycetales > Cellulomonadaceae > Isoptericola. Next base: position 6,143 of record JAPSLD010000135.1, on the reverse strand, counting down.
GGCATCCCGTCGCCCCGAGGCGGCGCGCGATCAGGCCGCCGATCTCCACGGGCGTCGCGGTCACGAGCCACACCTGGTCGCCCGCCGCGACGTGCTCGTCGAGGAGCCGCTTCGTCCCCGGGAAGATGCGCAGCTCGAGGACGGTGTCGTAGACCTCCTCGCCGACCGCGGTGATCTCGGCGACCGAGCGGCCCCCGATGAGCGCGAGCGCCTTGGACCGCACGGTCTCGATCTGCGTGCGCGACTCGCCGAACGTCAGGTACTTGGCCTGGATGACGCCGAAGCGCAGCAGGTCCCCCGTGCCGAAGAAGCGACGCTGGTACAGCGCCCGGGCCAGGTGGAACGCGCTCGCGCCCCGGATGATCGTGTTGTCGACGTCGAAGAACGCCGCGGCCTGCGAGGGACGAGCTGGCTCGGCAGGCGACGACATGGCGTCCACTGTATCGGCGGCGCACGTGCCGTCCGTCCGGTGGGACGAGCGCGCGGGGAGGGCCCGTAGGGGCCGGGCGGTGGCGCCGATACGCTGTGCACGTGAGCAGGCCGCAGGCGGAACCCGTCCGCACCCCTAGGGTCGTGCTGTTCACCCGGCCGGGGTGCCACCTGTGCGACGACGCACGCGAGGTGGTCCGGCAGGTGTGCGCGGACGCGGGTGAGGGCTGGACCGAGGTCGACATCGAGGGCGACCCGAGCGGCTCGCTGGTCGGTAGGTACGGGGACTACGTGCCCGTCGTCGAGGTGGACGGCGTGCAGCAGGGCTTCTGGCGGGTGGACGGCGTGCGGCTCGCGCGGCGCCTCGCCCGCGGCGCCCGGGGAGGGGAACGGACGTGATCGAGCTCGGTGAGGTGGCGGTGCCGGCGGCGACGGTCGCCCGACTGCCGTACTACCTGCGCGCACTGCGCGACCTGGCGTCCCGCGGCGTGACGACGACGTCGTCGTCCGAGCTCGCGGAGCGCTCGGGCGTGGGCTCCGCGCAGCTGCGCAAGGACCTGTCGTACCTGGGGTCGTTCGGCACGCGCGGCGTGGGGTACGACGTCGAGTCGCTCTCCGCGTACATCGCGGCGGCGCTCGGCCTGGAGTCGGAGCACCGGCTCGCCATCGTCGGCATCGGCAACCTGGGCCACGCGCTGGCGAACTACTCCGGGTACGCGGCCCGCGGGTTCCAGGTCGTCGCGCTGCTCGACGCCGACCCCCAGGTGGTGGGCACGCGCGCCGCGGGCATCGAGGTCGACCACGTCGACGCGCTCGAGCACGTCCTGGAGTCCAGGAACGTGTCCATGGTCGTGCTCGCCACGCCCGGGCCGGTGGCGCAGGGCATCGCGGAGCGCGTCGTCACGTGCGGCGTGCGCGAGATCTTGTCGTTCGCGCCCGTCGCGCTGCAGCTGCCCGACGACGTCGTCGTGCGCAGCGTGGACGTGGCCGGCGAGCTGCAGATCCTGGCCTTCCACGCCGCCGCGCGCGCCGCGGCGTCGCGCGCCGAGCAGGTGCAGGCCGAGCGCGTCACCGCGACGTAGCGCGCCCTTCCGCGAGGTAGCGCGCGGGTCCGCGAGGTAGCGCGAAAGACGCCGAGGTAGCGCGAGAAACGCCGAGGTAGCGCACGGATCGTGCGCTACCTCGGCGTTCTTCGCGCTACCTCGGCGGGAAGCGCGCGACCTCGGCGGGAAGCGCGCGACCCCGGCGGGTGCCGGGTGTCAGGCCTGCTTGATGGCCGAGATGTCGAGGGCGATCTTGACCTTGTCGCCCACGAGGACGCCGCCGGTCTCGAGCGCGGCGTTCCAGGTCAGGCCGTAGTCCTTGCGCGAGATCTCGATCTCGGACTCGAAGCCGGCGCGCGGGTTGCCGAACGGGTCGGTCGCGGTGCCGGCGAACTCGGTCACGAGGTCGACGGTGTTGGTCACGCCGTTGATGGTGAGGTCGCCGGTGATGACGTAGTCGCCGCCGTCGGCCTTGACGCTCGTCGAGGCGAACGACCAGACCGGCTTCTCCTCGGCGTTCCAGAAGTCGGCGCTCTTGAGGTGCGCGTCACGGTTGGCGTCGCCCGTGCTGACGGAGGCGGCGTCGAGCTCGGCGGAGACGGAGGTGGACTCGAGGTCCTCGCCGACGGTGATGGTGCCGGTGGTGATCGCGATGGTCCCGCGGACCTTGGCGATGCCGGCGTGGCGGACGGTGAACGACGCGGTCGAGTGCGAGCCGTCGATGACGTACGTGCCGGGGACGAGACCGGCGGGCAGGGGAGTGGCCATGATGTGGGTCCTCTCGCGGTTGGTGCGCTTCGGAAGTCGTGCAGGTCGCAGAGTAGTTGACCCCTCAACTACATCCACATGCATCAACCAGCGGGTCTCGTAGCCTATTCCCGTGAGCACCGCCACGTCCGGACACGCCCCGCAACGGAAGCGACCCGCCACCGACCAGCCGGCCGAACCTCCCGCCGCGGACACGGTCCGCTGGCTCGACGACGAGCAGCAGTGGGCGTGGCGACGCTTCCTCGAGGGCACGTCGCGCTTCTACGAGGCGCTCGACCGGGCGCACGACGCCGGGCTGCCGCTCGCGCTCAGCGAGTACCACCTGCTCGTCCAGCTGTCCGAGGCGCCGGACCGCACCCTGCGGATGTCGGCGCTGGCGGACTACCTCGCCCTGTCGCGCAGCCGGCTCACGCACACCGTCGACCGGATGGAGGCGCGCGGGCTCGTCGAGCGGCGGCCCGTGCCGGGCGACCGCCGGGGCGTCAACTGCGTGATGACCGACGTCGGGTTCGCGGCGCTCGTGCAGGCCGCGCCGTACCACGTCGCCGCCGTGCGGCGCCTCCTCGTCGACGTGCTCGAGCCGGAGGAGATGGCGACGCTCGGCCGCGCGATGGCCAAGGTCACGCAGGCCGCCCGGGCCGAGGTCGCGCGCACGCCGCTCGCCCCGGGGCGCCCGGGGCTCCAGGCCGCCGACGCCTGACGTGAGACCGGTCACGCCCCGACCCCGGCGGGACCTGCGGACGGCGCCATCTGGGACACTGGGAGCCATGGCCACCACCACCGTGCACCTGCTGCGCCACGGCGAGGTCCACAACCCTGACGGTGTTCTCTACGGCCGCATGGCGGGCTACCGGTTGTCCGAGCGCGGCCTGGAGATGGCGCGCCGCGTCGCGACGCACCTGTCCGACGGCGGTCGTGACGTCGTCGCGGTCGTCACCTCGCCGCTGCAGCGCGCGCAGGAGACGGCGACGCCCGTGGCCGAGGCGTTCGGGCTCGACCTGGCCTCGGACGAGCGCCTCATCGAGGCGGGCAACGCCTTCGAGGGCAGCACCGTCGGCTCGCGGCCCGGCCAGCTCGCGCACCCGCGGAACTGGCGCTACCTGTGGAACCCGCTGCGCCCGTCGTGGGGCGAGGCCTACACGGCGCAGGTCGCGCGCATGCGCGCGGCCGTCGACGACGCGCGCCGCGCGCACGCCGGCCACGAGGTCGTGCTCGTGAGCCACCAGCTGCCCGTGTGGCTCACGCGGCGCTCGTTCGAGGGGCGCCCGCTCGCGCACGACCCGCGCCGTCGCGAGTGCACGCTCGCCTCGCTCACGTCGCTGACCTTCGACGCGGACCGGTTCGTCGGCCTGCACTACACCGAGCCCGCCGGCGAGCTGCTCGCCGGCGCGAACCCCGTGCCGGGAGCGTGACGATGCGCACGATCGTCGGCAGGACCGCCGCCGTCGCGGCGGCCGGCACGCTCGCCCTCGCGCTCGCCGCGTGCGGGGCCCAGGACTCCGGCGCGGGCGACGTCGTCGGGCAGGGCTTCGTCTCGGGCGACGGCTCGGTCCAGCAGTGGACGCCCGCGGAGCGCACGGACCCGGTCACCGTGGAGGGCACCACCTTCGAGGGCGACCAGGTCTCCACCGAGGACTGGCGCGGCGACGTCGTCGTGCTCAACACCTGGTACGCCGGCTGCGCGCCGTGCCGCGCCGAGGCCCCCGACCTCGTCGAGCTCGCCACCGAGCGGGCCGACGACGGCGTGCGCCTGCTCGGCATCAACACCGAGGACGACGCCGGCACGGGCCTGGCCTTCCAGCGCACGTTCGAGGTGCCGTACCCCTCGATCGAGGACCGCAGCGGCCAGGTCGTCGCGCGGCTCTCCGGCGTCGTGCCGCTGCAGGCCGTGCCGTCGACGGTGGTGCTCGACGCCGAGGGCCGCGTGGCGGCGCGCGTCATCGGCCAGGTGGCGGCCTCGACGCTCGACGCGATCGTCGACGACGTGCTCTCCGAGGACGCCGCCTGATGGGCGAGGCGTTCGCCACCACCGCGTTCAGCGGCTCGCTCCTGCTGGCCGTCCCGGTCGCGCTGCTGGCGGGCCTGGTGTCGTTCGCGTCGCCGTGCGTGCTGCCGCTCGTGCCCGGGTACGTCGGGTACGTGGGCGGCATGGCCGCGGCGCACGCCGGCGGCGCGACGTCGGGGCCAGCCGCGGGCGGCACGACGGCGGTGCGCACCGCGCCGGCGCGCGGTCGGGTCGTGGCGGGGGTCGGCCTCTTCGTGCTCGGCTTCACGGTCGTGTTCGTCGCCCTCATGGCGGCCGCCGGGGCGTTCGGCTCCTACCTGGTGCGGTGGGAGGACGTCATCACCCGCGCGCTGGGCGTCGTCGTCGTGCTCATGGGCCTCGCGTTCGTCGGCGGCGTGCCGTTCCTCCAGCGCGAGCGGCGCCTGCACCTGAGCCCGCGCACCGGTCTGTGGGGCGCACCCCTGCTCGGCGTCGTGTTCGGCCTCGGCTGGACCCCGTGCATCGGCCCGACGCTCGCCGCGGTCCAGGCCCTGTCGCTCAACGAGGCCTCCGCGGGGCGCGGGGTGCTGCTCGGGATCGCCTACTGCGTCGGGCTGGGCGTGCCGTTCCTCCTCGTCGCGCTCGGCCTGCAGTCCTCGCAGCGCATGCTCGCGTTCCTGCGCCGGCACCGGCTGGCGATCCAGCGCGCCGGCGGGGCGCTGCTCGTGGTCATCGGGCTGGCCATGGTGACCGGCCTGTGGGGCGTGCTCACCAGCCAGCTGCAGGGCTGGATCGGCGGATTCGCGACGGTGGTGTGATGAGCGACCGGACGACGTACCGCCCCGAGGGCATCGCCGACGAGTTCGCCGAGGGGCACCCGCGCGAGGGCCACGATCCCGGCGAGAACCCGCCGTCGGGCACCGGGCCCGCGCTGCCGACGCTCGGCTGGCGCGGCACGCTGCGCTGGACGTGGCGCCAGCTGACGAGCATGCGGGTCGCCCTCATGCTGCTCATGCTCCTGGCGGTCGCCGCCGTCCCCGGCTCCGTCCTGCCGCAGCGGCCGCAGGACCCGGGTGCGGTGCTCCAGTACCTCGCCGACAACCCCACCGCCGGCGAGTGGCTGGACCGGCTCGGCTTCTTCGACGTGTACTCGTCGGTCTGGTTCTCGGCGATCTACCTGCTGCTGTTCGTCTCGCTGGTGGGCTGCATCGTGCCGCGCACGCTCGCGCACGCGCGCGCCGTGCGCGACCGGCCCCCCCGCACGCCGGCGCGGTTCGAGCGCTTCCCCGCGCGCGGCGCCGCGACGACGTCGGCGTCGCCGGACGCGGTCGTCGAGGCAGTCGCGGCGCACCTGCGGGGTCCGGTGCGGTGGCTCCCCACGTTCCGCGTGGACACCGGGGCGGAGGACCCGCGCCCGGCCCGCGGGCGCGTGCCCGCCCGCCCCGCGGCGCGCACCGTGGCCGCCGAGCGCGGGTACCTGCGCGAGTCGGGCAACCTGGTGTTCCACCTGGCGCTGCTCGGGCTGCTCGTCTCCGTCGCGCTGGGCCAGCTCATGCACTACCGCGGCCAGGCGATCGTGACCGAGGGCCGCGGGTTCGCCAACGCCGTGGTCGACTACGACACGTTCGAGTCGGGCGCGTGGTTCTCGCCGTCGTCGCTCGTGCCCTTCTCGATGACGCTCGACCGGTTCGAGTCCGAGTTCGCGACCGACAGCGTGGCCTTCGCGCAGTCGCGTGACTTCACGGCGTACGTCACCGTCACCGAGCCCGACGGCGACCGGCGCGCCGAGACGATCAAGGTCAACCACCCGCTGCAGGTCGGCGGGTCCAAGATCTACCTGCAGGGCAACGGCTTCGCGCCCGAGATCACGGTGCACGACGCCGAGGGGCAGGTCGCGTTCTCGGGCCGGGTCCCGTTCC
>JAPSLD010000134.1 GCA_031181105.1 Isoptericola sp. | reverse complement strand
TGACGTCCGGCACCTTGGCGCGGATCTCGGCGACGTTGCGCTCGGAGAACCGTCCGTGCACCGAGCAGTGCCCGCGCCACAGGATCATGCGCGCGTCGCGCAGCTGCTGCTCGGTCAGGCCGCCCATCGGCTTGCGCGGGTCGTAGACGACGCAGTCGTCGAGCCCCATGCCGAGCCGCATGACCGCGGTGTTGCGCCCGAGGTGCTGGTCGGGCAGGAACAGCACCTTGCCGGAGCCGGAGGCGCCCGCCGCCTCGTCCGCCCGCTCGAACGCCCACCGCAGCGCGACCTGGGCGTTCGACGACGTGCACACCGTGCCCCCGTGCCGGCCTGTGAACGCCTTGATCGCGGCCGAGGAGTTCATGTACGTCACGGGCACGGTGTCGCCCGCCACCCCGACGTCCTCGAGGACGGCCCACGCCTCCTCGACCTGGGCGATGGCCGCCATGTCGGCCATGGAGCAGCCGGCGGCGAGGTCGGGCAGCACCACCTGCTGGGCGTCGGACGTGAGGATGTCCGCGCTCTCGGCCATGAAGTGCACGCCGCAGAAGACGACGTACTCCGCCTCGGGGCGGGCCGCGGCCTCGCGCGCGAGCTTGAAGGAGTCGCCGGTGACGTCGGCGAAGTCGATGACCTCGTCGCGCTGGTAGTGGTGGCCGAGCACGAACACCCGCTGCCCGAGCGCCGCGCGGGCGGCCCGGGCGCGGTCCACGAGGTCCGGGTCGGACGGCGCCGGGAGGGCGCCGCCGCACTCGACGCCCCGCTCGGAGGCGAGGTCGCGTCCCTGTCCGAGCAGGAGCAGCGGCGACGGCGCGGGCTCGGTGAACGTGGTGTCGTTCAGCAGCGTGGTCACCTGCACATGCTGTCACAGGGCGCCGGGTGTGCCACGATCACGTCCGTGCACGTGCTCCTGGTGGCCGGCTCCGAGCCCGACGCGCGGGCGCTCGCCGACGCGTGGTCGGCGGCCGCGCCCCGGTGCTCGGTCGTGCCGCTCGCCCTGCCGCGTCCCGCGCCCGGTGAGCCAGGTGGCGGGCCAGGTGGCGGGCCAGGTCGCGAGCCGGGGGAGCGGCCGGTGCCCGACCGGCCGGTGGGCGTGTTCGTGCCCACGACGGCGCTCGGTCTGTCGAGCGTGGCGCCGCCGCCCGTGCCGCCCGGCGTCGCGCGGCTGCGCGCGGGCGTCGCCGGCGCCGACCTCGTCGTCGTGCTCGCGGAGGTGCTCGACGCCCGCGAGCTGCACGAGGGTCCCGTGGCCGAGGCGGCGCGTGCCGCCGAGCCGTACGCGGTGCCCGTCGTCGTGCTCGCGGGGCGCGACGAGTCCACGCGGCGCGCCTGGTCGGCCGCCGGGGTGAGCGGCGTGCACGAGGTCGGCGACGCGCCCCTGGACCTCGTCCCGCGCGTCGCCCGCACGTGGGCGCCGGAGTGGGCGTGAGCCGCCCGCCCTGTGGGCCGCGTCCTCGACGTCTGCGGATTCCCGCGTAGGATCGGGAACAGCGTCTCCGTCCCCGCTGTTGGAGGAAGCATGACCGACACCACCGAGATCGCCACGCACGGCGTGACCCTCACCGAGGTCGCCGCGGGCAAGGTCCGCAGCCTTCTCGAGCAGGAGGGCCGCGACGACCTGCGCCTTCGTGTAGCGGTGCAGCCCGGCGGCTGCTCCGGCCTGATCTACCAGCTGTACTTCGACGAGCGCCTGCTCGACGGCGACGCGCTGCGCGACTTCGACGGCGTCGAGGTCGTCGTCGACCGCATGAGCGTGCCGTACCTCGAGGGCGCGACCATCGACTTCGCGGACACGATCGAGAAGCAGGGCTTCACGATCGACAACCCGAACGCGGGTCAGTCCTGCGCCTGCGGCGGCTCCTTCAGCTGACGCCGGGCCCGCGAGCCCTCGCGACCTGAGCGACCGACGGCCGCCGAGGTGGCGTCCACGACACCGTGGACCGCTACCTCGGCGGCCGTCCGTCGTCGTCGGCACGTGACGCCGGACCCAGCCGGACGGTGAGCTCCCAGTGCGCGGGGTCGCCGTCGTCGGGCACGACGCGCCGCTCGCCGGCCGTCGCGTGCCCGCGCATGCGCGCCCACGCGGGCACGTCGTGACGCGCCGCCGGGTCGGTCGCCAGCACGGTGACCAGCGTGCCGGCGGGCAGGTCGCGCGCCCGGGCGGCGAGGCGGACGACCGGCAGCGGGCACCGCAGCCCGCGGGCGTCGACGACCTCCGGCGCGCCTGCCCGCCCGCCGTTCACAGGCCCCGCACCCCGAGCGCGTCGCGCACCCGCTCGACGGCGCCCGGCAGGACGGCGAGGAGGCGCTCCACGTCGTGCTCGGTCGTCGACCGGTCCAGCGCGATCCGCACGTTGCCGTGCGTGAGGACGCCCATCGCCGCCAGGACGTGCGACGGCTCGAGGGTGCTCGCCGTGCAGGCCGAGCCGGAGCCCACGGCGACGCCCGCCCGGTCGAGCTCCGACAGGAGCGCCTCGCCGTCGACGTACAGGAACGAGAACGTCGCGACGTGGGGGAGCCGGGCGTCGGGGTCGCCGACGACCTCGACGTCGGGCACGGTGGCCACCGTCGCGCGGACCCGGTCGACCAGCGCCCGGCGGCGTGCGTCCTCGGCCTCGCGGTCGGCCACGACGGCCTGGAGCCCGACGGCGGCCGCGAACGCGGCGGGGACGCTCACGCCGCCCGGGGCCCAGGGCTCCGGGTCCTCCGGTCCGCGCGGCACGAGACGCACCCGCCCGCGCGCCGCCACGACGCCCACGCCGCCCGGGGCGCCCCAGTCCGCCGGGTCGGCGGCGACCAGGTCCCACGCCGGGCCGAGCTCGACGTGGCCGAGGCTGGCGCCGGCGTCCACGAGGAGCGGGACCCCCGCGCGGGCCGTGGCGGCGTGGACGTCCTCGACCGGCTGGAGCGTGCCGACCTCCCCGTTGGCGTGCTGCAGCGCCGCCAGGGCGACGCCGGGGGCCGCGACGGCCTCGGTCATGGCGCCCGCGTCCACGCGGCCCGTGCGCTCCACCGGGACGTCGACGCGCCGTCCCCCGTGCGCGGCCGCGGCGTCGTGCGCGGCGTGCAGGACGGCCGCGCGCTCGACCGCGCTCACCACGACGTCGCCGCCGGCCCTGCGGCGGCCCGCGGCCGCGGCGAGGACGGCGGAGTGCAGGGCCGCGGTGTGGCTGTGCGCGAACCGCACCTCCTCGGTGCGCGCACCGAGGACGGCCGCGACGGCCTCGCGCGCGCCGTCGAGCAGCGCGGCGGCGCGACGCCCCTCGGCGTGGAGGCGGCGCGGGTCGGCCCACCCGTCGTCGAGCGCCTGGAGGAACGCCCGGCGGGCGAGCGGGTGCCAGCGCGCGCGGCCGCCGTTGTCGAGGTGCACCCGGTCCGGGTGCGGGGTGGTGTGCGTCACACGACCTCCAGGTCGAGTCGGGTCCGAGGCCGGTCGAGCACGGCCCGCCTACGATGCTGCCACCCCGACGGTCGTCGCGGACGCCAACGATCTGACACCCCGGACGCCGTGCGTGGTGAACAGCGGCGATGCCCGCGCCGGGTGCCGAACACGTCACGCAGGAAGCGGGAGTTTCTGGCGTCCGACCCGTGAAGGGCGCGATAGGCTGCATCCCATCGAGGACGAAGGTCCTGCCCGCACGCCCTGGAGTCGGGGCGGCCGTGGGTCGGACGTGACGTGAAAGGCCTCCCTTGCACTCGAAGCCACCCACCCGCACCCGGCGACGGGTCCTGCTGCGGACCACGGCGCTCACCGCCGTCGTCGCGCTGCTGGCCGCCGGCTGCGCCAGCGAGACCGTCCAGCGCGGATATCTTCCCGGCCACCCCGGCGGGGAGGTGACCAACCAGACCGAGCGGATCACCGACCTGTGGGTCGGCTCGTGGATCGCGGCGCTCATCGTCGGCGTGATCACGTGGAGCCTGATCCTGTGGTGCGTCGCCGCCTACCGCAAGCGCCGGGACGACCACCAGCTGCCCGTCCAGACGCGCTACCACATGCCCCTCGAGATCATGTACACGGCCGTGCCGGTCATGATGGTGCTCGTGCTCTTCTACTACACCGACAGGGACATGTCGGCGATCAGGGAGCTGAGCGACGACGGCGACGAGGTCAAGATCCAGGTCATCGGCAAGCAGTGGAGCTGGGACTTCAACTACCTCGACGACGGCGTCTGGGACACGGGCCAGCACCTCCTCGACCCGGGGAGCCAGGGCGACGCCGAGGCCCTCGACGGCGCCCCCGGCACGTCGGACCAGCTGCCGACGCTGTACCTGCCGGTGGGCGAGCGGGTCGAGTTCACCGTGGACTCGCGCGACGTGATCCACTCGTTCTGGATCCCGGCGTTCCTCTACAAGATCGACATGATCCCGGGCCGGGCCAACACCTTCGAGGTCACGCCGACCACCGAGGGCACGTTCGCCGGCAAGTGCGCCGAGCTCTGCGGGGAGTTCCACTCCGGGATGCTCTTCAACGTCAAGGTCGTGGACCGTGCCGAGTACGACGCGCACATCGAGGAGCTGCGCGCCGCGGGACAGACGGGCGAGCTCGGGCTCGACCTGAGCCGCGACCAGTACCACCGGGTGGACTCCGCCACCGAGGGAGCCGAGCACTGATGGCAACTAGCTTCGACACCGTCTACGGCGAGCCGACCGAGGCCGTCCCCGGCCTCTCGCCGAAGCGGCAGAGCCTGGGTCGCACGGTGGTGAAGTGGATCACGTCCACCGACCACAAGACCATCGGGTACCTGTACCTGATCACGTCCTTCGCGTGGTTCGCGATCGGCGGCATCCTGGCCCTGCTCATCCGGGCCGAGCTCTTCGCGCCCGGCATGCAGATCGTGCAGAGCAAGGAGCAGTACAACCAGCTCTTCACGATGCACGGCACGATCATGCTCCTGCTGTTCGCGACGCCGCTGTTCGCCGGCTTCGCGAACATCATCATGCCGCTGCAGATCGGTGCGCCCGACGTCGCCTTCCCGCGGCTGAACATGTTCGCCTACTGGCTGTACCTCTTCGGCGGGCTCATCGTCATGGCCGGCTTCGCCACGCCGCAGGGCGCCGCCTCGTTCGGGTGGTACGCGTACACGCCGCTGTCGAACACGACGTTCAGTCCAGGGCTCGGGGGAGACCTCTGGGTGTTCGGCCTCGCGCTCGCCGGCTTCGGCACCATCCTCGGCGCGGTCAACTTCATCACCACGATCATCACGATGCGCGCACCGGGCATGACCATGTTCCGGATGCCGATCTTCACGTGGAACACCCTCGTGACGAGCCTGCTCGTGCTCATGGCGTTCCCGCCGCTGGCCTCGGCGCTCTTCGCGCTCGGAGCCGACCGCCGCTTCGGCGCGCAGGTGTTCGACCCGGACCACGGTGGCGCGATCCTGTGGCAGCACCTGTTCTGGTTCTTCGGCCACCCCGAGGTCTACATCATCGCGCTGCCGTTCTTCGGCATCATCTCCGAGGTCCTGCCGGTGTTCAGCCGCAAGCCGATCTTCGGCTACAAGGGCCTGGTCTACGCGACGATCGCGATCGCGGCGCTGTCCGTGACGGTCTGGGCGCACCACATGTACGTCACGGGCGCGGTCATGCTGCCGTTCTTCGCCTTCATGACGATGCTGATCGCCGTGCCGACGGGCGTGAAGTTCTTCAACTGGATCGGCACGCTGTGGCGCGGCAAGCTCACGTTCGAGACGCCGATGCTGTGGTCGATCGGCTTCCTCGTGACGTTCCTCTTCGGTGGCCTGACGGGCATCATCCTGTCGAGCCCGCCGCTGGACTTCCACCTCAACGACTCGTACTTCGTGGTCGCGCACTTCCACTACGTCGTGTTCGGCACCGTGGTGTTCGCGATGTTCGCCGGGTTCTACTTCTGGTGGCCGAAGTTCACCGGCCGCATGCTCGACGAGCGGCTCGGCAAGGTGCACTTCTGGATGCTGTTCATCGGCTTCCACATGACGTTCCTGATCCAGCACTGGCTGGGCGTCGAGGGCATGCCGCGCCGGTACGCGGACTACATGCCCAACGACGGCTTCCTGTGGGAGAACCAGGTCTCCACGGTCGGTTCCGCCCTCCTCGCGGCCTCGACGCTGCCGTTCCTGTGGAACGTGTACGCCACGTGGCGCAACGCCCCGCGCGTGACGGTCGACGACCCGTGGGGCTACGGCCGCTCGCTCGAGTGGGCCACGTCCTGCCCGCCGCCGAGGCACAACTTCACGGCGCTGCCGCGGATCCGCAGCGAGTCGCCGGCGTTCGACCTGCACCACCCCGAGGTCGTGGCGATGGAGCACCCGCAGCTCGCGCCCGGCCCGCTGGACCAGGTCTACGGCGGCCCGGACCGGACCGGGCAGGCAGGGTTGGCCGAGGAGCGGCGTGGGCAGGACTACGCCGAGAAGGGCCAGTCCAGCACCACCGTGGTCGACGAGCAGCGCCCCGAGGACGAGGAGACCGGCAAGTGAAGATCGAGATCAGGCTCTTCCTCTGGCTCGTGCCCTTCTTCGTGGGGGCGGGCGTCGTCTACGGCTTCCTGACCTCGTGGGACGAGCCCGTGGGGTACCTCGGGATGCCGCTCGTCGGCGGTCTGATGGCCATGGTGGGCGCGTACCTGGCGCTGACCGCACGGCGCATCGACCCGCGTCCTGAGGACGACGAGGAGGCCGAGGTCGCCGACGGAGCCGGTGACCAGGGCGTGTACTCGCCGTGGAGCTGGTGGCCGCTCATCATCGGCGCCGCCGCGGCGGTGGCGTTCCTCGCCCTCGCGATCGGCTGGTGGATCATGTACATCGGGCTGATCCTCGGCATCATCGGCCTCGTCGGCTGGGTGTTCGAGTTCTCGCGCGGCCAGCACGCGCACTGACGCCCGCAGCCTCGAGAAGGGCCCCGCTCGCCGTCGCGAGCGGGGCCCTTCGTCGTTGTCCGGTGGTGTACGCAGAGCCGGCGGCCGAGGTCTGGGAAGAAGCGTGCGTGGCGCCCCTGGTGGGGCGATGGCGACCGTTCGGTTCGCAGCACTGGGGACTTCGGACGATCGCGGATGCCGTCGTCGGGTGCCGGTGGCTGCTCGAGCGCGAGCTCGCCTCTCCAGGACTGTCACGCACGCCCCTCATCGGCGTCACGACGGTCACCGCGGCTAGTCGCGCAGAGCTGCACCGGTGATCACGCGACGGGTCCGCCACGACGTCGGCCGCGGCGTCCGGTGCCCGGCGGACGCAGGGCATGGGTCCTCCGCGGAGCTGTGCTGCTCGCCGTCGACGAGCGGGCTGGGTGCGTCGCGCGTCGCCGGACGGCTGTCACCAGGGAAGAGCGCGAGAGCCCCGCACGCCGGGCGTGCGGGGCTCTCTGACGGTCCTGCGAGGCGCCGGTATCAGGCGGGGACGATGAGGCCCGCCGTCTGCGTCTTGGCGCGCTGGAGGCGCTCCTCCGCGTC
>JAPSLD010000003.1 GCA_031181105.1 Isoptericola sp. | reverse complement strand
TCGGGCATCTGGAACGCGCTGCGGCACGGCCACTTCGCGTACTACTCGACCCCCGTGCTCGTCGCGATGGGCCGCGAGCTGGGGCTCGTGGCGGTCGGGTGCTGGGAGTACCCGCTGTACGGCGGCACCGTCCTGCTCGCCTTCGCCAAGGAGGGTTCGCCCGCGGCCGCCGCCGGCCAGCACCCGGACGTGACCGCGACGGTCGACCGCGAGCTCGCCGAGGGCATCACATCGCCCGCGCGCGTGGCCTCGCTCGGCGCGGCCCTCGAGGAGTCCGTCGCGGCGATCGAGGCGTACCTGCGCTCCGCCACCGCGGCGGGCCTGCGGGTGGCGGGCTACGGCGCGGCGTCGCGCACCTCGGCGCTCCTGCGCTGCGCGCACATCACGTCCGACGAGGTCGTGGCGGTCGCGGACGCCTCGGTCGCCAAGCACGGGCGGACCATGCCGGGCAACCGGATCCCGATCGTCTCGCCCGCCGACCTCGTGGCGCTGCGGCCCGACCGCGTGCTGCTGTTCGTGCCCGACCTGCTGGCCGAGGTACGGGCGGCGCTGCCCGAGATCGAGGCGGCCGGCGGCCGCTGGGTCGTCCTCGACCCGATGCCGCGCGAGGTCGAGCCGCAGCGGGCGTAGCCCGGCCGCCGCACGCGGGTGCCCGCCGCCAGCGGCGGGTGCCCCGCCGTCAGCGTCCGACGCCGGCGCGGTACTGCGCCCAGCTCATGGCGTTCCGGTCGCGCTCGCTGACGATCGTCACGGGCGCCGGCCACGGCACGGCCAGCTCCGGGTCGTCGTAGCGCACCGTGAGGTCCTCCGTCGGCCCGTAGAAGTCGTCCATGCGGTACACGAAGTCGGTCATCGAGGTCAGCGCCTGGTAGCCGTGCAGGAACCCGCGCGGGATGTAGACCTGGCGGCACAGCTGGTCGTCGAGCAGGAACGTCTCCATGCGCCCGAACGTGGGGGAGTCGGGGCGGGCGTCGATCGCGACGTCGAGCACCGCGCCGTGCGCGCAGCGCACGAGCTTCGCCTCGCCCTTGTTCGACCGGCCGTGCAGCCCGCGCACGACGCCCTGGTAGGAGCGTGACTGGTTCTCCTGCTTGAAACCCGTGGGGTCGATGCCGGCGCTCGCCACGACCTCGACGTCGAACGTGCGCGTGAAGTAGCCGCGCTCGTCGCGGTGCGGGGTCGGCTCGAAGACGAGCAGCCCGGGGATCGACGTCTCGATGATCTTCATACCGGCCACGCTAGGGACGCCCGGCGAGACCCGGCACCGGCCGAGCGGATGAAATCGCCGTCCGGGCCCCCGTGAGCCGGGTGAACTGGCGCGATCCGCCTTCCGCGGCGCGCGCGGCCGATCACAGACTGGCAGTGCCCGCGGGCGTCCCGCCCGCCCGGCGCCGGGAGGAACGCATGACCCCACAGCTCGCCCCCACCGGCACGGCCTCCGCGGCCGCGACCCCGCGCCGGACCTTCGCCGCCTCGGCGGCGGCGCAGGCCCGACTGCACGAGCTCGTCCCGGGCGGGGCGCACACCTACGCCCGCGGATCCGACCAGTACCCGGAGAACATGGCGCCCGTGCTCGTGCGCGGGGCCGGGGCCCGCGTCCACGACCTCGACGGCAACGAGCTCGTCGAGTACGGCATGGGCCTGCGCGCCGTGACGCTCGGGCACGGGTACCGCCCCGTGGTCGACGCCGTCGTGCGCGCCGCGCAGGACGGCGTGAACTTCTCGCGCCCGACCGTGCTCGAGCTGCAGGCCGCGGAGCGCCTCGTCGACCAGGTGCCGGGCGCGGAGATGGTGAAGTTCGCCAAGAACGGCTCGGACGTGACGACCGCCGCGATCAAGCTCGCGCGCGCCGCGACCGGCCGCGACATGGTCGCCGTCTGCGCCACGCAGCCGTTCTTCTCGACCGACGACTGGTTCGTCGGGACCACGGCGATGCGGGCCGGCATCCCGGAGCCCCACCGCGAGCTCACGGTCGGGTTCCGCTACAACGAGCTCGACTCGGTGCGCGAGCTGCTCGACCGGTACCCCGGGCGCATCGCGGCCCTCATCCTCGAGCAGGCCACCGCGACCGCCGAGCCGGCACCCGGGTTCCTGGAGGGCCTGCGCGAGCTGGCCGACCGCGACGGCTTCGTGCTCGTCTTCGACGAGATGATCACCGGCATGCGCTGGGCCGCGGGCGGCGCGCAGTCGGTGTACGGCGTGCGGCCCGACCTGTCGACCTGGGGCAAGGCGCTGGGCAACGGCTTCTCGGTCTCCGCGCTCGTCGGCCGGGCCGACCTCATGCGCCCGGGCGGACTGGACACCGACGCGTCCCGGCCCTTCCTGCTGTCGACGACCCACGGCGCGGAGACCACGGGCCTGGCCGCCTACCTCGCGGTCGCGGACGCGTACGCCGAGCGCGACGTCGTCGGGATCATGGAGGCGCAGGGCACCAAGCTCCGGGCGGGCCTGCAGGAGGCGGCCGCCGAGGCCGGGGTGGCCGAGCACGTCCCGATCCTCGGGCGGCCGTCGTGCCTCGTGTTCGGCACGCGCGACCACGAGGGCAACCCGTCGCAGGCGTTCCGCACCCTGTTCATCCAGGAGCTGCTCGAGCGCGGCGTGCTGGCCCAGTCCCTCGTGATCTCGGCCGCCCACACCGACGCCGACATCGAGCTGACCGTGGAGGCCGCGCGCGGCGCGATGGCCGTCTACGCCCGCGCGCTCGACGCCGGGACCACCGACGGACTCCTGCGCGGTCGCCCCGTGGCGCCCGCGATGCGCGAGCGCGCGGCGCCGCGCCGGCTCCCCGACGCCACCCTGGAGGTGACCCCGTGAAGGTCGTGCTGTTCTGCGGCGGGCTCGGCATGCGCATCCGGTCCGGGCCGGAGTCGCTGCCCAAGCCCATGACGCCCATCGGGTCCCGGCCCGTGCTGTGGCACATCATGAAGTACTACGCGCACTTCGGGCACACGGAGTTCGTGCTCTGCCTCGGGTACGGCGCGAGCGCGGTCAAGGACTACTTCCTGAACTACCAGGAGACCCACACCAACGACTTCGTGCTGTCCAAGGGCTGCCGCGAGGTCGAGCTGCTCTCCACCGACGTGAGCGAGTGGCGCATCACGTTCGTCGACACCGGGATCGACACCGCCATCGGCGAGCGCCTGCGCCGCGTGCGCCGCTTCCTCGACGACGACGACGTCTTCCTCGCCAACTACGGGGACGTGCTGACCGACGCGCCGATGAACCAGATCATCGACGACTTCCTCGCCACGGACGACGTCGGCTCGCTGCTCGCCGTCGACCCGCAGGACTCGTTCCACGTGGTGCGGATCGGCGCCGACGGGCACCTGCGTGACATCGAGCCCGTGGCGGACATGGAGATGCGCATCAACGGCGGGTACTTCGTGCTGCGCCAGGACATCTTCGACTACCTCGAGGAGGGCGACGACCTCGTCATGGACGGCTGCGTGCGCGCGGCCCGGGCCGGGCGGTTCCGCGCGGTGCGCTACGACGGGTTCTGGGCGCCGATGGACACGCTCAAGGAGCGCACCGAGCTCGAGAAGCTCTACCTCGGCGGTCGGCCCCCGTGGGCGGTGTGGGAGCACGAGCCCGGCACCCTGCCGGACCCGCCGGCGCTCGTCGCGCCCGAGGTCGGGCTCCCGGCCGTGGTGCCGTGATCGGCCTCGCCCTGCCGTCCGGCGACGTCCGGCTGCTGTGCGTCGCCGCGCACCCCGACGACGTCGAGATCGCGTGCGGCGGCACGCTGCTCGAGCTCGGCGCCCGCGGCGGCGTGCGCGCGACGTTCGCCACGCTGACCGGCGTCCCGGAGCGTCGCGCGGAGGCCGAGGCGGCCGCGCAGGCGTTCTGCCCGGGAGCGGGCAGCCGCTCCTGGTCGCTGCCGGACGGGCGCCTGCCCGCGCACTGGGGCGAGGTCAAGGCCGCGCTCGAGGAGCTCGCCCGGGACCTCGCCGACGACCCGCCGGACCTGGTGCTCGCCCCGAGCCGCGAGGACGCGCACCAGGACCACCGTCTCCTGGGCGAGCTCGTGCCCACCGTGTGGCGGGACGCCCTCGTGCTGGAGTACGAGATCCCGAAGTGGGACGGCGACCTGCGCCGCGTGACGACGTACGTGCCCGTCGAGCCGGAGCGCGCCCGCCGCAAGGTCGAGCTGCTCACGAAGCACTACCCCTCCCAGGTCGGGCGCGACTGGTGGGACGACGAGATGTTCCTCGGGCTGATGCGCGTGCGGGGCATGGAGTGCCGCTCGCGCTACGCCGAGGGGTTCACCGTGCGCAAGCTGCGCCTGGACGTCGGCCCGGCCGGGGGAGCGTCGTGAACGGTTCTCGCCGGACGCCCCGCCGGACGGCTCGCCCGGCGCCGCGCGTCGCGCTCCTCGGGGAGGTCGGCGTGGGCAGCGTGGGCAACGACGCGTCGTTCGCGGCCGTGGCCGCGCTGCTGCGCGAGCGCGTCCCGGGTGTGCGCATCGTCGCCGTCGGCCGGGACGTCGGCGTCCCCGGCTCGGCGCCGGCGGGCGCGGTGCCGGAGGGCGCCGTGTCGAAGGGTGCGGTGTTCGACGAGACGGCGCCGCTGACGTCGGGCGTCTCGCGGCGGCTGCGGGCGGCAGGACGCCACGGCGTGCCGGCCCAGCTCGTCGGCAAGGCGGCCGACCTCGTCCACCTCGTGCGGCTCGCCGGCGACCTCGACGCCGTCGTCGTGCCCGGCACGGGGGTGCTCGAACGAGCCCGGCAGCGGGCACCCGGCGGGGTGCTCGTGTGGCTGGTGCTCGTGTCCCTGGCCTGCCGCCTGCGGGGGACCACGACGGCGTGGTTCGCCGTGGGCGGCAGCACCTACGCGCACCGGGTGCCCGCCTGGACGGCCGTCCTCGCGGCCCTGGGCACCCGGTACCGCTCGTACCGCAACGCGGAGACCCGGGACGCCCTGCCCTGGCCGGGGCTGCACGCCGACCCGGTCGCGCACGACGCGGTGCTGAGCCGGCCGGAGGCGGTCGACCCGCCCGCCCGCCCGGCGACGCACGCGGCGCAGGACCCGCGCCCGGCGACGGACGGGCCGCGCCGGGTGGCGGTCGCCGTCATCGACCACGACGCCGGCCCGGGCCCGCGCGGGCGGCTGCTGCGGGAGCGCTACGAGCGCCGGACCGCGGCGCTCGTGCGGGCGCTGCTGCGTGCGGGTGCCGAGGTCGAGCTGCTCGCCGCGGACGCGGCCGACCGCTCGCCGGTCGCGTCGGTCCTGGCGGCGGTCGCGGCCGGCGACCCGGACGACCCGGCCGACCCGGGCGTCGCGACGCCCGTGGCGGTGCACGACGAGACCGGCGGCTTCGACGCGCTCCTCGAGCGGGTCGCCGCGGCCGACGTCGTGGTCGCGAGCCGCTTCCACCTGCTGGTGGCCGCGGGCCTGGCCCGGCGCCCGGTCGTGGCCCTCAGCCACGCCGACAAGGACGCCGCGCTCATGCGCCGCCTCGGCGCCGCGGAGTACGTGGTGCCCATCGACGACGTCGACGTCGACCGCGTCCTCGCGCTCGTCCGCGCCGCGCACGCGGACGCCGACCGCCTGACCCGGCAGCTCGACGCCGCGTGCCGCGAGGCGCACGCGACCGTGCACGCCGAGGCGGACCGCCTGGTCCAGGCGCTCGGCCTCGGTGCCGGCCGGTCGCCGGCGCCGGACCGCGCGCGCACGACCGTGGGGAGCACGCCATGACGGCCGTGCCCCGCGTGACGGTCGGCGTGCCGGTGCACGACGGCGAGCGCTACCTCGAGGCCGCGCTCGCCGCGCTGCAGGCGCAGGACTACGACGACTTCGCCGTCGTCGTCGCGGACAACGCGTCCACCGACGCGACCGGCGAGATCGCGCGCGCCGTGGCCGGCGCCGACCCGCGGTTCACCTACGTGCGGCACCCGCGCAACGTGGGCGGCGCGCACAACTCCAACTGGCTCCTCGAGCGGGCGCGCTCGCCGCTGTTCGCCTGGGCGTACCACGACGACGTGCGCGACCCCGCGTGGCTGCGGCGCAGCGTCGAGGTGCTCGACGCCGCGGGCGAGGAGGCGGTGTGCGCGGTCCCGCGCGTCGTCCTCGTCGACGCCGGCGGGCGCGAGGTCGGCGAGCACGGCGACGGCGACCCCGACCTCGCGTCCGGGCTCACGTCGACCGCGCCGCACCGGCGGCTCGGCGCGGTCCTGCGGCGCATGGTCGGGCAGGTCCAGTTCGGCGTCGTGCGGACCGCGGTCCTCCGCGCGGTCGGGGGCGTGACCGTCTCGACCGCGGGGGAGATGGTGCTCCCCGCCGCGCTCGCGATGCGCGGCCGGCTGCCGGTGGTGCCCGAGCGCGGGCTGCTGGGGATCCGGCAGCACCCCGAGCGGCACGGGGGCGACCGCGCCTCCGAGGCGGCCTGGGTCGACCCCGACCGCCCGCGCACCCTCTTCCCGTACTCGCGGTCCACGTCGCTGCTGCTGCGCGCGGTCGCCGCCGCGCCGCTCGACCCCGCCGAGCGCGCCCGCTGCGCCGCCACCGTGCTGGGCCGGTGGACCGTGCCCGGCTGGCGCACGATCGCGGGCGACGTGGCGCGGCTGCCGTGGGACGCCGGGCTGGTGCGGAGCGGGCGATGAGGTCCCGACCGGTGCGCCGGGTGGCGTTCTTCGGCGAGACCGGCGTCGGGAACCACGGCAACGAGGCGTCGCTGGACGCCGGGCTGCGGCTGCTCGAGGGCACCGGCGCCGTGCCGCTGGCCGTCGCGCAGCTGCCGGACGTGGTCGCGGCCGCCCACGCGGTCCCGGCGGTCGACATCCGCCACCCGTCCGCGCCCCGGCGCGGGGCCCGGGGGCTCGCCGGGCGCGTGGCCGACGTGGTGCACCTGGGCCGGACCGTGCGGTCCGTCGACGCGGTCGTGGTGCCGGGCACGGGGATCTTCGAGGGGCAGGGCGTGCGTCCGCGCGGCATCCCCTTCTCGCTGTTCTGGCTGGCGGCGTGGGCACGCGCGCTGCGCCGCCCGCTGCTGCTGCTGAGCGTCGGCGTGGACGACCTCGGCACCCCGGGGGTGCGCCTCCTGCTGGGGCGCGCGCTCGCCTGGGCCGACGTGCTCACGGTGCGCGACGCCCGGTCGGCGCGCGCGGTGGCCGCGCTGGGCGTCCGGCGGCCCGCTCCCGTGGTGCCCGACCTCGTGCTCGGCCGCGAGCCGGTCACCCAGCCGCCGGTGCCCGGCTCCGCGTCCACGGACCCCGTGGTCGCCGTCGGCGTCATGGACTGGGGCGGCACGGAGCGCGACGAGGGACGCGAGACGTACACGGCCCGCAGCACGGCGCTCGTCCGGGCGCTGCTCGCCGCGGGCGTGCGCGTGCGCGTGCTCGTCGGCGAGGAGCTGGACCGCCGGGTCGCCGCCGAGGTCGTGCGGCGGGTGCGCGCGGCCGACCCGGGCGCCGCCGTCGAGCTGCCGGACGTGCGCTCGGTGGAGGACGCCGCACGGGCCCTGGACGGCTGCCACGTGCTGGTCGCCGCGCGGTACCACAACCTCGTGGCGGCCGTCAGCGAGGGCGTGCCCGTCGTCGCGACGGGCTACGGGCACAAGCAGGCGTCCCTCGTGGCCGCGTACGGGGCGGCCGGCCGGGCGCACGACCGCGACGGCTACGACGCCGGCCTGGTGGTCGCGCAGGTCCGCGAGATCCTCGCCGACCACGCGGCGGAGTCCGCCCGCGTGCGCGCGACGGCCGCCGCTGACCGCGCCGCGGTGCGCGCCCAGGCCGACCGGGTCCGGCGGCTGCTGGGCCTCGGGCGTCCGGCCGGTACCGGGTCCGGTGCCGCACGGCACGTCGGGCTGGTCGCGCCCCGATGAGCGCGACGGTGGGCGGGACGGTCCGGACGGTGGTCGCCGTGCTGCTCTGCCTGGCGCTCGCCCTCGTCGCCGGCTACGCGGCCTACCGGCTGGTGCGGCCCGCGACGCCGCAGCAGGACGGGTGGTACGAGCGGCCGCCGGCGGCCGACGCCCCGGTGCGCCCCGGGACGCCGTCGACCGCCCGCCGGACCGCGGACGGGTCGCCGCGGTACGTGAGCGCCGTCCACCCGGACGGGCGCTACTTCGTGGACCAGGACGGCGAGCCGATCCTCGTGCGCGGCGACTCGCCGTGGTCGCTGCTGGTGGACCTCCTGCCGGACGAGGCCGACACGTACCTCTCGGCGCGCTCGGAGCAGGGGTTCAACGCGCTGGTCGTGTCGCTGCTGGGCGAGCCGTCCAACGGTGGTCCGCACGGCGACGGGACCACCGTGGACGGCCTGGCGCCGTTCGTCGACGGCGACGTGACCCGGCCGTCGGCGCCCTACTGGGACCGGGCGCACGCGGTGCTGGCGCGCGCCGCCGAGCTGGGCCTGACCGTGCTGCTCTACCCGGCCGACAGCTGGGTGATCGACCGCGTGTTCTCGCCGTCGTCCGTGGACGACTGCCGCCGGTACGGGGAGCTGGTCGGCGAGTGGGCGGCGGACCTGCCGAACATCCTGTGGATGGCAGGCGGCGACTACACGCCCACGCCCGAGCACGACGCCTGCTTCGTGGCCGTGCAGGAAGGGATCCGCGCCACGGGGGACCGGCGGCCCTTCTCGGCCCAGCTCATCTCGGTGCGCTCGCCGGCCGACGACGAGCACTGGGCACCGCTGGTCGACTGGGACTTCGTCTACACCTACCAGCCCGTGCACGAGGCGGTCCGCCAGGCCTACGACGACCGCTGGGTGCGACCCTCGCTGCTGAGCGAGTCGAACTACGAGGGCGAGAACAACACGGGCGGGCCGCCCACCACGACCGAGACGCTGCGGCGGCAGGTGCTGTGGGCGGTCACGTCCGGCTCGCCGGGGGACATCTTCGGCACGGACGACTGGGAGTTCCTGCCCGGGTGGCAGGACCGGCTGCGCTCCGAGGGCGCGCTGCAGGTGTCCCGCCTGCGCGACGTCGTCGCGGCGCTGCCCTGGTGGACGCTCGTCCCCGACGACGGCCGCCTGCTGACCGGCGGGGCGGGCGGCGAGGAGGAGGCGTGGGACCAGCTCGAGTCCACGCTCGCGACCGCGGCCGTCAGCCCCGACGGCGACCTCGCGCTCGTCTACGTGCCGACGGAGCGCACGATCATTCTCGCGCTCGACGAGCTCGCGCCGGGCTCGGGCGCGCAGTGGGTCGACCCGAGCACCGGGACGGCCGTGCCGGCGCCCCTCGCCGAGACGATGACGACGCCGGGGGCCAACTCGGCCGGCGACCAGGACTGGCTGCTGGTGCTCGGCACGCACCCCGTGCGCTGAAGTTAAGGAGGACCGGTGCCGGTTCCCTCACCGCCGCAGCCCGGACCGCGCGGCGAGCCGGTGGCGGCCGCGCCGCCAGGCCTCGCGCGCCGCCGCCCGCGGGTCGAGCCGGGCCGCGCGGACGAGCATCTGCGCCGCTCCCACGGGGCTGCCCTCGCGCAGCCGCGCGAAGCCCTCGCCGACGGAGTCGGTGGCGTCCTGGGCGTCGAGCGCGGCGAGGTTCGCCCGGACGTCGCCGAGGACGCGGGGGTCCGGGTGGTTCTCGGCGCCCCAGAGCTGCATGCGGATCATGCGCCGCGCGGCGTCGTGCACGACGCTGGGCTCCACCTTGGTCACGTTCTGCTCGTGGCGCCGGTAGAGCGTGAGCACCTGCGGGACGCCGATCATCGTCGAGTACTGGAGCATCCGGAAGGTCAGGTCGGTGTCCTCGGCGTACCGGAAGGCGGGGTTGAACCCGCCGACGCGCAGCAGCTCGGTGCGCCGGTAGAGCACGGACACGACGTTGGGGAACGGGTACCGGCCCGCCAGGAGGTCCCGCGCCGTCTCGCCGTCGGCGACGAACAGCGGGCCGCGGCGCCGCCCGTCGGAGTCGATGACGTCGACCGACGAGTACACGGCCCCGGCCGCGGGGTCGGCGTCGAGCGCGTCGACCAGGACCTGGAGACGGTCGGGCAGCCAGACGTCGTCGTCGTCGAGGAAGGTCACGTACTCGCCCCGGGCCAGCGCCGCCCCGTGGTTCAGCGGGATCGACACGACGTGGCCCTTCTCGCGCACGAGCTCGCAGCCGGGGACGCCCGCGGCAATCTCGGCGAGCCGGTCCGCGTCGGGGGACCCGTTGTCCATGAGCAGCACGTGCCAGTCCGTGTAGGTCTGGGCGACGACCGACGCGAGCGCCTCGGCGAGGTAGGGCGAGACGCGGTTGGTCGACATGACCACCGTGACGCGGGGCGGAGCCCCCGACGACGCGCCCATCAGATCACGTCCGCGAACTCGCGCTCGCGGCGCTGGAAGACCAGCAGGCCCGCCAGCACCGCCACCACCGAGGCCACCACGAGCCCGACCACCTGCCACGCGGGCGGCGGGGCCGAGCCGAGCAGGGCCCACCGGAAGCACTCCATCAGCCAGGTGAGGGGGTTGGCGTCGAACCACCAGGTCAGGCCGGGCGGCACGGCGTCGAGGGCGTAGGCGACCGGCGTCGCGTACATCAGCACCTGGACCAGCCAGGGCAGCGCGTACGAGACGTCCCGGTACTTGACCATGACGGCCGACGCCGCGAGCCCGGCACCCGAGCCCAGGGCGAGGGCGCACAGCGTCCACAGCGGCAGCGTGAGCACCGCCCACCCGGGGTTGACGTCGTTGACCGCGAGGAGCACCGCGAAGAGCGCGAGCGAGACCGCGAAGTCGATCAGCACCGAGAGGTTCGCCGACAGCGGCACGACGACCCGCGGGAAGAACACCTTGGACACGAGCGCCTGGTTGGCCACGAGCGACGGTGCGGCGCGGGTCAGCACGCCCGAGAACACCGTCCAGGCGATCGTGCCGGCGAACGCGAACAGGAAGTACGGCACGTCGCCCGAGGACAGGCCCGCCACGCGGCCGAAGACGATCGCGAAGATCGCCGCCGTGACGAGCGGCTGGAGCACGACCCACGCGATGCCCACGGCGGTCTGCCGGTAGCGCAGCACGACGTCGCGCACGCCGAAGCGGTACAGGATCTCGCGCGCCTCCCAGATCTCGCGCCCCCGGGGCAGGTTGAGCCGCCCCGGCGGGAGGAGGACGACGTAGGGCTGGCCGCCCGGTTCGCGCCGCATGCTCACCACGCCTCGTAGTCGAAGTCGCACAGCACGGCGCCGAAGAGCCCCTCGTCGGTCACGAGCTCGGGGTAGGGGATGTGGGGCAGGACCTCGAACGCGGCCGCCGCGCGCCACTCGTCGAAGACGCCCGCCTGGCACAGGTACATGTCGACGGTGTACTGCCCGGGCCGCAGCCACAGGTCCTTGATGCGCAGCACGCCCTGGCGCGGCTCGGACGGGTCGAGCCACAGCCCGACGAGCCGTGAGTCGCACTGCGCGACGAGCAGGCCCTTGTCGTCGCGGACGTGGCACGAGACGAAGTACTTGCCCACGATCTCGGGGTTCACCCCGACCTTGAAGGCGACGACCGTGTCGTCCGTCGGCTCGCGGATCTCGGCGGTCGTGACCTCCTCGAACCGGATCTTCCCGCTGCCCGGCCGCCGGTCGGGGTCGAGCTGTCGCGCCCGGAAGGTCTGGAAGCTGTCCCGGTAGGCGCCCATCACCGACTCGACCGAGCCGCTCACGACCAGCCGGCCCTCGTCGAGGAACATCGCCGAGGTGCACAGCGCGGTGACGGTCTGGAGCTGGTGGCTCACGTAGAGCACGGTGCGGCCGTCCTTGGCCACGTCGCGCATCTTGTCCAGGGACCGGCGCTGGAACTCGGCGTCGCCGACGGCGAGGACCTCGTCGATCGCGAGGATCTCGGTCTCGAGGTGGGCGGCGACCGAGAAGGCGAGGCGCACGTACATGCCGGACGAGAAGCGCTTGACGGGGGTCTCGAGGAACCGGGCCACGCCGGAGAAGTCCACGATGTCGTCGAACCGCCGCCGGATCTCGCGCCGGCTCATGCCCAGCAGCGAGCCGTTGAGGTAGACGTTCTCGCGGCCGGTGAGCTCGGGGTGGAAGCCCGTGCCGACCTCGAGCAGGCTGCCGACGCGTCCGCCCAGCTCGACCCGGCCGCCGCTCGGCGCGGTGATGCGGGTGAGGATCTTGAGCAGCGTGCTCTTGCCGGCGCCGTTGCGCCCGACGATGCCGACCGCCTCGCCCCACGGGATCTCGAACGTGACGTCGGTCAGCGCCGCGAGCGTCTCGTACTCCCGCCGGTGGAACGGGTGCCGGGCGCGTGCGACCAGCGCCTCGGTGAGGCGGTCGTGGGAGCGGCCGGAACGGGCGATGCGGTAGGACTTCGACAGGTCCCGGGCGGTGATCGCGGAGTCAGTCATGCGGGGTCCTCGCTCCGGCGGGTCGGCGTGCGGCCACGCTAACCCCGCGCGGCCTCGGCGCTGCGGGGGTCGAGGGCCTTTTCACCCCGGTCCGGGGCGTTTTCCACCCGGTCGGCGGCGGGCGGCGACCAGCGCGCGGCGAGCGCCTCGAGCGCGCGCGGCGCGCGGCCGTAGAGCCCCAGCGCGTGGGCGAGGATCGCCGCGCCCACGACGACGGCCGCGCGTACGGCCTCGCGCGGGCCGCCGTCGCGCCAGGTGCGCACCGGCAGCGGCAGCAGGCGGTGGCGCAGGAGGCGCACCGGACGCACGCCGGCCCGGCGCCAGCGGCGGGCGAACAGCAGCGCGTTGCGCACGTAGTAGAACGTGCCGAGGTACGACGCCGCACCGGTGAAGGACGCCGAGACGCGGTGGCGCACGACGGCGCCCGGGTCGACGAGCAGGTGCACGCCGCGGCCGCGGGCGCGCAGGCTCCAGTCGGAGTCCTCGAAGTCGAGGAAGAAGCGGGCGTCGAACAGGCCCGCCCGGCGCCACGTCGCCGTCGTCGCGCACACGCAGCAGCCGGTGAGCAGGTCCGTCCCGAACGGTCGCGCGGCCGCGAGCCGGCCCCGCGCCTCGGGCTCCGCGAGGTGCCGCGGCAGGCCGTCGAGGGCGTCGAGCACCCCGCCGGCGAACCACAGGGGGGCGTCGCCGTCCGGACCGTCGACGAGGCGCACGATGCGCGGGCCCACCGCGACGCCGGGCCCGGCGAGCGCCGCGAGCCGGTCCAGCGCCCCGGGGTCGACCACCGTGTCGTTGTTCAGCACGGTCACGACCTCGTAGCCGTGCCGCGCCGCCCACGCGACGCCGCGGTTCATGCCGCCGGCGAACCCGAGGTTGTCGCCGGTCTGCAGCGTCGCGACGCCGGGCCAGCGCGCGGCGACCTCGTCCAGGACGCCGTCGTGCGACCCGTTGTCGACCACCAGGGCGTCGACACCCGGCGAGCCGGTGCGGATCGACTCGACGCAGCGCACCGTGTCGCGCCGGCCGTGCCAGCTGAGCACCACCACGAGGTGTCGCGGCTCAGGCACGGCTCACCGCCGTCGCACCGGCAGCGGTCCCCGCTGCGGTACCTCCTGCCGGACGCGGGAGGAGCGTGGCGGCGGCGACGGGCCGCAGCCGCGGCCACACGGCGCCGAAGAGCGGGTGCAGGTCGCGCAGCAGCCGCCACGTCACGGGGGCGGGCCACCACACGAGCCACACGTAGCGCGCGGCGGACACGTCGCGCGCGTGGCCCCAGCCGCGGACCTTGGCGCGGACCTGCGCCAGGCTCCGGGCCCAGGAGTTGTGCACGATCGCGTCGGCGGGGTCGGCGGCCGCCACCCGCACCTCGCCGGGCTCGGGCGCCCGGAGGACCGCGGGCGACGTCGTGTCGCCCGCGACGAGCACGCGCAGCCGTGGTCCGTCGACGCGCCGCGCGGACGCGAGCGTCGTCCCGCGGCGGACCGCGACGGGACCGGGGTACTCGTAGGCGGGCGTGCCCGCCGCGGTCGTGACCTCGAGGAAGCCGCGCCGCGTGCGGCGGAAGAGCACCCGCATGGGCCACTCGACCGCCCGGCAGCCACGCTCGTCGGCGAGCGCGAGGGCGTCCAGCAGCGCGTCGGGGCGCGGGAGCAGCTCGTCGCCGTCGAGCTGCAGGACCCACTCGACGTCGGGGGAGAACGCGTCGAGCGCCGCCTGGCGCTGGGCCGTCTCGCCCCGCAGCGGGTCGTCGACGTCGCGCCACGTGCCGCGCACCACCCGCAGGATCCCCCGGACGTCGGCGCGCCGGACGGCCGCGAGGCAGGCGGCGGCGGGCACGCGCTGCCCGCTCCACCCCAGCCCGTCCGTCGGGAACGGGACCACGAGCTCGTCCAGGTACGGGTAGTAGGCCGGCAGGGTGCCGGCGAGCCACACCAGGTCGCCGGGGAGCACGTACGCACCGAGCCTCGTCATCGCGCCTCCTCCCGCGTCCCGCCGCCGGGTCAGGCGAGCAGCCCGAGCCCGCGCAGCTCGTCGACGTACGCGCGCGCGTCCTGCTCGGCGACGTCCGGGGCGATGCCGTACCTCTCGACGAGCGCGTCGCGCAGCTCCTCGAGCGTCCGCTCCTCCTTCAGGAGCCCGGCCAGGAACGTGCCCGTGGCGTTCGCCTCGAGGTAGGTCGAGGCCTGCAGGTCGAGCACGACGAGCTCGCCGTCGAGCTCCTGCCAGGCGATGCCGTCCGTGCGCAGCCTCATTCCGCGAGCGTAGGCGCCGCCGCCGGGCACGCGGGGGTGAACTTGGGTGCCGGTCACGGCTGTGCGGGGTGAAAACACCCCGGCCCCGTTGGAGCGGCCCGGGCGGCGTGCACAGACTCGGGAGGTCGGGCCTCGCCCGGCGCGACGCGATGGAGGTCCCCATGCCGTCCGGACGCCCGGCCGCCGCCCTGCGGCGCACCGCACGGCTGGTCCGCGCCGCGCCGTGGCTGCTCGAGGCCGCCGCGGTCGTCACGGGCGTCGAGGTGGGTCTGCGCGTCCTTCGCCTGCCGACCCTGGCGCGCCTGTGCGGGCTCGTCCTGGATCCCGCGGGGCTCGGGCCCGGGGCGCAGGCGCGGTCCGGGCAGCTGGCGCTGTCGCCGCGCACCCGGCGCCGGGTGCGCGCCGGCCTGGCGGTGCTCGCCCGCGGCCCGTTCCCGGACACCTGCCTGCGCCGGGCGCTCGTCCTGGGCTGGGTGCTGCGCGCGCGCCGGCCCCGGCTGCTCGTCGGCGTGCGCCGCGAGGACGGCGAGCTCCGCGCCCACGCCTGGGTCGTGGTCGACGGCGTCGACCTCGACCCGATGAGCTCGCGGGCGTACACGCCGCTCGTCCCCGCGTCGAGGGCGGCCGCATGACGTACCGCTACCTGCTCTACGGCATGGTCGTCGACTCGGACCTCGACCTGCACCAGGACCGCCCGGCACCGCCGGGGGCCGTCGCGGACCTGGTGGTCCGCACGGCGCCGGACGGGGCCCGCTGCCCGGAGCCGGCCGGCGAGCCCGTGCTCGAGTTCGAGCGCGGCGGCGCGCGGTACGTGGCCCACGCCCGCTCGGACGGCGGCTGGCGGCTCCGGTTCGCCGACGTGTGCGACTTCGCAGTCTCGGCGGACCTCGCGCGGGTCACCGTGCACCAGGCGCCCGGCGCCGACCCCGGTCTCGCGACGGTGCTGACGGTCGGGGCCCTGTGCGCCTTCGTCCTCACCCTGCGCGGCAGGCTCGTGCTGCACGCGAGCGCCGTCGAGCACGACGGCGTCGCCGTCGCGTTCACGGGCGCGTCCGGGCGGGGCAAGTCCACGACGGCGGCGCTCACCTGCGCCGCCGGCGCCGCGCTGGTCACGGACGACCTGCTCACGGTCACGCTGCCCGACGACGGCTCCGCGCGCGCCGTCCTGGGCGCGACCGAGCTCCGGCTGCGCAAGGGCGCCGACACGCTGCTCGAGCGGTTCGACGGCGCACGCCCGGACCGGCGGGTCAGCGTCGACGGACGCCAGGTCCTGCGCCTGCGGGACGCCGCCGCGGGCGACCGTCCCCTCGCGGCGGTCGTCGTGCCCTGGCCGGACCGGAGCGGCCGGCCCCTCGAGGTCGACGTGCTGTCGCGGCGCGACGCCTTGCTGACGCTGCTGGCGGTCCCGCGCCTCGAGGGGTGGACCCACCCGGGAGTGGTGCGCGCGACGTTCGAGGGCCTGTCCGAGCTCAGCCGTCGCGTCCCGGTCGTCGCCGCGCGCGTCCCGTGGGGGCCGCCGTTCGGCCCGACGCTGGGTGCCGAGCTCCTCGCGGCGGTCCGCGCGGCGGTACCGCCGCTCGGCCAGGCCGTGGCCTAGGGGGCGGGGTGCTCATCGACGCGGCCGAGGACCCGCGGCCGGCAGGGACCGCACGGGCGGACGGCGCGGGCACGGCACCGCTGACGGCACGGCTCGCGGCAGGGCGCGGGGCGCGGCGCGGGGCCGTCGCGGAGGTGCTCGTCCGGTCCCTGACCGGTGCGGAGATCTCCGCCGCCCACCTGCGCGCCGTCGCCCCGGACGCCCTTCACGAGGCCGCGGCCTGGCACCGGGTCGGCCCGGCCGTCTTCCTCGCGCTCGCGCCCGTCACCGACGACGTCGGGCTGCTCGGACCGCTGGAGGCGGCGTACGTCCAGCAGAAGATGCGCCAGCTGCGCTCCCTGGCGGACCTCCGCGCGGCGGGTGCGGCGCTGACCGCCGCCGGGGTCGGCTGGGCGCTCCTGAAGGGCGCGGCCGTCGCGCAGCGGTGGCCGAGGCCGGACATGCGCGAGTACTACGACCTCGACCTGCTGGTGGAGCGGCGGCGGTTCGCCACGGCGCTCGACGCGCTCGTCGGCGCGGGGGCGTGCCTGGTGGACCGGAACTGGCCGCTGGTGCGGGACCAGGTCCGCGCGGAGCTGACGGTCCGGCTCCCGTTCGGCACGGGGCTCGACCTGCACTGGGACCTCGTGAACGCCGCGCCGCTGCGCCGGGAGCTCACGTTCCCGACCGAGGAGCTGCTCGCCAGAGCGGTCCCGCTGGAGGTCGGCAGCACCGAGGCGCCGGTGCTCGACCCCGTCGACACCCTCCTGCACCTCGGCTATCACACGACGCTGTCCGGGGGGTACCGGCTGCTGTGGCTCATGGACATGGCGTCGGCGTCCGCGGACCAGGCGGACTGGGCCCTCGTGCGCGCGCGAGCCCGTGCCTACGGTGTCGAGCTGCCGCTGCGGCTCGCCCTGGACCGTGCGGCGCGCGTGTTCCCGCTGCCCGCCGAGGCGACGCGGCCGCGCCGGCGCTGCGCCACGTGGCGGGCGGTCGCGGCGGCGGTCGACCACGTCGTGCCGCTCCCGTGGACGCCGGGCGACCGCCGCACGGCACGCATCGTGTACCAGAACGCCCGGTCGACCACCGCGCGCAGCCTCGCCGCGACGTGGCGGGACGGTCTGCGGCGTCGCGGGGGGCCGGCAGGCACCACCGAGGAGGCGAACCCGCTCCACCTCGACGTCCCGGACACCGGCGCCCGCGACGCGTACCTCGCCGTGGTGCAGGCGGCGCCGAAGCCGTGAGCGCGAGCAGCCGGCCCCGGGGCCGTCGGCGCTCGGGTGAGATCACGCCGGAGCCGGGTGAATCCACCCCCCGGACCTCGGACCACGCGTGCCGCCGCCCGTATCGTCGCAGTGCAGGACCGGCCGCACGGCACGGACGAGGACGGTGACCGGGTGACGACGAACCCGACCATGGGCCCGACGACGTCGGCGCGCGCGGTTGCCTTCTACCTGCCCCAGTTCCACCCGGTCCCCGAGAACGACGAGTGGTGGGGCCCGGGCTTCACCGAGTGGACGAACGTCGCGCGTGCGCGCCGGCTCTACCCGGGCCACGCGCAGCCGGTCGTGCCCGCGGACCTCGGGTTCTACGACCTGCGCCTGCCGGAGGCCCGGGCCGCGCAGGCCGAGCTCGCCCGTGCGTACGGCGTCGAGGCCTTCGCGTACTGGCACTACTGGTTCGGCAACGGCCGGCGCCTCCTGGACCGGCCGTTCCGCGAGGTGCTGTCCTCGGGGGAGCCGGACCTGCCGTTCTGCCTCGCCTGGGCGAACCAGACGTGGAGCGGCATCTGGCACGGCGACCCGGACCGCGTCCTCGTGCGGCAGGACTACCCGGGCGACGACGACCACGTCGCCCACTTCGAGGCGGTCCTCCCCGCCCTCCGCGACCCGCGCTACCTGCGGGTCGGCGGCCGCCCCGTCTTCTACGTCTTCCGCCCCGAGGAGCTGCCCGACGCCGGCCGGTTCGTCGACCTGTGGCAGTCGCTCGCGCGGCGCGCGGGCCTCGAGGGGCTCTACCTCGTCGCCGAGATGAGCGACCTCGTGGGAGGCGGCGTGCGGTACGACCGCGTCAAGGAGGACGGCTTCGACGCCGGCGTCTACATGCGCATGCCGGCCGGGACGTCACGGCTCGACGTGCTGCGCATGCGGGCCGTCCGCAAGCTCGCCGGCGGGCCCGAGATCTACCCGTACACGACCGACTGGGCCGGGCAGAACCGCACCGGCGACCTGGTGCAGCCGTGCGTGTACCCCAACTGGGACAACACCCCGCGGTCGGGCCGCCGCGGCGTCGTCCTGCACGGCGCCACGCCGGACAAGTTCCGGGCCAACGTCCGCCAGGCGGTCGCGTCGGTCGCGCACCGGCCCGCCGAGGAGCGACTGCTGTGGGTCAAGTCGTGGAACGAGTGGGCGGAGGGCAACCACCTCGAGCCGGACCTGCGGTTCGGCCGCGGCTGGCTCGAGGCCCTGCGCGGCGGGCTGGCGAGCGCCCCGTGACCGGCCGGCCGCTGCGCGTCGCGATGATCTCGTACTACCTGCCCAGCGCGAGCAAGCAGGGGATCGGGTACCAGGTGCACGAGCTCGCGACCGAGCTCGTGCGGCGGGGGCACCACGTCGACGTGCTCAGCGAGTGCCCGCCGGTGGCGGGCGCCGCCTACGGGCACCGGCACGTCGTGCTCGACGGGTCCCTGCGGACGTTCCGGTTCGCGACGACGCTGCGCCGGACGGACCTGTCCGGCTACGACGTGATCCACGCCCACGGCGACGACTACTGGCTCTGGCGGCGGCGCGCGCCGCGCCACGTCCGCACGCTGCACGGCTCGTGCTTCGAGGAGGCGCGGCGGATCCGGGGCGCCAAGGAGCGCGCCCGCATGGTGCTGCTGGGGCTCTCCGAGGTGCTCGCGAGCGTCGTGGCCGACCGCACCGTGGTCGTCTCGCCCGCGACCCGGCGCTGGTACCCCTGGGTGCGCGACGTCGTGCCCAACGGCGTCGACCTCGGGCGGTTCCGCCCCGACCCGGCCCGGCGTGCCGACCACCCCGTGGTGCTGTTCGTCGGCACGTGGGGCGGCCGCAAGAACGGCGCGGAGCTCGCCCGCCAGTTCGCCCGGGACGTGCTGCCGCGGCACCCCGGCGCCGGGCTGTGGATGGTCGCGCGGGACGTCCCGGCCGAGCCCGGCCCGGGCGTCCGGTCGCTGGGCGCCCTGGACGACGCGGCCCTGGCCGACGCGTACCGCCGCGCCTGGGCGTTCTGCCTGCCGTCCGACTACGAGGGCTTCGGCATCCCGTACGTCGAGGCCATGGCCAGCGGCCTCCCGGTCGTCGCCACGCCCAACGTCGGCGCCCGGTACGTGACCGACGAGGGCCGCGCGGGCGCGCTGACCACGCTGGGCCAGGTGGGCCGTACCCTCGCCGACCTGCTCGACGACGCGGACCGGCGCGCGGCGCTCGCGGGGGCAGGCCTCGTGCGGGCCCAGGAGTTCTCCCTCGGGCGCGTCGTCGACCGGTACGAGGAGCTCTACCGCGGCTCGTCCGACGGCCGGCCGCGGGACCGCCACGGCACGGCGACCGCCGGGGTGGCGTCCGGGCGCAGCGCCTGAACGGTCGCCGCGGCCACCGTGCCGACGAGCAGGAGCGAGCCGACGACGTCGGCGGGACGGTGCGCGAACGTGACGACGTTGGCGACGGCGGAGAGCGCCGCGACGGTGCCCCACGAGGCCACGACCGCCCGCCCGGCCCCGCCGGGCCACAGCAGCACGAAGGCGACGCACAGGGCCGCGGCGACGGCCACGTGCCCGCTCGGGAAGCTGTTCTGGGGGTACCCGTTGTCACCGAGGTCCGGCCGGGTCAGCACGTGGTCCCGCAGCACCCGCGCCCCGGTGGCCGACACGGCCAGCACGACGGCCGCCGCGGCCAGGCGCCGCCAGGCGCGCGCCGCCACGGCGACGCCCGCCGGCACCACCGCGACCGCCAGGAGGAGCGGCAGCGAGTCGCGCAGCAGCCGGAAGAACCCACCCGCGGCGTCGTGCAGCACGACGACGTCGGAGAACGACCCGGCGTCCCAGCGCTGGCCCGCCCCGGTGCGCACGGCCAGCGCGTAGACGAGGCCGAACGCGGCGGCCGTCACGACGGGCAGCAGCACGGCCCGCCGGCGGGGCGCCCGCGCGGCGCCGCCGCCTGCCTGCCCACCCGGCACGCGCGGGTCCTCCGGTTCAGGCCCCGTCCGTGCGGACGGGGGAGAGGTAGGCCTCGGCCTGCAGCGTGAAGAGCTCGGCGTACAGGCCGCCGGCCGCCATGAGCTCGTCGTGCGTGCCGTGCTCGACGACCTGGCCGGCGTCGAGCACGTAGATGCGGTCGGCGGAGCGGACGGACGAGAAGCGGTGCGAGACGAACACCGCGCTGCGGTCGTCGAGGACGCGGCGCAGCGACGTGTACAGGTCGTGCTCGGCGCGCGGGTCCAGGGCGGCCGTCGGCTCGTCGAGGATCACCAGCGGGCTGTCCCGGTAGAACGCCCGGGCGATCGCGACGCGCTGCCACTGCCCGCCCGACAGGTCCTGCCCGCCGCGGAAGAGCCGGGACAGCATGGTCGCGTAGCCCTGGGGGAGCGCCGCCAGGAACTCGTCGGCACCGGCGTCGGCCGCCGCCCTGCGGACCCGGTGCTCATCGAGGGCCGTGCCGATGTCGCTCACGGCGACGTTCTCGTCCGCGGGGAAGGCGTAGCGGACGTAGTCCTGGAAGATCACCGCGACGCGCGACCGCACGCTCGACCGGTCGAGCGCCGTCGTGGGCGTCCCGTCCCACCGGACCTCTCCGCCGGTGGGGTCGTAGAGGCCCGCCAGCACCTTGGCGAGCGTCGTCTTGCCGGAGCCGTTCTCGCCCACGAGGGCGACGACCTCGCCCCTGCGGATCTCGACGTCGACCCCGCGCAGCGCCTCGACGTCCGACCCGGGGTAGGTGAAGCGCACGCCCCTGGCCTCGATGCGGTCGAACGCCGCGGGGGCCGGGGTCCCGGACTCCGCGTCGTCGGCCGTGGGGCCCATGGCCAGGAACGCGTCGACGTCGTCGAGGAACAGGCCGGCCTCGAAGATCGCCTGCACGGCACCCAGCAGGCCCTGCACCTGGCCCTGCAGCATGCGGATGGCGACGACGGCGGCGCCGGCCTCGGCCACGCCCATGCGGCCGCGGGCGATCAGCAGCACGACGACGAGGAAGGTGGCGCCGAGCACGAGCGCGGACAGCGCGTTGCCCACCAGGCTCAGGCCGGCGCGCCGGCGCAGGTGGCGGGCGAGGTCGCGGCGGTAGCGCCCCCACAGCGCGTCGAGGCGGCGCAGCAACGGACCGCCCAGGCCGAACGCACGGACCTCCTTGGACTCCGGGCGGCCGGTGAGCAGGTAGGTCAGGTAGCCGCGCTCGCGCAGCGGGTACGTCTGCGCGACGGTGAACTCGAACTCCAGCCGGCTCTCCTGCCGGTTGGTCAGCAGCAGCGGCAGGCCGCCGAGCACGAGCAGCCCGAGCAGGAGCGGGTCGATCGCCGCGAGCGTCGCACCCACGCCGACCGTCACGGCGACCGCGCCGGCGATCGTCATGAGCGCCTGGGTGACCTGCATCGGGCGCGTGGACGCGCTCGTCTGCACCCGCTGCACGGCGTCGTAGAACCGCGGGTGCTCGAACTCCCGCAGGCTCACGCGCGTCGCGACGTCGAGGATCTCGAGCTGCGTGCGCCGCGCCACCGCGTCCCCGAGAAAGCGCCTGAGGTAGCCCTGGACGCTGCCGAGCAGCGCCGCCGCCGCGAGCAGCGAGGCGAGCCAGGCGACCGGGCCGACGAGCGGCCCGACCGGGTCGCCGGCGCCGACCTCCAGGACGGCCGTCAGGAAGGCCTCGACCGCGAGGACCTGCCCGGCGAGTGTCGCCGCCGTCGCGACCTGCAGGACGCCGAGCGCCACGAACAGGCCCCGTCCCGACGCCCACACGAGCCGGGTGCTGCGCCCGACGAGCCGGCCGAGGCGGCGCACGGAACGCCGCTGCCGGCGCGCCTGGACGGCGAGGTCGAGGGGATCGACGAACGTCCCGGTGTCGTCTGCCACGGGTGGCTCCTCCCGTCTCCCGCCAGTGTTCCCCGCCGGGTCGGCGCTGTCCCCGGACCGGCCGGGTGAAAGCCCCCGGACGTCCGGGTGAATGTCCTCCGGCGCGATCACCGGCGGCGGGGCACCGGCTTACTGTGAAGAGGCACCCACGGCTGTGGGGGCGAGGACGCCGGCACCGCCGGCGGCACCGATGAGAGGAGGGGTCGCATGTACCGGCGACCCACCATCGCTGTGGTCGGCTCCGTGCGTGGAATGACGCTCCTGCCGATCCAGGCGTGCAAGTACGGCTATGGCGCGGACAACGACCAGCCGAACCAGGAGGTCGGGCTGGCCGACCTCAGCGGCCAGGACAAGGAGAACGCCCCGGCCGGCTGCTTCGTCTCCTGAGCACGACGTGCCCGAGACGACACCCGGCGGTCGGCGCCTCCTCGGGGCGCCGGCCGTCGGCGCGTCCGGCTACCACCGGCCCGACGGCCTCGAGCTCGCGGTCGGGTGGATCTTCGGGCGGACGCCCCCGCCCCCCGCGACGCCGCTCGCCGGTCCGCGGGCCGGGCTGACCCGGCGCGTGCTGGAGCAGGTCCTGCTCGAGGCGCTCGACCCGGGACCGGCGGCCGTGCTCTTCTCGGGCGGCCGCGACTCCTCCGCGCTGCTCGCCGTGGCCGTCCACGTCGCGCGGCGCGAGGGACTTCCCCTCCCGGTCCCGTTCACCGTCCGGTACCCCGGGGACGTCGAGAGCGACGAGTCCCGCTGGCAGGAGCGCGTGCTCGAGCACCTGCGGGTCGACGAGCACGAGGTGCTGCTGGTCACGGACGAGCAGCGCCTGCTCGGCGACGCCGCGACGGCGGGCCTGCAGCGACGCGGGCTCGTGTTCCCGGCGTCGGTCCAGTGGGCGACGGTGCGCCTGTCGCACCTGCGCGGCCGGGTCGTCGTGACCGGCGAGGGCGGTGACGACCTGCTGTCGCGGCGGCGCGGCACCTCGCTCTACCACCTGCGCCGGGCGCTCGCCGCGGGGCGGCTGCCGTCGCGCCGGCTCGTCCGCGAGCTGCCCGGCGCGCTCCGGCCCGCCTGGACCGTGCCCGCGGCGGCGTACCGACCGATCTTCCCGCCGTGGCTGCCCGACGACGTCGCGCACGCGGCGGCCGCGCGGTTCGCGCGCGACCAGCGGATGCCGCTGCGCTGGGA
Organism: Isoptericola sp.; assembly: GCA_031181105.1. Classification (GTDB taxonomy): domain Bacteria; phylum Actinomycetota; class Actinomycetes; order Actinomycetales; family Cellulomonadaceae; genus Isoptericola. Next base: position 22,996 of record JAPSLD010000003.1, on the reverse strand, counting down.
CCGTGCGACCGAGCGCCTGCTGCGGTCGCGGGCCACCGCCGTCGTCATGCACAACCTCGACGTCGTGGCCCGCGAGCACGACGTCGTCCACCTGCACCCGTTCGCCGAGCCGCGCGTCGTGCGGGCGCTCGCGGCCGAGGGCGGTGCGTGGGGCTACGCCGGCCGCACCGACGTCTTCCGGCGCCTCTTCGGGGACCTGCTGCCGGACGACGTGCTCGCGCGCACGTCGAAGGCGCGCTTCAACGCCACCCGCTGGGGCGACCGGGAACGTGCGTTCGCGCGGGACTGGGACGGCTCGGGTCTCGACGACGACCTGGTCGACGCCGAGGCGCTGCGGGCCGCGTGGCTCTCGCCGACCCCGCCCTTCGCCGCCGAGCTCCTGCTCCAGGCGGCGTGGCTCGCGACGGCCCGGCGCAGCGGGACCGGCAGCGGGAACGGCAGCGGGAACGGCAGCGGGAACGGCACCGTCGGTCCGCCGTCGTAGTCTGAGAACGCACGTCCGCCCACCCCGCCCCGGGGACGAGGCGGACCCGTCGTCGTGCGCCCGAAGGACTCCCCATGAACCTCACCGGCATCGTCCCAGCCCTGCTCGCCGACCCCGGCGCCGCCGCTGCCGTCGAGCGCGTCGCCGCGCGCGGGTTCGTCGACGTCGTCGGTCCCGGGGGTGCGCGGCCGCCCCTGCTGGCCGCCGCGGCGGAGCGGCGCCCGCTCGTCGTGGTGACGGCCACGGGGCGGGACGCCGACGAGCTCGCCGCGAGCGTGCGCGCGTACCTGCCGGACGAGCGGTCCGACGACGTGGCGGTGCTGCCCGCGTGGGAGACGCTGCCGCACGAGCGGCTCTCGCCCCGCGCGGACACCGTGGCCAAGCGGCTCGCCGTGTTCCGCCGCCTCGCCCACCCGAGCGACCAGCCCGGCCCGACCGGCCCGATCCGTGTGCTCGTCATGCCCGTGCGGGCGCTGCTGCAGCCGGTCGTCGACGGGCTGGGCGAGCTGGAGCCCGTCGAGCTGCACCCCGGCGGCACGGCGGACCTGACCGACGTCGCGGACCGCCTCAGCGCCGCGGCGTACTCGCGCGTCGACATGGTCGAGCGGCGGGGCGAGTTCGCCGTGCGCGGCGGCATCCTCGACGTGTTCCCGCCCACCGAGGACCACCCGCTGCGCATCGAGTTCTGGGGCGACGAGGTCTCCGAGGTCCGCTGGTTCGCCGTCGCGGACCAGCGGTCGCTCGAGGTCGCCCAGCACGGCCTGTGGGCGCCCCCGTGCCGCGAGATCCTCCTCACCGAGAAGGTTCGCGAGCGGGCCGCCGCGCTCGTCGAGCAGCTGCCCGGCGCGGTCGAGATGCTCGACCGGCTCGCCGCCGGCGTCGCGGTGGAGGGCATGGAGTCGCTCGCGCCGGTCCTCGCCGACCGCATGGTGCCTGTCCTGGACCTCGTGCCCGAGGACGCGCTGCTCGTTCTCGACGAGCCCGAGCGCGTCCGGCGTCGGGCCCACGACCTCGTGGCCACGACGGAGGAGTTCCTCGCGGCGGCGTGGACGGGCGCGGTGGCCGGCGGCGCGGCGCCGATCGACCTGTCCGCGGCCAGCTTCGCGACGTTCGCCGAGGTGCGCGAGGTCGCGGCGCGGCGGGGGCTGGGCTGGTGGACCCTCTCGTCCTTCAGCCTCGACGCGGCGACGTCGGGCGAGGCCGGCGAGGAGATCGGCGGCGCGGCCGCCACCGAGCCGGACGACGGCACCACCACCCTCACGGTCGGCGCGCGCGACGTCGAGTCCTACCGAGGAGACCTGCAGCGGGCGCTCGACGACGTCAAGTCGCTGCAGCGCGCGGGCTGGCGGCTCGTGCTCACGACCGAGGGTCCCGGCCCCGCCAAGCGGATGGTCGAGCAGCTCTCGGCGGCCGACACGGCGGCGCGGCTCGTGAGCGAGCTCGCGGACGAGCCCGACGGCGGCGTCGTGCTCGTCGCACCGGCCCTCGTCGGCAAGGGCTTCGTCGCGCCGGAGCTGCGGCTCGCCGTCTTCAGCGAGTCGGACCTGACCGGCCGGCAGGGCCCGACGACCCGCGACATGCGCAAGATGCCGTCGCGCCGGCGCAACGTCGTCGACCCGCTGCAGCTCAAGGCCGGCGACTTCGTCGTGCACGAGCAGCACGGGGTCGGGCGCTTCGTCGAGATGGTGCAGCGCACGCTCGGCGCGGGCGCCAACGCCGCGACGCGCGAGTACCTCGTCATCGAGTACGCGTCGTCCAAGCGCGGGCAGCCGGGGGACCGGCTGTTCGTGCCGATGGACCAGCTCGACCAGGTCACCAAGTACACCGGCGGCGAGTCCCCGAGCCTGAACAAGATGGGCGGGGCCGACTGGAAGAACACCAAGGCGAAGGCCCGCAAGCACGTGCGGCAGATCGCCTCGGAGCTCATCCGCCTCTACAGCGCCCGCATGGCGACCCAGGGGCACGCCTTCAGCCCGGACTCGCCGTGGCAGCGCGAGCTCGAGGACGCGTTCGCGTACGTCGAGACGCCCGACCAGCTCGCCACCATCGAGGAGGTCAAGGCCGACATGGAGAAGCCGGTCCCGATGGACCGGCTCGTGTGCGGCGACGTGGGCTACGGCAAGACGGAGATCGCGATCCGCGCGGCCTTCAAGGCGGTGCAGGACGGCAAGCAGGTCGCCGTGCTCGTGCCGACGACGCTGCTGGTGCAGCAGCACTTCGACACGTTCTCCGAGCGGTACGCCGGTTTCCCCGTGACGGTCAAGGCGCTGAGCCGGTTCCAGTCCGAGAAGGAGGCGGCCGAGGTCGTCGCGGGGCTCAAGGACGGCACGGTCGACGTCGTCATCGGCACGCACCGGCTGATCACCGGGTCGGTGCAGTTCAAGGACCTCGGGCTCGTGATCGTCGACGAGGAGCAGCGCTTCGGCGTCGAGCACAAGGAGACCCTCAAGCAGCTGCGGACCAACGTCGACGTGCTGGCGATGTCCGCCACGCCGATCCCGCGCACGCTCGAGATGGCGGTCACCGGCATCCGCGAGATGTCGACGCTCGCCACGCCGCCCGAGGAGCGCCACCCCGTCCTGACCTACGTCGGCGCGTACGACGAGAAGCAGATCACCGCTGCCCTGCGGCGCGAGCTGCTGCGCGAGGGCCAGGTGTTCTACGTGCACAACAAGGTCGAGACGATCGACCGGACCGCCGCCCGGCTGCGCGAGCTGGTGCCCGAGGCCCGTGTGGGCGTCGCGCACGGCAAGATGAACGAGGCCCAGCTCGACCAGGTGATCCGCGGCTTCTGGGAGAAGGAGCTCGACGTCCTGGTGTGCACCACGATCGTCGAGACCGGCCTGGACATCTCGAACGCCAACACCCTGATCCTCGAGCGCGCCGACATGCTCGGCCTGTCGCAGCTGCACCAGCTCCGCGGCCGCGTGGGCCGTGGCCGCGAGCGCGCCTACGCCTACTTCCTCTACCCGCCGGAGCGGCCGCTGACCGAGACCGCGCACGACCGTCTCGCCACCATGGCCGCCAACACCGACCTCGGCGCCGGCATGCAGATCGCCATGAAGGACCTCGAGATCCGCGGCGCGGGGAACCTGCTCGGCGGCGAGCAGTCGGGCCACATCGCCGGCGTCGGCTTCGACCTCTACGTGCGGATGGTCGGGGAGGCCGTGCAGGCCTTCCGCGGCGAGAAGGAGGAGGAGGCCCCCGACGTCACCATCGAGCTGCCGGTCGACGCCCACCTGCCCGAGTCGTACATCGCGACCGAGCGGCTGCGGCTCGAGGCGTACAAGAAGATCGCCGCGGCGCACGACGCCGCCGCGCTCGCGGAGGTGCGCGCCGAGCTCGAGGACCGCTACGGCACGCTGCCCGAGGTCGCGTCCGCCCTCTTCGAGGTGGCGGACTTCCGCAACCACGCGCGCCGGGCCGGGCTCTCCGACGTCACGGCGCAGGGCAAGCACGTGCGGTTCGCGCCCGTGGACCTGCCCGAGTCCGCGCAGCTGCGCCTCCGGCGGCTCTACCCCGGGACGGTGCTCAAGCCGGCGATCCGGGCGATCCTCGTGCCCTTCCCGACGACGGCGCGCATCGGCGGACGACCGCTGCGCGGCGCCCAGGTCCTCGCGTGGGCCCGCGACCTGGTCGACGCGGTGATCCTGGGCGAGGTGAGCGCCGCGGCGAGCGTCGGCACGGCCGCCCGCTGAGCGGGTCCCCGCTCAGCGGGTCGCGGCGAGCACCTCGTCCACGCGCTGCTCCAGGTGCCGGGCGATCTCGAGCGACGCCGTCGCCGCGGGCGAGGGCGCGTTGATCACGTGGACCTGGCGCGGGCCGGCCGCCACGAGGAAGTCCTGCACGAGCGAGCCGTCGCGGGCGAGGGCCTGCGCCCGCACCCCGGACGGTGCCGGCTCGATGTCGTCGGGCCCGATCCCGGGCACGAGCCGCGCGAGCGAGCGGGCGAAGAGCCGCCGCGACACCGACCGCGAGACCTCGCGCGCACCGGGGACGACGTTGCGGGCGACGAGCCGCCACGTCCCCGGCCACCGCGCCCAGTCGAGCACGTCGGCCGGCACGACGTCGCGCCAGGTGTAGCCCTCCCGGGCGAGCGCGAGGACGGCGTTCGGCCCGGCGTGCACGCCGCCGTGCACCATGCGGGTCAGGTGGACGCCGAGGAACGGGAAGCGCGGGTCGGGCACGGGGTACACGAGGCCCTTGACGAGGTCGGCGGCGTGCGACGCGAGCTCGTAGTACTCGCCGCGGAACGGCACGATCCGCGCCTGCGGGTCGACGCCGGACGCGCGGGCGAAGCGGTCCGCGTGCAGCCCCGCGCACGCGACGAGGGCGTCCGCGACGACGACGTCGGGACCCGCCGTCACGGCCACGCGCCCGTCGCGCCGCGTCGCGGGGCCGACCGTCGTCCCCAGGCGGATCTCGCCGCCGGCCGCGCGCACCTGGTCCGCGAGGACGTCGCACACGCCGCGGTAGTCGACGATGCCGGTGGTCGGGATGTGGAGGGCCGCCACGCACTCGACGTTCGGCTCGTGCTCGCGCGCCTCGGCCCGGGACAGCTCGCGGATGCCGGGCACGCCGTTCGCCGTGCCGCGCTCGGCGAGCGTGCGCATGCGGGCGACCTCGGAGCGCGACGTCGCCACGACGAGCTTGCCGCAGACGTCCACGGCCACGCCGTGCTCGCGGGCGAACCGCGTCATCGACGCCTGGCCGGCCACGCCGAGCCGGGCCTTGAGCGAGCCCGGCGGGTAGTACAGGCCCGAGTGGATCACCCCGGAGTTGCGCCCGGTCTGGTGGGCGGCGAGGCGGTCCTCCTTCTCGAGCACGACGACGTCGTCACCCCGGCGGGCCAGGCGCGCGGCGACGGCCAGCCCGAGGATCCCGGCTCCGACGACGACGATGCGGCTCACGCTGGCAAGCCTGGCAGACCGCGACCGGGACGGGAGGGCCGGGAGCGGGCGAAATCCCGGCGCGACCCGGTGTCGGTGCGCCGTCCTATCGTGAGGGCGTGGAGCTCACGGCCGACTCGCTCGTCGCCGACCTGCGCGCCGTCGCGGACCCGGTCGCGCACCCCAACCGCCACTACGCCGGCGACGGGGGAGTCCTCGGGGTCCGGATGGGCACGCTGTTCGACGTCGCGAAGCGCTACGCCGCGATGCCGCTCGAGGAGGTCGACCGCCTCCTCGACGACGACGCGTACGAACCACGGCTCGCCGCGTTCTGCGTGCTCGACTTCTTCGTCCGCCGGCCACGCGTGACGGACGACGAGCGCGCGGCGCGGTACCGCCTGTACCTCGACCGGCACGACCGGATCGACACCTGGGACATGGTCGACCGCGCCGCCCCGCGCGTCGTCGGCGGGCACCTGCGCGACCGCTCGCGCGCACCGCTCTTCGAGCTCGCGCGCTCGGCCGACCCCCTGCGCCGCCGCACGGCGATGACGGCCCCGCTCGCGTACACGAGGCCGCCGCACCCGGACGGCGTCGCGGACCTCCTGCGCCTCGCGGAGCTGCTGGCGGGCGACGCCGACCCGGTCGTCCGCAAGCCGGTCGGCATCGCGCTCAAGCACGCCGGAGCGGCCGACCCCGAGGCGGTGCGGGCGTTCCTCGCGCGCACGGGCGACGCGCTCCCGGCGGCCCTGCGCCGTGCCGCGCGGGAGAAGCTCCCCGGCGGCGCGTGACCACCTGTCGGGACCGGACGCCGCACCGACCGCACCGGTCTAGGCTGGGGGCGTCAACCCACCACCGTCGCGGGCGTAGGCGGCCCCGGGCACGTGCCCTGGCCTGGCCGCACGGTAGCGCCCGTGAGCCCTGTCTGAAGGAGCATCCGTGGCAAGCATCGAAGCCGTTGGCGCGCGCGAGATCCTGGATTCCCGCGGCAACCCCACCGTGGAGGTCGAGGTCGCCCTCGAGGACGGCACGTTCGCCCGTGCCGCGGTCCCGTCCGGCGCCTCCACGGGCGCCTTCGAGGCCGTCGAGCGCCGGGACGGCGACAAGGGCCGCTACCTGGGCAAGGGTGTCGAGGGTGCGGTCAACGCCGTCATCGACGACATCGCGCCCGAGCTCATCGGCTACGACGCCGAGGAGCAGCGCATCATCGACCAGACGCTGATCGAGCTGGACGGCACCGCCAACAAGGGCAAGCTCGGCGCCAACGCGATCCTCGGCGTCTCGCTCGCGGTGGCCAAGGCCGCGGCGAAGAGCGCGGGGCTCGACCTGTTCCGCTACGTCGGCGGACCGAACGCGCACGTGCTGCCCGTGCCGATGATGAACATCCTCAACGGCGGGTCCCACGCGGACTCGAACGTCGACATCCAGGAGTTCATGGTCGCCCCGATCGGCGCGGACACCTTCAAGGAGGCGCTGCGCACGGGCACCGAGGTGTACCACTCGCTCAAGGCGGTGCTCAAGGAGAAGGGCCTGGCGACCGGCCTCGGCGACGAGGGCGGCTTCGCCCCGAACCTGCCGAGCAACCGCGAGGCGCTCGACCTCATCCTCACCGCCATCGAGCGGGCCGGCTTCACGCCGGGCACCGACGTCGCGCTCGCGCTCGACGTGGCCGCGACGGAGTTCTTCTCCGAGGGCGCGTACCGCTGGGAGGGCAGCACCAAGACGCCCGACGAGATGATCGCCTTCTACGAGCAGCTCGTGGCCGACTACCCGCTGGTGTCCATCGAGGACCCGCTGTCCGAGGACGAGTGGGACTCCTGGAGCGCGCTCATGAGCAAGGTCGGCGACAAGGTGCAGATCGTCGGCGACGACCTGTTCGTCACCAACCCGGAGCGCCTGGCCAAGGGCATCGAGACCAAGGCCGCGAACTCGCTCCTGGTCAAGCTGAACCAGATCGGCTCGCTCACCGAGACGCTGGACGCCGTCACGCTCGCGCAGCGCAACGGCTTCACCACGATGACGTCGCACCGCTCGGGCGAGACCGAGGACACCACGATCGCGGACCTGTCCGTGGCCACCAACGCCGGCCAGATCAAGACCGGCGCCCCGGCCCGCGGCGAGCGCATCAACAAGTACAACCAGCTCCTGCGCATCGAGGAGGCGCTCGACGACGCCGGCCGCTACGCCGGTCGTTCGGCGTTCCCGCGCTTCCAGGGCTGACGCACCCGCACCCACGACGACGGCCGGTCGCCTCCTCGCGAGGCGGCCGGCCGTCGCCGTCCACCCGCCGAGGTAGCGCGTCCTACGCCGAGGTAGCGCGGGATGCGCCGAGGTAGCGCGGGATGCGCCGAGGTAGCGCGCGCTCGCCCGTGGCGCGCCGACGGCGGTCCACCACCCGGGCGGTCGGGGTCGGCACAATCGGGACGTGCCCTCCCGCCGACCCGCCGCGCCGTCGTCCCGCCGCCCTGCGTCCCGCCCGTCGGGTGCGCGCGGCACGGCCGGCTCGTCGGCGGGCGGCACGTCGACGGGCACGCGGCCGACCGCACCCCGCCCGCCGCGGCGCCCGGCCGGGCCCGCGCGCGAGGAGCGCAGGCGCAGCCGGTACGGGCTCGTGCTGCCCGAGGTCCTGACTGTCCGGGTCATCGTCCTGTCGGTGGTCGTGCTGCTCGCGCTGGTCCTGCTGCTGCCGACGGTGCGCGGCGCCGTCCAGCAGTCCGCGGAGATCGACCGGCTGCGCGCCGAGCTCGCGCGCCACGAGGCCGAGCGGGACCGGCTCGAGGTGGAGCTCGCACGCTGGGAGGACCGCACCTACGTCGTCGAGCAGGCGCGCTCGCGGCTGCAGTTCGTGTTCCCGGGGGACAAGGTCTGGCGCACGCTCGACGCCGACACCGTCGTCGAGGACCTCGACCCCCTGACCGGCGAGGCCGTCGACGCCGGACCGGTCGGCACGGACCCGACCTCGGACGTGCCGTGGTTCCAGTCGGTGTGGGAGTCGGTGCAGGTCGCGGACGGCCCGTCGCCGTCGCCGGAGGCCGGCGACGGCGAGGAGCCCGCCGGCGGCGGCCCGACGTCGAGCCCCGCCCCGTCCGCCGGCGACGGCGGCTGAGCAGCGGTCGTCGGCGGGCGGGTGACGCGATCGGGGAGAATGAGCGGGTGACCCGACCGACCCCCGCCGCCGAGCGTGCCGACGACCCGACCGCCGTGACCGAGCACGACCTCGAGGTGCTCGCCGAGCAGCTCGGCCGGACGCCGCGCGGAGTCGTCGGCGTCGCCGCGCGCTGCGTCTGCGGGCGTCCCCTCGTCGTCCGCACGGCGCCGCGGCTGCCCGACGGCACGCCGTTCCCGACGACGTTCTACCTGACGCACCCCGGCGCGGTGGCCGCGGCGTCGCGGCTCGAGGCCCAGGGCGTCATGAAGGAGATGACCGCCCGCCTCGGCGAGGACCCGGAGCTGGCGGCCGCGTACCGCCGCGCCCACGAGCACTACCTCGCGCAGCGCGAGCAGCTCGGGCACGTCCAGGAGATCGACGGCATCTCCGCCGGCGGCATGCCCACGCGCGTCAAGTGCGTCCATGTGCTCATGGGCCACGCGCTCGCGGCCGGCCCCGGCGTGAACCCGCTCGGCGACGAGGCGCTCGAGCGGGTCCGCGACGAGTGGCGTCCCGACCGCTGCACCTGCTGACGCGCGCCGTGCCGCTCCGCGATGAGAGGGTGGGCCCGTGACATCGAGCTCCACCCGGCGGGTCGCCGCCATCGACTGCGGCACCAACTCCATCCGCCTCCTCGTGGCCGACGTCTCCGACGGGACGCTGCACGAGGTCGACCGGCGGACGCAGGTCGTCCGGCTCGGGCAGGGCGTCGACCGCACGGGCGAGCTCGCGCCCGAGGCCCTGGAGCGCACGCTGGCCGCGTCGCGCGAGTACGCGCGGGTCATCGCGGAGCTCGGCGCGACGCGCGTGCGGTTCGTCGCGACGTCGGCCACCCGCGACGCGCGCAACCGTGACGTCTTCCGCGACGGGGTCCTCGACGCCGTGGGCGTCGAGCCCGAGGTCGTCTCCGGGGACGAGGAGGCGCTGCTGTCCTTCACCGGCGCGACGAGCGGCACGGCCACCCAGCACCGCGCCCCCTACCTCGTCGTCGACCTGGGCGGCGGCTCCACCGAGCTCGTGCTCGGGACGACGACGCCGGACGCGGCCCTGTCGCTCGACGTCGGCTCCGTCCGGCTCACCGAGCGGCACCTGTCGTCCGACCCTCCCACCGGCGAGGAGGTCGCCGCGGCGCGCGCCGACGTGCGGGCGGCGCTCGACGCGGCGGCCGCCGTCGTGCCCCTGGGCAGGACCGCCACGCTCGTCGGGCTCGCTGGCTCGATCACGACCGTGACCGCCCACGCGCTCGGGCTGCCCGCCTACCAGCGGGAGCGGGTGCACGGCGCGACGCTCGCACCGGACGAGGCTCTCGCCGCGTGCGACGACCTCCTGCACCGCACGCGCGAGCAGCGGCTCGCGCTGGGCTTCATGCACCCCGGGCGCGCCGACGTCATCGGGGCGGGCGCGCTCGTGTGGTCGGAGGTCGTCGCCCGCGTGCGCGACGAGGTCGCGGCCGCCGGCGGGCACCTCACCGAGGTCGTGACGAGCGAGACCGACATCCTCGACGGCATCGCGCTCTCCGTCGCGTGACGTCGGTCTCGCCCACCGGTGCCCCGGGGAGCGTGGCCCCGCGGCGGTCGTAGACTGGGACCCATGCCTGAGAACGATGTGTCCGTGCTGAGCCGTGCCCAGGACGCGCCGGCGCGCACGCCCCGCCCCCGCAAGGTTCCCCGCGTCGTGGTGCTCGGAGGCGGTTCGGTCGGCCTGTACGTGGCGCGCCGCCTGCGCCGCAAGCTGGGCAAGAAGGAGGCGGCGATCGTCGTCGTCGACCCGCGGCCGTACATGACGTACGCACCGTTCCTGCCGGAGGCCGGCGCCGGCTCGATCGACGCGCGCGACGTCGTCGCGCCGCACCGCCTCGCGCTCAAGGGCGTCGACGTGCTCCAGGGCAAGGTCGTCAACATCGCCCACGGCGACAAGAAGGTCACGATCCGCCCCGAGGAGGGCCCGGACTACGAGGTCTCCTACGACCAGCTCGTCGTCGGCCTCGGCTCGGTCTCGCGCACCCTGCCGATCCCCGGCCTGGCGGAGAACGCGATCGGCTTCAAGAACGTGGAGGAGGCCATCGCGGTCCGCAACCACGTCCTGAACCGGATGGACGTCGCGTCGTCCACGTGGGACGCCGAGGCCCGCAAGCGCATGCTGACGTTCACGTTCGTGGGCGGCGGCTTCGCCGGCATCGAGGCGCTCGCCGAGATCGAGGACATGGCGCGCTACGCCACCCGCAACTACCCGACGATCGAGCCGGGCGACCTGCGTTTCGTCATGATCGAGGGCAGCGGCCGCATCCTGCCCGAGGTCACCGAGCCCATGGGCCGGTGGGCGCTCGAGGAGATGAAGAAGCGCGGCATCGAGTTCCACCTCAACACGTTCCTCAACTCGTGCGTCGACGGCCACGTCGTCACCTCGACCGGCGTCGAGTTCGACTCCGACACCATCGTGTGGACCGCGGGCGTCAAGGCGAACCCGGTGATCAAGGAGTCGTCCGACCTGCCGTACGAGCGCCTCGGCCGCGTCACGGTCAAGCCGACGCTGCAGGTCGCCACGGAGGACGGCGAGATCGTCCCCGACGCCTGGGCCGCCGGCGACTGCGCCGCCGTGCCGGACGTGCTGAACCCCGGCCAGTTCTGCCCCCCGAACGCGCAGCACGCGATCCGCGAGGCCAAGCAGCTCGCCGACAACATGGTCGCGATCCTCAAGGGCGAGCAGCCCGAGGAGTACAAGCACGAGAGCCTCGGCGTCGTCGCGTCGCTCGGCATGTACAAGGGCGTCGCGGAGCTGTTCGGCTTCCTCAAGCTCAAGGGCACGCTCGCGTGGCTCGCGCACCGCGGCTACCACCTCATGGCGATGCCGACGGTCAACCGCAAGTTCCGCATCCTCGTGGGCTGGACCGGCCAGTTCCTCATGGGCCGCGAGATCGTCTCGCTCGGCTCGCTGCACGACCCCCGCGAGGAGTTCCGCAAGGCGTCGGTGCCTCCCAAGGAGGCGAACGTCAAGGTCGAGCAGAAGGCGTGGTCCTCGGCCGACCAGTCGTCGAAGGGCTGAACCGGCTCGACGACGCCACGGGCGGCCTCGTCCGGCAGCCGAGGTCTCGGTCGGTACCGTGAGGTGCCGGGCGGGTCCGGGCGTGCCGAGCGGGGCCGCCCGTGGCGTCCCGGCAGGTGGCCCCCGTAGCCCAACTGGCAGAGGCAGCCGGCTTAAACCCGGTCCAGTCCCGGTTCGAACCCGGGCGGGGGCACGTGGCGCCCCGCGACCTCCGCGGCGGCGCGCTCGAGCGCCGCGAGCACGCGCCTGACGGCCGCCCGCTCGGCGCGGTCCGGGCGCAGGACGGCGGAGACGTGGCGGGCCGAGGCCACGCCGCGCAGCTCGCGCAGGACGAGTCCCGCGCCCACCGGCGTCGTGAACCGGGGCAGCACGGCGATCCGGTCCGACGCCGCCACGAGCGCCTCGATCAGCCGGTTGTCGCGCAGCCGCTGCGTGACGTCGAGCTGCGCACCGGTCGCCCGCTCGACCGCCTGCAGCACGGTGTCGAACGGGTAGCCGCGGGGGACGCCGATCCATGCGCGGTCGACGAGGTCCTCCGGGCGCACGAGCTCCCGGCCCGCGAGCGGGTGGTCGGCGGCCATCGCGATGTCGAGCGGCTCGCGGACGAGCGGCACGACGGTGAGCCCGTCGGTCCCGGCGGGGCGCACGCTGGTGAGGCTGTGGGCGATCACGACGTCGTGGTCGGCGGTCAGCGCGGCGTACTCGGCCTCGGCGAGATCGACGTCGGTGCAGCGGAGCGTGATCGCGCCGTCGGCGAGCTCCCGCATCACGGCCGGGAGCAGGAACGTGGCCGCGCTCGGGAGCGCGGCCACGGACACGGTGCCGGACGGCGCACCCCGGAACGCGTCCCACCGCGCCTGCACCCGTTCGAGGGCTGCGGCGACCTCCGCCCCGCCCTCGGCGAGCAGCCGGCCCGCGTCGGTGAGCCGCAGCCCGCGCCCGGCGGGCTCGACCAGCGGCACGCCGGCCTCGCGCTGCGCCGTCTTGAGCTGCTGCGAGACGGCGGACGGCGTCCGGTGCGTCGCCGCGGCGACGGCGCTGACGCTGCCGCGGTCGGCGAGCTCGCGCACCAGCTCGAGGTGCCGGAAGTCCATGCAGGCAGCCTACAAGGTCGATGAAGCAACTTTCGCTTGTGCTTCATCGTCGGCCGGTTCGAGCATGGACGCATGCCGAGCCGCCACCGACTCCTCGCCGTCGTCGTCGCCCTCCTGTGGGGCGTGAACTTCGTCGCGATCGACGCGTCCCTGGGCCACTTCCCGCCGATGTTCCTCGTCGCGCTGCGGTTCGCGCTCCTCGCCGTGCCGACGGTGCTCCTCGTCCCCCGCCCGCAGGTCCCGGCGCGGTGGCTCGTCGGCTACGGGCTCGGGTTCGGCGTCCTGCAGTTCACGTTCCTCTACTGGGGCATGGCGACGGGCATGCCGGCCGGTCTCGCGTCGCTCGTGCTGCAGGCGTCCGGTCCGTTCACGGTCCTGCTCGGGGCGACGGTCCTGCGGGAGCGCGTCGGCCCGCGGCAGGTCGCCGGGATCCTCGTCGCGGTCGGCGGGCTCGCCGTCGTCGGCTGGCAGCGTGCCGAGCACGCGGCGCTGCTGCCGTTCCTGCTCACGCTCGCCGGAGCGTTCGGCTGGGCGCTCGGCAACGTCTGCAACCGGCAGGCGCGTCCGCAGAACCCGCTGCGCCTGACACTGTGGATGTCGGTGGTACCGCCTCTGCCGATGCTCGGGGTCTCGCTGCTCGTCGAGGGTCCGGAGGCGATCGCGGCGTCGCTGACCGGCCTCGGTGCGCCGGGCGCCGCCGGCGCGCTCGTGGGCCTGGCGTACACCGTGGTGCTCGGCACGGTCGTGGGCTCCGGCCTGTGGACGTGGCTGATGACGCGCCACCCCGCCGGTGTGGTGGCGCCGTTCTCGATGCTCGTGCCCGTGTTCGGGATGTCGGCCGCGTGGGTCGTCCTGGGGGAGACGGTGACGGCCGGCGAGCTCGCCGGCGGGGTCCTCGTCGTCGTCGGGGTGCTGCTGGGCAGCACGTCTTCTGCCCGTAGCAGAACGAGACCCCCGAGCACGCCGCCGCGGGCCGCGGCGACGGCGGCGGGGGTAGCGTCGTCGTCATGACCGACGCGACGGAAGTGCGCGAGCCGCTGCTGCGGCACCTCGTCGGCTCGATCCTGCGCCGGGCGAGGCTGCGCCAGGGCAGGACCCTGCAGGAGGTGGCCGCCACGGCCCGCATGTCGACCGCGTACCTGTCCGAGGTGGAGCGCGGGCGCAAGGAGGCGTCGTCCGAGGTGCTCGCCGCCGTCTGCGGAGCGCTGGGCATCCGGCTGGTCGACCTCGTCGCCCAGGCGCACGACGCGCTCGCCGCCACGGCCGAGCAGCGCGGCGTGCGCGTGCTGAGCTCCGCGGGCGAGCGCTCCGCGGGCGTGCGGTACGTGCGCTCGACGACGACCGCCGTCGACGCGATCTCGCTGGCGGCCTGACAGCGCCGCGCCCAGCAGCCCGGTGGTCCTGGTGCGTCGCGTCCTCGGGCGGATCGCGCGACGAACCAGGACCACCGGCCGGCGGGGCTCGCGGTCCTCAGGCAGCCGCCGACGACAGCTTGCGGGATCCGACGACGGCGTCCGCGACGCCGTACTCGATCGCCTCGCGCGCGGAGAGCACGAGGTCGCGGTCGGTGTCCGCCCGCAGCTGCTCGACGCTGCGCCCCGTGTGCCGGGCCAGCAGGGCCTCCGTCTCGGCGCGCAGCCGCAGGATCTCCCGGGCCTGGATCGCCAGGTCGGACACCGTGCCCTGCCCCTGCCCGGACGGCTGGTGCAGCAGGATCCGGGAGTGCTCGAGCACGTACCGCTTGCCGGGCGCTCCCGCGGCCAGCAGCACGGCCGCCGCCGACGCCGCCTGGCCCATGCAGATCGTCGAGACCTCGGACCGGACGAACTGCATCGTGTCGTAGATCGCCGTCATCGCGGTCGCGGACCCGCCCGGCGAGTTGATGTACAGGCCGATCTCCTGCTCCGGCGCCTCGGACTCGAGGTGCAGCAGCTGGGCCATGACGACGTTCGCGACGCCGTCGTCGATCTCCGTGCCGAGGAAGATGATGCGCTCGCGCAGCAGGCGGCTGAAGACGTCGTAGGCGCGCTCGCCGAGCGGGGTCTTCTCCAGCACCGTGGGGATGGTGTAGCCGGCCATCACAGCCCCGCCTTCCGGCCGGTCGCGGACGGGCGGACGTCCTCGACGGACTCCACGATCCGGTCGACCATGCCGTACTCGAGGGCCTCGCTCGCCGTGAACCAGCGGTCGCGGTCGGAGTCCGCGGCCACCTGCTCGACCGTGCGGCCGGTGTGCTTGGCGATGAGCTCGTGCATGACGCGCTTGGTGTGCTCCAGGTTCTCCGCCTGGATCGCGATGTCGACGGCGGTGCCGCCGATCCCGGCCGACGGCTGGTGCATCATCACGCGCGTGTGCGGCAGGGCGTACCGCTTGCCCTTGGTGCCGGCGGTGAGCAGGAACTGTCCCATGCTCGCGGCGAAGCCGAAGCCGACGGTCGCGACGTCGTTGGGCAGCAGCCGCATCGTGTCGTAGACGGCCAGACCGGCGGTCACGGAGCCGCCGGGGGAGTTGACGTACAGGGCGATGTCCGACGCCGCGTCCTCGGCCGACAGCAGGAGCAGCTGTGCGCACACGCGGTTGGCGACGGCGTCGTCGATCTCGCTGCCGAGCACGACGATCCGCTGGTGCAGCAGCCGGAACGCGAGCTGGTCGTCGAAGGGGGAGGTGGGTGGTGCCGGTGTGGTGGTCATGCCCCCACGGTCCGCCGCCGACGCCGGGCGCGGAAGCGTTCTCTGCGGTGGGCGCATCTGCCCAGGGCAGAGGACGCCTCCGCCGGAGGGCTCACTGCTCCGGCACCTCGCACTGCACACCGTTGCACTGGGCGGGGTTCCCGTTGCCGCCGGCGACGTTGCCGCCACCGTCCCGCACGCCGTCGGGTGCGGAGATGCCCAGGTCACCGTTGTCGCTCGCCCGGTTCTTGGCGATCGTCGCGTCGGTCGTGCGCACGTCGATGCCGTCGTCGCCGTTGCCGACGGTGGCGTTCCGGTCGACCACCGTGCCCGAGGTATCGGCCGTGACGAGGATCCCGTCGGCGGTGCTGGCGCTCACGCCGTTCTGACGCACCGTGGTCCCGGTCGCGGAGCCGAACACGGCGACGCCCCAGTCGCGGGACCCGGCGACGCTGTTGCGCTCCACGAGGTTCGCCGTGCTGAAGTCCGCGACGCCGATGCCGAAGACGTTGCCCGCGAGCACGTTCTGGCGCACGACGTTCCCGGTGGTGACAGCGAGCCGGACGGCGTCCCGGCCGTTGTCCGTGAGCGTGTTCTGGGCGATGTGGTGGTTCCCTCCGCCGCCGACGTTGATGCCACGGTCTCCTCGGCTTGCGGTGAGCTTGGTGAGCGCGGCACGCCACGACTGCTGGACCTCGACGGCGGTCGCGAACCCGGTGATGGTGCCGCGGGTGACCGTGACGTCGCTGCGACCGGCGATCCGGACGCCCGCCCCGGCGCCCGCGCCGTACGCGCCGGCACCGCTGATCGTGTGGTCGGCGAGGTCGAGCACGACGCCGTCGGCGCCGATGACGAGCCCGTCGCCGGGCCCGCACACGAGGTCGTGCGTGAGCCTGGTGCTCGTGGTGATGGTGTCGCCGCACGCGAGGGTGTCGGCCGAGGCCGGGGCGGCGAGCCCAGGAAGGGTGAGAGCGAGGGCGGCGGTCGCGACGAGCAGGGGTCGGCGCTGGAGTGGTGACGTCACAGGAGGCAGCTTCCGGTCAGGGCGGCGGGCCGCCCGGGTGGACGTACGGTCCGTGCGTCGGTGGTGCCGGCGGCGCTGCCGGCGCACAGGCCACATCTACACCCCTCGGAAGCTGACGGCCAGGGTGAAGCGCGGGTGCGCCTACTCCTCGCCGCCGACCACGGGGAAGGCGTTGAAGTGGATCTGCACGGGCCGTGCGCCCGGGACGTCGCGCTGGCGCCGGATCGGGGCCACCTGCTCCGCGAGCACCGCCTGCACGGCGACGACGATGCGCTCGAGCTGTTCCGGCGTCGCCCGCAGGCTGATGGTGCTCAGCGTGGTGGCCTCCACCCACTCGGAGTGCCGCTGCGGTGCGTCGTTCATCGCGCGCAGGACGGCCCAGATCTTCTCCTGCCGGGCCCGCTCGAACTCCGCGTTGACGAGGTCCTTGGCCATGCGGGTCCCGGGGTCGTCGGCGGGGTCGGGCATGACGCTGAACCGGCCGGGGACGGTCTCCCACCAGCGCTCCCGGGCGGTGCCCTTGCCCTCGACCTCGCGCACGAACCCGTGCTTGGCGAGCTGGCGCAGGTGGTAGCTCGTGGAGCCGCTCGACTCGCCGACCAGCTCGGCGAGGCCGCTCGCCGTCAGGGGGCCCCGGGTGTTGAGCAGGTCGAGGATCTTCACGCGCAACGGGTGCGACAGGCCGCGCAGGGCGCTGGGACCGAGCGCGTCGCCGAGCGCGTCCTCGACCCCGGCGCGGATCCGGTCGCC
Organism: Isoptericola sp.; assembly: GCA_031181105.1. Lineage (GTDB taxonomy): Bacteria > Actinomycetota > Actinomycetes > Actinomycetales > Cellulomonadaceae > Isoptericola. The sequence goes on along the minus strand of JAPSLD010000003.1, from coordinate 5,896 downwards.
GAGGCCGTCGAGCTCGTCGAGAGAGTCCGACGCGGCCTGCAGGCCCGCGGTGACGCTCTCGGTCACCGCGTCCCGGATCGCGTCACCGAGCCCGGCAGGCGCGGGGCGGGGCTGCGGCCGGGGCGTGCCCGCGGTCTCCTCGTCGGCCCTGCGGTCGTCGTCGGGGTCGGTGCTCATGGACCTGACGTTACCCACCGCGCGGCCGGGCTCAGCGCAGACCGAGGACGTTCAGCTGTGCCGCGTTGTCCTGCCGCCGCTCGACGGCGGCGCGCCGGCGGACCTCGAGCTCGTGGGCGGTCGCGGCGTGGGCGGCGCGTCGTGCGAGGCGCTCGGCGCGGGCCGCCGCGCGGCGCCGGCCCGTCTCGACGAGGAACGTGCCGAGCCGGACGGCGGCACGGTCGACGCCGCGCAGGTCGGCGGTGCGGGGGAGCGACGGGACGGCGGCGAGCATCGGGACTCCTGGGGTCTGGTCTGCGGCAACATGACCACCGTACGAGTCCAAAGGACTCTTTGCAAGTGTTTCTTTGCAAATGAGTCTTGGCAGCGTTCGAGGCGGCGTGACGGCACCGAGCCGCTGCCCCCGGTGCGTCTTCCGGCGGACAGGCCCTGCGGTGGGTCAGGCGTCCCGGCGCCGGATCGCCACGGCCGCCCCCACGAGCAGCGCGACCGTGTAGGCGGCGAGCACGCCGTAGCCGGTCCACGGCTCGAGCAGGGTCTCGGGCGTCGGGCCCGTCGCGATGATCCGCTCGCCGGCGACCGACGGCAGGAGCTTGTTCACCTGGTCGGTCCACGCCGCGTCGGTCGCGGCCACGACGATCGAGAAGATGATCGGCAGCACGAAGAACAGCGCGACGAGCGTGAAGATCGCCCCGGCCGTGTGCCGCATCAGCGTCCCGACGGCGAGCGAGAACGCCGCGACCGTCGCGAGGTAGAGCACGCAGCCGAGCAGCGCGCGGACCTGCTCGGCGTCCCCGAGGTCGACGGCCATGCCGGCGTCGTCGAGCAGCGGCATGGTGACGAGGTACGCGACGCCCAGGGCGAGCGAGATGATCACGACCGTCGCCACGACGATGACGACGAGCTTGGCCCACAACGCCGGCAGGCGCTGCGGCACCGCGGCGAACGTGGACCGGACCATCCCGGTGGAGTACTCGTTGGTCACGACGAGCGCCGCCAGCACCGCGATCGCGAGCTGGCCGAACGAGTAGCCGAGCGTGATCACCGTGGTGCCGGTCATGCCCATGGCCTGCAGGCCCGGGTCCTGCGACATGCCCTCCTGCATCTCCGGGTTGCCCGTGGACGCCCGCATGATCGCCGCCATCATGAGCGCGAAGCCCACCATGACCACCGCGGTGACGACCGCGGTCCACACCGTCGAGCGCAGGGTGCGGAACTTGATCCACTCGGCGCGCAGCACGCGCCAGAACGACACCCGGTGCACGGGCGTGCCCGACGGCGGTGCGCCGGTCGTCGAGGTCGTGGCGCTCATCGGTCGGCTCCTCCGGGAGTGGTCGCCGGGACGGCGGGGACGTCCTCGGCGTGGTACTCGACCGCGTCGGCGGTGAGCGCCATGTAGGCGTCCTCGAGCGTCGACGACACGGGGGTCAGCTCGTGCAGGACGACGGCGGCACCGGCCGCGAGCTCGCCGACGCGTGCCGCGTCCAGGCCGGCGACGTCGAGGGCGCCGTCGTCGGACACCTCGACCTCGGCACCCTCGCGGCGCAGCGCCGCGGCGAGCTCGGCGCCCTGCGGGGTGCGGACGCGCACGCGGCGCCGCGAGGCGCCGTCGAGCAGCTCCCGGACCGGGGTGTCGGCGAGGATGCGGCCCTTGCCGATGACGATGACGTGGTCGGCCGTGAGCGCGACCTCGCTCATGAGGTGGCTCGACAGGAACACGGTGCGCCCCTCCTCCGCGAGGTATCGGGCGAGGTTGCGCACCCACAGGACACCCTCGGGGTCGAGCCCGTTGACCGGCTCGTCGAGGATGAGCGTGCGCGGGTCGCCGAGGAGCGCGACCGCGATGCCGAGCCGCTGACCCATGCCCAGCGAGAAGCCGCCGACGCGCTTGCGCGCCACGGCCGTCAGCCCGGTCAGGTCGATGACCTCGTCGACGCGCGTGGTGGGGATGCCGTGCGTCGCGGCGAGGGCCTGCAGGTGCTGGCGTGCGGTCCGGCCCGGGTGCACCGCCTTGGCCTCGAGCAGCGCGCCGACCTCCGCGAGCGGGGCGCGGTGCTGGGCGTACGGGCGTCCGTTGACCGTGACGCTGCCGGAGGTGGGCCGGTCGAGGCCCATGATCATGCGCATCGTCGTCGACTTCCCGGCGCCGTTGGGCCCCAGGAACCCCGTGACCACGCCCGGCCGCACGGAGAAGGTGACGTCGTCGACGGCCAGCTTGTCGCCGTAGCGCTTGGACAGGTCTCGTGCCTCGATCATGCGTCGCCCCTCGGTCGGCTCTCCCTGGCCTCGAGCCTAGGGGGCGGTCACGGGGACGTCACGAAAGTCGTCGTGAACCCTCGGGAACCTTTCGGGGGCAGGTGGCGTTCCCTAGGATGAGTCGCACGGCCAGCGACCCGGCCATGCTCGCGCGACGTCCCGTCGTCGGGCAACCGGCAGCCGCGACCAGGAGGAGTTCATGAGCAACCCCGTCTTCTCGAACAGCGACGTCTTCGGCGAGCCCCGCCGCACGGCCCGCCGTGGCGGTACCGCGACGGCGCCCGCGCCGTACGGCCAGCCGCAGTTCGGCCAGTACGGCACCGCCGGCGCGCAGGCGGCCGACGCCGCGTCGCTCGAGAACATGTACAGCGCGCCGGCCGCGACGACGGCCGACACCAAGCGCCTCACCTACGACGACGTGATCATCAAGACCGGCGGGCTGCTCGCCCTGCTGGTCGTGGTCGCGGCGGCGACGTGGACGTTCGCGCCCGGCCTGTGGCCGATCGGCATGATCGCCGGTCTGGTGCTGGGTCTGGTCAACGCGTTCAAGAAGAACCCGAGCCCGGTGCTCATCACGCTGTACGCGGTGGCCGAGGGCGTCTTCCTCGGTGGCATCAGCCTCGCGTTCGCGGGCATCGCCGTGGGTTCGAGCGGCGGGTCGCTGACCGGGATCGTGCTGCAGGCCATCGTCGCCACCATGGCGACGTTCGCGGCGGCGCTGTTCCTCTACAAGTCGGGCCGCGTGCGCGTCACGCCGAAGTTCACGCGCTGGCTGCTCATCGCGATGGTGGGCTACCTGGCGTTCTCGCTCATCAACGTCGTCCTGACGTGGACCGGCGTGCTCGACGGCTGGGGCATGCGCGGCGGTGCGCTCGGCATCGTCGTCGGCCTGTTCGCGGTCGGCCTGGCGGCGGCCTCGCTCATCGTCGACTTCGACGCGATCAAGCGCGGCGTCGAGCAGGGCGTTCCGGCCAAGTTCGCCTGGTCCGCGGCGTTCGGTCTCACCGTCACGCTGGTCTGGCTGTACCTCGAGTTCCTCCGCCTCATCGCGATCTTCAACAGCAGCGAGTGACGAGGTAGCGCCCGGTCCGCCGAGGTAGCGCACGATCCGGCGAGGTAGCACGCGAACGCGTGCTACCTCGCCGGTCTTTTCGTGCCCGCGTCGCGGCGCGCTACCTCGGCGCGAGACGCGCTACCTCGGCGCGGGACGCGCTACCTCGGCGCGGGGCGCGCTACCTCGGCGCGGGACGCGCTACCTCGGCGCGGGGCGCGCTACCTCGCGCGCGCGGCGTGGTGGCCCGGTGGGAGGATGACGCCATGCGATACGCCGAGCACATCTCCGAGCTCGTGGGCCGGACACCCCTGGTCCGCCTGAGCCGGGTCACCGAGGGCCTGTCCGCGACGATCCTCGCGAAGGTCGAGTACTTCAACCCCGGCGGCTCCGTGAAGGACCGCATCGCGCTCAAGATGGTCGAGGCGGCCGAGGAGTCGGGGCAGCTGCGGCCCGGCGGCACGATCGTCGAGCCGACGAGCGGCAACACCGGCGTCGGCCTCGCGCTCGTCGCCCAGCGCAAGGGGTACGACTGCGTTTTCGTGTGCCCCGACAAGGTCAGCAAGGACAAGCGCGACGTCCTCGCCGCCTACGGCGCGCGCGTCGTCGTGACCCCGACGGCGGTGCCGCCCGACCACCCGGACTCGTACTACTCGGTCTCGGACCGGCTCGTCGAGGAGATCCCGGGCGCCTGGAAGCCGGACCAGTACTCCAACCCCAACGGGCCGGCGTCGCACTACGAGTCGACGGGCCCCGAGGTCTGGGACGACACCGAGGGCAGGGTCACGCACTTCGTCGCGGGCGTCGGCACCGGCGGCACCATCACGGGCACGGGCCGGTACCTCAAGGAGGTCTCGGCCGACCGGTCGCCCGACGACGGCGGGCCGGTGCGGATCGTGGGCGCGGACCCGGCGGGGTCCGTGTACTCCGGCGGCGACGGCCGGCCGTACCTGGTCGAGGGCGTCGGCGAGGACTTCTGGCCCCGTGCGTACGACCCCAGCGTGCCGGACGAGGTCATCCCCGTGACCGACGCCGACTCGTTCGCCATGACGCGGCGGCTCGCGCGCGAGGAGGGCCTGCTGGTCGGCGGCTCGTGCGGCATGGCTGTCGAGGCGGCCCTGCGCCTGGCCCGGCGCCTCGAGGAGGAGGACCCGGAGGCGGCGTCGAAGGCCGTGATCGTCGTCCTGCTCCCCGACTCCGGGCGCGGTTACATGTCGAAGATCTTCTCCGACGCGTGGATGCGCTCGTACGGGTTCCTCGACGCCGATGCCGAGATCACGGCGGGCGACGTGCTGCGCGGCAAGTCGGGCGCGGTGCCGGACCTCGTGCACACGCACCCCAACGAGACGGTGCGTGACGCGATCGAGATCCTCCACGAGTACGGCGTCTCGCAGATGCCGGTGGTCGTCGCCGAGCCGCCCGTCAAGATCGGCGAGGTCGCCGGCGCGGTGACCGAGCGCGACCTGCTCGACGCCGTCTTCGCGGGCAAGGCGCAGCTCGCCGACCGGGTCGCCGACCACATGGCCGAGCGCTTCCCGCTCGTGGGGGTCGGGGAGGGCCTCGACGCCGTCCGCAGGGCGCTGCAGGGCTCCGACGCGCTGCTCGTGGTCGACGGCGGCGACCCGGTCGGCGTGCTCACGCGGCACGACCTGCTGGGCTACCTCGCCCGCTGAGCCGCCGGGCGGCCGCGGGAGAGGCCCGCGCGAGGCGGCTACGAGCGGCTCGGGACGCGGAACGCGCGGTGGTCGAGCGTGGCCTCCTCGGCCCGGATGACGTGCATGACGGCGTTGATGAGCGCCAGGTGCGTGAAGGCCTGCGGGAAGTTGCCGAGGTGCCGGCCGGTGCGCGGGTCGATCTCCTCGGCGTAGAGGTTCAGCGAGCTCGCGAACGACAGCAGCCGCTCGCACAGCGAGCGCGCCCGCTCGACCTCGCCGATCTCGGCGAGCGCCGAGACGAGCCAGAACGAGCAGATCGTGAACGTGCCCTCCTCGCCCGACAGGCCGTCGTCGGTCTCGTCGACCCGGTAGCGCAGCACGAGCCCGTCCTCGGTGAGCTCGTCCGCGATCGCCAGCACCGTCGCGCGCACCCGCTCGTCGTCGGGCGGAAGGAACCGCAGCAGCGGCACGAGCAGCAGCGACGCGTCGAGCGCGTCGGAGCCGTAGCGCTGGACGAAGACGCCGCGCTCGTCGACGCCCTTCGCGCAGATGTCGGCGTGGATCTCGTCGGCGAGCTTCTGCCACTGCTCGGCGAAGTCGTGCTCGTCGTACAGGCGCGCGAGCCGGGCGCCGCGGTCGAGCGCGACCCAGCACATGAGCTTGCTCGAGGTGAAGTGCTGCGGCTCGCCGCGGACCTCCCAGATCCCGCGGTCGGGCTTGTGCCAGTGCAGGGCCGCCTGCTCCACCTGCCGCTTGA
>JAPSLD010000133.1 GCA_031181105.1 Isoptericola sp. | reverse complement strand
ATCAAGGTCAACCACCCGCTGCAGGTCGGCGGGTCCAAGATCTACCTGCAGGGCAACGGCTTCGCGCCCGAGATCACGGTGCACGACGCCGAGGGGCAGGTCGCGTTCTCGGGCCGGGTCCCGTTCCTGCCCGAGGACCTGATGTACACCTCGCGCGGCGTCGTGAAGGTGCCGGACGTCTCGCCGGGCCTCGAGCAGGTCGGCATGGTCGGCTACTTCCTGCCGACCGCCGTCGTCGACGCCGACGGGTCCGCGCGCTCGGTGTTCCCGCAGCCGCAGAACCCGCTCATGGTGCTCGAGGTCTACCGCGGCGACCTCGGCCTCGACGAGGGCGTGCCGCAGAACGTGTACCGCCTCGACACGGCGAACCTCACGGCGTCCGTCGACGACGCCGGCGAGCGCGTCAAGGTGCTCGTGCGGCCGGGGGAGACGGTCGAGCTGCCCGACGGGCTCGGGACCGTGACCCTCGCCGCGGAGGTCCCGCGCTACGTCGCGCTCGACCTGCGGCACGACCCGTCGCTCGCCTGGGTGCTGACGTTCTCGCTGCTCGCGCTGGCCGGTCTGACGGTCTCGTTGTTCACGCCCCGGCGGCGCCTCTGGGTGCGATCATGGACCGAGGCCGGCGGTGCCGAGGGTGCCGACGGTGCCGACGGTGCCGACGGTGCCGAGGGTGCCGGTGGCACCGTCACGCGGGTCGAGGTCGCCGGGCTCGCCCGCGGCGACGACGTCGGGCTGCAGGACGAGGTCGACCGCGCGCTCCGCGCCGTCCCGAGCACCACGGCATCCGGAAGCACGGCGTCCGGCAGCACAGGGTCCGGCAGCACGGGGTCCGGCAGCACGGGGTCCGCCAGCACGGCGTCCCGAACCACCACCGAGTCCACCACGGAAGGCTGACCATGGAGATCGCCGAGCTGAGCGTCCTGCTCGTCTGGGCCTCGATGACCGCGCTGGCCGTCGCGCTCGTCGCTTTCGCCGTCGACCTCGGCCGGCGGACCGAGCAGCGGGCCGAGGCGCGCGCGGGCGCGCGCGCCCTCGCGGCCGTCGGCGCGGCAGAGTCCGCCGACGCCGCCACGGGGGCCGCCGGTCCGGCACCTGTGCCGCCGTCGGGCGACGCCGCCCTCCCGCGACGCCGGGCGCTGGGCATCGCGATGTCGACGACGTGGCTCGGCAGCGCGATGCTGCTGGCCGCGATCGTGCTGCGCGGGGTCGCGGCCGGCCGCACGCCCTGGGCCAACATGTACGAGTTCACGCTCGTGGGCTCGTTCGTGGCGCTCGCCGTGTTCCTCGGGCTGTCGCTGCGGCGCGAGGTGCGGTTCCTCGGCACGTTCGTGACCGGTCTGGTGGTGCTGTTCCTGGCCCTCGGGGTCAACGTCTTCTACGTCGCCGCGACGGGCGTGCAGCCCGCGCTGCAGAACTACTGGCTCGTCATCCACGTCGGCGTCGCCGTGGCCGCGACCGGCATCCTGACGATCGCGTTCGTCGCCTCGGTGCTGCAGCTGCTGCGCGACAGCCGCGACTCCGGGACGCCGTTCCTCGTGCGGCCGGGCTTCCGCTGGCTCGACCAGGTGCCGACGCCGGCGTCTCTCGAGACGCTGTCGTTCCGGCTCAACGCCGTCGGCTTCGTGCTGTGGACGTTCACGCTCATCGGCGGCGCCATCTGGGCCGAGCACGCCTGGGGCCGCTACTGGGGCTGGGACCCCAAGGAGGTCTGGAGCTTCGTCGTCTGGGTCGTCTACGCCGCGTACCTGCACGCCCGCACGACGCGCGGGTGGTCCGGGCGGCGTGCCGCGTGGTTCGTCGTCGTCGGCTACGCGTGCGTGCTGTTCAACTTCACCGGCGTGAACCTGATCTTCAACGGCAAGCACTCGTACTCCGGCCTCGAGTGACCGGGGGCGGTCCTCAGGCGGACGGGGGCCCGTCCTGGGGGTCCTCGTCCGCGTCGCCGGACGAGCCGCCCTCGCGCTGCTGACGCCGGCGGCGCTCCTGCTCGAGGCGCCACAGGAAGTCGGGGTCGTCGTCGGGCGCGACCGGGCCGGACGGGCGCCGGGGTCCTCGCCCGGGACGGCCGCCGCGGCCCGAGGGGCCGAGGCCGCCCGAGCGGCGTCGCTGCTGCTTGAGCACGATCCAGGCGGCCGCGCCGAAGACGGGCAGCAGGATGATGATGAGCACCCACAGCCACGTGGGCAGGCCGCCGCGCTCCTCCTCCTCCGACCCGGCGAGGTCGGCGAGCGAGTACACCATGAGCCCCAGGACCACCAGGGGCAGGACGACGCGTACGAACATGCACCAAGCGTAGGGCCGCGCGGGCGGCTCGCCTGCACCCGTGCCCGCACCGTGACCTGCGACACGGGTGGCCCGGCGACCCTTCCCCGGCGCCTACCCTGGAGGCGTGCCCTTCCTCGTCTACAGCCTGCTGCGCCTCGGTCTGTTCTTCGCCGCCCTCGTCGTGGGCTACGTCGTCGGCCTACGGAGCTGGCTCCTGGTGCTCGTGGCCCTCGTCGTGGCGTTCGCCGTGTCGTACCTCGCGCTCGCCCGGCAGCGGGACGCCGCCGCGCTGTGGCTCGCACGGCGCTCGGAGCGCCGCAAGGCGGCCAGGACGGAGCGGGTGGACGAGGACGCCGCCTACGAGGACGCCGTCGTCGACGAGCCCGACTCGCCGAGGTAGCGCGTCCCTCGCCGAGGTAGCGCTCGATCTGGCGAGGTAGCGCGGCGAGGAGCGCGCGCTCGAATGAATCGGTCGCTGCGCTCCCTCTGCTCTCGCGCGCGCCCCTCGCCCGCGCTACCTCGTGGCGTGACGCGCTACCTCGTGGCGTGACGCGCTACCTCGGCGCGAGGCGCGCTACCTCGGCGCGAGGCGCGCTACCTCGCACTCAGAGGGCGAGGCCCAGACCGAGCAGGACGCCGTAGCCCAGCTCGAACAGGCCCGTGCCGGCGAGCACCGGGACGAGCAGCCTGCCCCGCGCCCCGGCGAGCACCGGGATCGACAGCAGGACCGCGGGCAGCAGCAGGAACAGGAGCACGAGCGTCCAGGGCGCCCAGAACGCGCACGCGAGGCCGAGCAGCACGGGCAGCACGACCCAGGCGACGTAGAGCCGCCGGGCCCGGTGGTCGCCCAGGCGGACGGCGAGCGTCCGCTTCCCGGCGACGACGTCGGTCGGGATGTCCCGCAGGTTGTTGACCATGAGCAGCGCGCACGCGACGAGCCCCACACCCACGGCGCCGAGGACCGCCGGCCAGGTGATCCGGTCGGCCTGCGTGTAGGTGGTGCCGAGCGTCGCGACGAGCCCGAAGAAGACGAACACGCCGACCTCGCCCAGGCCCTGGTAGCCGTACGGCCGGCGCCCGCCCGTGTAGTACCAGCCCGCGAGCATGCACAGCGCGCCGACCGCGACGAGCCACCAGTGCCCGCTCACCGCGCAGAGGGCGAGGCCCAGCACGCCCGCGACGCCGAACGCCGCGAACGCCGCCGCCCTCACCTGGCCGGGCCGCGCCGCGAGCGACGCCGTGAGCCGCAGCGGACCGACGCGGTCGACGTCGGTGCCGCGCACCCCGTCGGAGTAGTCGTTCGCGTAGTTGACGCCCACCTGCAGCGCGAGCGCGACGCCGAGCGCGAGCAGCGCGGGCAGCCAGGCGGGCTCGCCGACCTGCGCCGCCGCCCCCGTGCCGATGAGCACGGGCGCCGTCGCGGCGGGCAGCGTGCGCGGTCGTGCGCCGGCGACCCACTCGCGGGTGGTGGCCATGCGTCCTCCTTCAACCGGTGGTGGGTGCCTCGTGCGTGCGGACCATCGCGGCCACGCGGGCACGGTCCACCTTCCCCGGGCCGCGCAGCGGCAGCGCGGCGACGCGGTAGACGCGCCGGGGCGCGGACGGCGCCCCCAGCGTAGCCGCGACGGCGGCGCGCACCCGCGCCAGCTCGTCCGGCGCGACGGCGGCCGGCCGCCCCGGGCCGTCCGGCCCGACGGCGACGGCCACGACCGCCTGCCCCCACTCGTCGTCGGGGACGCCCACCACGCAGGCCTCGCCCGTGACGGCCGGGCCGAGCACGTCGGGCAGCACGCCGGCCAGCACCGCCTCGACCGCGGCCGGTGCGACGTTGACCCCGCCGGTGACCACGACGTCGTCGGCGCGCCCGAGCACCCGCAGCCTCCCGTCCGGGCCCCAGGCACCGAGGTCGCTCGTCCGGAACCAGAGGGTCCCGGCATCGGGCCCGTCGGCGTCGGTCCGGAAGGCCGCCGCGGTCGCGGCGTCGTCGCCCACGTAGCCCGCGGCGAGCGTCGGTCCGGCGAGCTCGACCACGTCCTTGCCCGGCGCGAGGCGCGCCCGAACCCCGGGCAGGGGCACCCCGTCGTACACGCAGCCGCCCGCGGTCTCCGACATCCCGTACGTGCGCACCACGCGGACGCCTGCCGCGCGCGCCCGGTCGAGGAGCGGCGGCGGCGTCGCGGCACCACCCAGCAGCACCGCCGCGCAGCGGGCGAGGGCCTCCAGGCCGCGCGGGGCGCCGTCGTCGGCCGTCGCCACGAGGCGGTGCAGCTGCGTCGGCACGAGCGAGGTGTAGACCGGTCCAGCGCCCGCGAGCGCGGGCGCGAGCAGGTCGGCGAAGGCGTCCGGCACGAACGGGGCTCCGGGGTCGGCCGCGGCCGGCGGGGCGCCCGCGAGCAGGGAGCGCACGACCACCTGGAGACCGGCGACGTGCGTCGGCGGCAGGGCCAGCACCCATCGTCCCGGACCGCCGAGCCGCTCGTGCGTCGCCGTCGCGGACGCGCGCAGGGCGTCCGCGGTCAGCGCCACCTCCCGCGGCGAGCCCGTCGAGCCGGACGTGCGCACCACGAGCGCCGTCCCGTCGGGCAGCGGCGCGCCGGGGAACAGCCTCGGGAGCGGCGCGACGACGGGTCCGCCGTCGAGCGCCCGGCGCACGGCGCGCACCAGGCCGCTCAGCGAGTCGTGCACGGCTCCAGCGTATGCCGCCGCCACCGGCTCAGAAGTAGTAGGGGAACTGCGACCAGTCCGGGTCACGCTTGCCCAGGAACGCGTCACGGCCCTCGACGGCCTCGTCGGTCATGTAGGCGAGCCGCGTCGCCTCGCCCGCGAAGACCTGCTGGCCCATCAGGCCGTCGTCCACCAGGTTGAACGCGAACTTCAGCATGCGGATCGCCTGGGGCGACTTGGTCGCGATCGTGCGCGCGTACTCGAGCGCGAGGGTCTCGACGTCGTCGTGCGCGGCGACCTCGTTGACCGCGCCCCAGCGCTCGGCGTCGTCCGCGGAGTACTCGCGGGCCAGGAAGAAGATCTCGCGCGCCCGCTTCTGCCCGACCTGGCGCGCGAGGTAGGCCGAGCCGTACCCGCCGTCGAACGACCCGACGTTCGCGTCGGTCTGCTTGAACCGCCCGTGCTCGCGGCACGCGATCGACAGGTCGGCGACGACGTGCAGCGAGTGGCCGCCGCCCGCCGCCCAGCCGTCCACGACGGCGACGACGACCTTGGGCATGGTGCGGATCAGCCGCTGCACCTCGAGGATGTGGAGCCGCCCGGCGCGCGCGGGGTCGACGTGGTCCGCGGTGTCCGCGGGGCGGCCCTCGGCGTCCGCGGTCGTGTACTGGTACCCCGACCGGCCGCGGATGCGCTGGTCACCGCCCGAGCAGAACGCCCAGCCGCCGTCCCGGGGGCTCGGGCCGTTGCCCGTCAGCAGGACCGTCCCGACGTCGGAGGTCATCCGCGCGTGGTCGAGGACGCGGTACAGCTCGTCGACCGTGTGCGGGCGGAACGCGTTGCGGACGTCGGCCCGGTCGAACGCGACGCGCACGACGGGGAGGTCCTGCACGGTGGTCGTCCCGTCGTCGGACACCGTGCGCTCGACGCCGCGGTGGTACGTCATGTCCGTGAGGTCCTCGAACCCCGCGACGTCGCGCCAGAGCCGGGGGTCGAACGTCGCGGAGACCTGGCGGGGGAGCGGCGGGGTCGTGGGCGTGCTGGCGCTGGTCACGGCCCCAGCCTAGTCGGCGGACCGGCCGGGCGACGCTCACGGGTCCCGGGCAGCCCGGGCGGCGGCTCGCGACACGCGCGGGCGCGCCGAGGGTGAATCCGCTGTGATCGGCCGGGGGCAGGAGCACCATGGTGGTATGCACACGATGCAGAACCCGAGCACGTCCGAGACCGAGGTGGTCGACCTCGCCGAGGTCGCCGACGAGATCTACGCCTACGAGCTGGAGACGGCGCGCCGTGCGGCCGGCGGCTCCGGGACGCACGAGAGCCCGAGCACGCTGGCGTTCGAGCCGGACCTCGCCGAGTTCACCGACTGAGTCGTCGCGCCCGGTCGACGCGCGAGGTGCGTGCGGGCGGCGGAGTCCCTACCGTCGGGCACAACGACCCGAAGGAGGGACGTCCCATGACCGACACGCAGGCGGGGTCGACCGAGCCGGATGTCGTCGACATCCTGACCGCCGACCACCGCGAGATGATGGAGCTCATCGGCCAGATCGAGGGCGCGGTCGACGCCCAGCGGCGCAGGGACCTGGCCGACACGGTGACGGCCGAGATCATGCGGCACGCGGTCGCCGAGGAGATGTTCGTCTACCCCGCGGTGGAGGAGCACGTGCCGGACGGCGCCGCGGAGGTCGAGCACGACAAGCGCGAGCACGACGAGATCGTGGCCCTCCTCAAGCAGCTCGAGGACGCCGACGCGTCCGAGCCGCGGTTCCTGGAGGTCGTCCGCGAGCTCGAGGGCCAGCTGCGGCACCACGCGAACGACGAGGAGACCGACCAGTTCCCCGTCCTGCGGGCGCACATCCCGCGGGAGAAGCTCGTCGCGCTGGCCGCGAAGGTCGAGAACGCGAAGAAGGTCGCGCCGACGCGACCGCACCCCCACGCGCCGCACTCCGAGCTGTTCCACAAGACCGTCGGACCGGGCGTCGGGATGGTGGACCGCCTGCGGGACAAGCTCACCGGCCGCAGCACCGGCTGAACGCCGCTCAGCCGCCGGCGAGGTCGCGCAGGGCGGGCAGCGCCCGCTCGAGCATCGGGGTGGTGGCGGTCAGGCTGATCCGGAAGTGCCCGGGACGCTCGAACACGGTCCCGGGCAGCACGTAGACGCCGCGCTCGGCGAGCTTCGCGGTGAAGGCCGTCGCGTCGTCGCCCGGCGCGACGCCCCACAGGTAGAACGTGCCCTCGGGGACGGTCAGCTCGTACCCCGCCTCGCCGAGCGCGCGCACCATCCGGTCGCGTCGCCGCTGGAGCTCGACCAGGTCGATCGAGACGGCCTCCAGGTCCGGGACGGCGTACTGCATGAGGGCGTCCGGGAAGCCCCAGCCCATCGCGAGCTGGAGCGGGAGCATCACGGCGCGCAGGTCGGCGCGCTCCGGCTCGGGGATCAGCGGGGACAGCGCCAGGTAGCCCAGGCGCTGGCCGGGCGCGAGCAGGACCTTGCCGTAGCTGTAGTCGATCAGCGTCCACGGGTAGCAGGCGGCCGGGCTCGTGA
>JAPSLD010000132.1 GCA_031181105.1 Isoptericola sp. | reverse complement strand
GCCGCTGCGTGCGGTGATGGGCCTGTCGGACGTGCCGCCGTCGGCCCGCGTGCGCGGCGACGACGACGCCGGCTGGGTGCACCTGCGCACGCGCGACCCCCGCGCCGCGCTCGACGAGCTGTGGGCGCGCGAGCGCCGGCACGTGCTCCTCGAGGGCGGGCCGCGGCTGGCCGCGGCGTTCTGGCGCGCCGGGCTGGTCGACGAGGTCGTGGCGTACGTCGCGCCCGTGCTGCTCGGCGCCGGGCCGGCCGCGGTGGGCGATCTCGGGATCGGCACGATCGCCGACGCGGCCCGGCTCGAGGTCGCCGACGTGACCGTGATCGGAGCAGAGCCTGGCGGGCACCCGCCCGCCGGGGAGACGAACGTGCGGCTGACGCTTCGGCCGCGGACGGAGGGCTGAGGGATGTTCACCGGGATCGTGGAGGAGCAGGGCACCGTGGTGGCGCTCGCGCGGAGCGCCGACGCGGCGCGGCTGGAGATCGCCGCCGACGTCGTGCTCGGCGACGTCCGGCACGGCGACTCGATCGCCGTCGACGGGTGCTGCCTGACCGTCGTCGCGCTCGGCGAGTCGGCCGACGGCCGGCGGACCTGGACGGCGGACGTCATGGCGGAGACGCTCGAGCGCACCGCGCTCGGGGCGCTCCGGCCGGGCGCGCCGGTCAACCTGGAGCGGGCGCTCGCGGCCGGCGGGCGCCTCGGCGGGCACGTCGTGCAGGGGCACGTCGACGGCGTCGGCACGGTCCTGCGGCGCGAGCCGGGGGAGCGGTGGGACGTCGTCGAGATCTCGCTGCCGGCCGACCTCGCGCGCTACGTGGTGTCCAAGGGGTCGATCGCCGTCGACGGCGTGAGCCTCACGGTGGTGGACGCCGGCGAGGACCGGTTCACCGTCAGTCTCATCCCCGAGACCCTCGCGCGGACCACCCTGGGCACGCGCGCGGTGGGGGAGCAGGTCAACCTCGAGACCGACGTGCTCGCCCGGCACGTCGAGCGGCTGCTGACGTCCGCGGTCGTCACCGGGCTCGGCACGGGGGCGGACCGATGAGCGCCCCCGCCGTGCCGGAGGCCACGGCCCGCGTCGAGCGGGCGATCGCCGAGATCGCGGCCGGGCGTCCCGTCGTCGTGGTCGACGACCACGACCGCGAGAACGAGGGCGACATCATCCTCGCCGCCGCGACGGCCACGCCCGAGACCATGGCGTTCACGATCCGGTACACCAGCGGGCTGATCTGCGTGCCGGCGTCGGGCGAGATCCTCGACCGGCTCGCGCTGCCGCTGATGGTGACCGAGAACCGCGACCAGTTCCGCACCGCGTACACGGTCACCGTCGACGCCGCGACCGGCGTCGGCACGGGCATCTCGGCCACCGACCGCGCACGCACCGCGCGCGTCCTCGCCGACCCGGACGCCCGCCCGGCGGACCTCACCCGCCCCGGCCACGTGCTGCCCCTGCGGGCGCGCGACGGCGGCGTGCTGGCGCGGCGCGGCCACACCGAGGCCGCGGTCGACCTCGCCCGGCTCGCCGGCCTGCCCGAGGCCGGCGTGCTCGCCGAGCTCGTGCACGACGACGGCACGCTCATGCGGTTGCCCGCGCTGACCGCGTTCGCCGCCGAGCACGGGCTCGTGCTGCTCTCGGTCGAGGAGCTCGCCGCGTACCGGCGGCGCACCGAGACGCTCGTCGAGCGGGTCGCCGCCACGCGCCTGCCCACCCGGCACGGCGACCTCACGGCCGTGGCCTACCGCGACGTGACCGACGGCGTCGAGCACGTCGCGCTCGTCGCAGGCCCGCTGCCCGTGCCCGGCACCGCCGGCGACGAGCCGGTGCTCGCCCGCGTGCACTCCGAGTGCCTCACCGGCGACGTCTTCGGCAGCGTCCGCTGCGACTGCGGCCCCCAGCTCGACGCCGCGATCGAACGCATCGTCGCCGAGGGCAGGGGCGTCGTCGTGTACGTGCGGGGCCACGAGGGACGCGGCATCGGGCTGGCCGCCAAGCTCGCCGCCTACGCGCTGCAGGACGCCGGGCGCGACACCGTCGACGCCAACCTCGAGCAGGGCCTGCCCGCCGACGCCCGCGAGTACACCGTCGCCGCCCAGATCCTGCGGGACCTGGGCATGCCGACCGTCCGCCTGCTGAGCAACAACCCCGCGAAGGTGACGGGGCTCGAGGCCGGGGGAGCGGCCGTCGTCGAGCGGCTGCCCCTGGTGCTCCCGCCCGACCCGCGCCACCTGGCCTACCTGCGCACCAAGCGCGACCGGATGGGGCACGACCTGCCGCACCTCGACCGGCCCGACGAGACCGGCCCGACCCACCAGAGCCGCCCGACCGAGGGAGACACCATGGAGACCATCGCACCCGCGGCCCCGACCGCGCACCAGGCGGGGGCCGCCCGATGAGCGGCGCCGGAGCGCCGCGGACCGCGCCCGTCGACTGCTCGGACCTGCGCGTCGCGATCGTCGCGGCGAGCTGGCACGACGTCGTCATGGCGGGCCTCCTCGACGGCGCGCTGCGCGCGTGCGCCGACCACCAGGTCACCGAGCCGCGCGTCGTGCGCGTGCCGGGGTCCTTCGAGCTGCCCGTCGCCGCGCAGGCGCTCGCGGCCGCCGGGTACGACGCCGTGGTGGCGCTCGGCGTCGTGATCCGCGGCGGCACGCCGCACTTCGACTACGTCTGCGCCGCCGCGACGGACGGGCTGACCCGCGTCGCGCTCGACCACACGGTGCCCGTCGGCTTCGGCGTCCTGACGTGCGACGACGAGGCGCAGGCGCTCGACCGTGCCGGGCTCGAGGGCTCGAGGGAGGACAAGGGCTACGAGGCCACGGCCGCCGCGCTGGCCACCGCCCGGGTGCTCGGCGAGGTCCGCGCGGGATGACGCCGCCGCACCCGCCGGCGTTCACGACCAGCACCTGACCTGGGGTAGTATTTCGGTCGGCCCTGCGGGGTCGGACGGCTCGGCCGACGTGTCGGCGAGCCGATCGGGCTGTGGCGCAGCTTGGTAGCGCACTTGACTGGGGGTCAAGGGGTCGCAGGTTCAAATCCTGTCAGCCCGACCGGTTCAGGCCTGGAGATCTGCGGATCTCCAGGCCTGAGGTCTGTCCGGGACGGCTCGCGGTCGCGGCGAGGTCAGACGATCGCCCCGGCGCCGTCACCGCTCCACAGCCACTCGAGGAACGGTGCGCGGACCTGTTCGACCACACCACGCGCGGCCGACTCCGAAGGAGCCGTCGCCGCCAGCTCGACGACGGTCCAGACCTTGGCGAGCAGGAGCTCGTCGACGGTGATCGTGTCGTCGCCGTAGGCGGAGACGACCGCGCCGGCGGTCCGTCGGTCCGGCAGGCCGGGAACGACGGTCGCGAGGTCGATGGCCGGGGACGCCACGGTGATCCGCTCCCAGTCGACGAGCACAGGACGGTCCTCGGCGTCGAGGCGCCAGTTCAGCGGGTTCGCGTCGCCGGAGATGACTCGGCTCGCCACGAACAGGCTCCCGGCGCGCTCGGCGAGGTCCGCCAGGCGCGCGCCCGTGGCGTCGTCGACGGCGAGGGTCTCGCACGCCGCCGTGGTGAGTGGCGCGTCCCACCGGGGCCGGTACCGGCCGTGCAGGCGCTCCACCGGCTCTCGCGGCAGCGAGTGGAGTCCCCGCAGCGCACGGAGCACGTGCGGGTCCGCTCCCCAGCGGTGTCGCGGGAGGGCGCGCGGCAGGTGCTCCATCACCAGCCACGCCTCGCCCGACGCCTCGGCGACCGCGAGGGTGCAAGGAGTCCGGACGCCGGACCGGGCCAGCGGTCGGGCGAGGTCGGTGGCCGCGGCGAGCTCGACCGACGAGACCGGTCCCTTCACGACGACCGACGCCAGGGTCCCGTGCACGGCGGCGACCGTCCGCCCGGACAGGCCGCCCAGCGGTTCGGTCGCCCGGACGGTGCCAGTGTGCGGGGCCGCCGCCGCCACGACGGCAGGCGGCAGCTCGACCGCCGGGCTCATCGTGCAGCCATCTCGGGCACGACCCGTCAGGCGCCGAGGACGACGATCGGGTCGGTCGTCGGCTGCTCGGAGCCGCCGTCGGGCTCGACGGTCACCGCGACGCCGGCGCCGGGGACGCCCTGCACGAGGTGCTCGACCGTCCCACCGTCCACCTGCAGCACCCCGGCGGGCGTCACGCCGCCCTCGGCGTCGACCACCCAGAGCTGGTAGTCGCGACCGTCGCCCGGGCCCGGCAGGTCGTGGGCGCTGAACAGGTAGTCGTCACCCGCCACCAGCACCGAGGCCTCACCGCCGCCGGCCACCTGCCCGCGGACGAGCTCGGCCTGCGGGTCCGCCACCATGCGGGCGATCGCGTCGACACGTTGCTGGAGGCGCGCCTGCTCCTGGGTGGCCCGCACCGCCACCGTCGTCGGCACCGCGACCGCCACCACCGCTGCGGCCGCGGCGGCCACCAGGCCCCAGCGGCGCGGGCGGCGCTCGGCGGACGCACCGCTCGGGGCCGCGCTCCTGACCTGCGGCGTCTCCACCGCCCGGGCCAGGACCTCGTCGCGCAGGTGTGCCGGCGGCGCGTGCTCCACCGTGAACGCCGCCACGACGTCGCGGTACTCCTCCAGCGCCTCGCGGGCGCGGGGGTCCGTCTCGAGCAGGCGCTCGACGGTCCGGCGCTCCAGGTCGTCGACGGCGTCGAGCGCGTACGCGGGCAGCAGCTCCCAGCCCGCACGCGTCTGGTCAGCCATGCCGCACCCCCAGGCAGTCGCGCAGGCGGCTCAGCCCGTCCCTGATGCGCGTCTTGACCGTGGGCAGCGCCGCACCGAGACGCTCGGCCACCTCGCGGTACGTGCACGCACCGTAGTACGCCTCGACCACCGCCTCCCGCTGGACCGGCGTCAACGACTCGAGGCACCGCCGGACGGCCGCGCCCTCGAGCCGCTGCTCGACGTCCTCGGCCACGACGTCGCGCCCGGCGCTGACGAAGGAGGTGTCCACGTCCCGCTGGTCGCGGGCACGTCGAGCCTGCTCCGCGCGCACGCGGTCCACCGCGCGTCGCCGGGCGAGCGTCGCCACCCACGTGCGGGCCGAGGCGCGCGCCGGGTCGAACCGGGGGGCCGTCTGCCACACCTCGACCATGACCTCCTGCATCACCTCGGCCGCGTGGTGCGGGTCGCGCAGCACCCCGAGCGACGTCCCGTAGGCGACGGGCGCGAGCGCGTCGTAGACGAGCCCGAACGCGGCCTGGTCCCCGTCCGCGCACGCCACGAGCGCGGCGTCGGCCGCGCCCGGCGTCGTCGTGGGATGAGGCACGCGAACAGTCTGCCGCACCGGGGCCGGCCTCGCGGGCCGACGCTGTCCGGGCGCGGTGGCCAGGGGTGCCACGGCGATCGACATCGCACCTCCTCGCTCGCGTCCCGGACCGTCCGGCACATCAGGTGTTCGGCGCCGTGGCGGCATCCGGATGGGTCCGCGAGCAGTGACGGTCGCCACGCCCCGGCGTCAGCCGACGCCGGGCGTGTGCTCCGAGGGGAGGGCGTCCTGGCTGGCCGCCCACGAGGCGAGGAGGGCGAGGCCGTCGGCCGTGGGCGAGCCGGTGGGAGCGGTGTAGACGTTGAGCGCGAGCCCGGGCTCGGCAGGGAGGTCCATGGCGTCGAAGTCGAGGTCGAGCTGCCCGACGACCGGGTGACGGAGCCGCTTGCGGCCGGTGCGGTGGAAGCGCACGTCCTGCGAGGCCCACCGTCGACGGAACAGCTCGCTCCGGGTCGAGAGCTCGCCGACGAGCGCGATCAACTCGTGGTCGTGCGGGTTGCGACCCGCCTCCAGGCGGAGCATCGCCGCGGCGTCCCTCGCGACCTGGTCGTAGTCGACGAAGAACTGCTCGGCGGCCTCCGGGTGCAGGTACACGAACCTGGTGGTGTTGGCGGGCCGACGCGGGTCCGCGAGGACGGGGGAGTAGAGCGCTCGGGCCAGCTGGTTCGTCGCCAGCACGTCGTGGCGGCCGTTGCGGATCCAGGCCGGCGCACCGGTGATCGCGTCCAGGACCTGCTGCAGGGCCGGACGCACCGTCTCCGGCGTGCTCTTCCTGCGCCGGGTGCTGCGCGCGCCGGCCTCGCGGGCCAGGGCGAAGAGGTGCTCGCGCTCCGCGTCGTCGAGGTGCAGAGCCCCGGCGAGGGCGTCGAGCACGCTCTCCGAGGCGCCTGCGAGGCTGCCGCGCTCCATGCGGACGTAGTAGTCGACCGAGACGCCGGCGAGCATGGCGACCTCCTCGCGCCGGAGCCCCTTGACGCGCCGGTTGCCGCCGTACGCCGGGAGACCCGCCCGCTCGGGGGTGATCCGGGCGCGCCGCGACACCAGGAACTCCCGGATCTCGGCGCGCAGGTCCAGCGATGCCATGGCTCCACGGTAGACCGCTGACCGTCGCACGAGGGAGGCACCGGCAGTACCCGGAACGACCGTGACTCCTCCCCGCCGTCGGAGCACCGTTGACTGAGGACATGCGAGCCACCTCCATGTACGGCGCGGGCGACGTCCGCGTGACCGACGCCCCGGACCCGACGATCCAGCTGGCCACCGACGCGGTCGTGCGCGTGACCCGCGCGTGCGTCTGCGGCAGCGACCTGCACCCCTATCACTCGATGCCGGCCTCGGTCGACGGGACGCCGATGGGCCACGAGTTCATCGGCGTGGTCGAGCAGGTCGGCGGCGAGGTCACGACGCTGAGCCCGGGCGACTTCGTGATCGCCCCGTTCGCGGTGTCCTGCGGCACGTGCGAGTTCTGCCGCGCGGGCCTGCACACCTCGTGCGTGCGCGGCGGGTTCTGGAGCGACGCGCGGATCGGTACCGCGGGCGGCCAGGCGGAGGCCGTGCGGGTCCCGCTCGCGGACGGGACCCTGGTCAAGGTTCCCGGAGTCGGCGACAGCACCGACGAGGCGCTCCTCGCCTCGCTGCTCACGCTGTCCGACGTCTACGGCACCGGCTGGCACGCGGCGGTCAAGGGCGGTGTCCGCGAGGGCAGCACCGTCACGGTCGTCGGTGACGGCGCCGTCGGGCTGCTGGCCGTGCTCTCGGCCACGCAGCTCGGAGCGGAGCGGGTCGTGCTGATGGGTCGGCACCAGGAGCGGACCGACCTCGGCCGAGAGCTCGGTGCTACCGACGTCGTCGCCGAGCGTGGCGACGAGGGCATCGCCGCGGTCCGCGACCTGACCGACGGCGGCAGCGAGATCGTCCTCGAGGCGGTCGGGCACATGCCCGCGTACGAGCAGGCCGTCGGGATCGTCCGCCCGGGCGGCGTCATCAGCCGGGTGGGCGTGCCCCAGTACGACGACGCGCCGGTCGGGTTCGGCAGCCTCTTCGGCCCCAACATCACCCTGACCGGCGGCCCGGCGCCGGTGCGCGCCTACATCGAGGAGCTGCTCCCGGCGGTCCTCGACGGCACCGTCGACCCCGGCAGGGTCTTCGACCTGACCGTCGGCCTCGAGGAGGCGCCCAAGGCGTACGCCGCCATGGACGAGCGCGCGGCGCTCAAGGTGATGATCCGTCCCTGACGGGTCCCGCTGCTCCGTCGGAGCCGACCAGGGCCGCGGGGGGGGGCCGCCCCCCCGCCCCGCCCCCCCGC
>JAPSLD010000131.1 GCA_031181105.1 Isoptericola sp. | reverse complement strand
CCCTCGGCGACGGAGACGCAGGGGACGCCGTCGAGCACGAACCACCGCTGCAGCGGGATCCGCCGCACACGCACGGCGCTCGACCGCGCGCGTGGCGAGCCGTCGGGGAACGTGACCTCCGGCGTGATCGACAGGGGCGCCCCCGCGACCCCGTGCAGGACGAGGGCGCAGAGACCGGTGGCCACGGAGCCCGGGTGGGCGAGGACGCCGAGGACCGCCGCGCGCCGGCGTCGACGGTCCAGCTCGTCGAACGGTGACGGGCCGACGTGACGCGTGTCGTAGACGCCGCGGGCGGCGCGGCCCCACGTCCCCTCGCGGACGAGCGCCCCGGCCTGGTGGACCGTCATGCCGTGCTCGGCGCACTGGCGCGTCGAGACGAGTCCCTCCTGCCGGGCGGCGAGGCGCAGGAGCGACGCTGACGGTTCGGGACGTCGTCGCGGCACGCGGTCCAGGACACCAGACCGCGGGCGGGCGCCACGCGCGTCGTCCACAGGCACCATCCGGGGCCTGCACGGTGCCGACGTAGCGCTGACGTGGCTTCTAGGCGCGTTCGGCCACGCAGGCGCTACGCCGGACGGGGGAGCCGCGATCTCCGTCGGGCGGCTGATCCGTCCGGCGGCCAGGGTCCCTAGCGTGGAGCCATGACCACCAGCACGTACGGGGCGGACCTCGACGTCCGCGACCTGACCAGGGTCTTCGGCGACCACCGGGCCGTCGACGGCGTGACGTTCACCGCGCCGTCCGGCCTGCTCACGGGGTTCGTCGGCGGCAACGGCGCGGGCAAGACGACCACGATGCGCATGATCATGGGCGTCCTCGCCATCACGGGCGGCGAGGTCCGCTTCGGCGGGGACCCGGTGACCGCGCTCGACCGGCGGTCGTTCGGCTACATGCCCGAGGAGCGCGGCCTCTACCCGAAGCAGCCGGTGCTCGACCAGCTCGTCTACCTCGCCCGGCTGCGCGGCATCTCCCAGCGCGCGGCGCGGACCGAGGTGCTCGACCACCTCGAGCGCCTCGGCCTCGGCGACCGCACCAAGGACCACGTCGAGAAGCTCTCGCTCGGCAACCAGCAGCGCGTCCAGATCATCGCCGCGCTCATGGGCTCCCCCCGCGCGCTGGTCCTCGACGAGCCGTTCAGCGGCCTGGACCCCGCGGCCGTCGACGGCATGGTCGACCTGCTGCGCGAGCACACCGCGCGCGGCGTGCCCGTGCTGTTCAGCTCGCACCAGCTCGACCTGGTCGAGCGGCTGTGCGAACGCCTGGTCATCCTTAAGGCGGGGCGGGTGGTCGCCGCGGGTGAGCCCGCGCGCCTCCAGGAGACCGGCCGGGTGCGGCACCGCCTCGTGGTGTCCCGCGACGCCGGCTGGGTCCGCGGGGTCCCCGGCGTGCACGCCGTCGACGTCGACGGGCCGGTCGCGCTCGTCGAGCTGGCCGACGCCGCGAGCGGCCAGCGGCTGCTCGCCACCGCGGTCGAGCGCGAGGTCGTCCACGAGTTCACCCCCCTGCGCCCGACGCTGGCCGAGATCTACCGCGAGGTGACCGCATGAGCACGCTGACCACGCCGAACTCGGGGACGACGGCACCGGCGCCGGACGCCGGCCCGTCCCGGGAGAGCGCCACGCGCAACGCGTGGCTCATCGTGATGAACCGCGAGATCGTCGTCCGGGCGCTCAACAAGACGTTCCTTGTCGGGCTCCTCGTGTCGATCGTGCTCATCGCCGCGCTCGCCGGCTTCTTCGCGTGGCAGGACAGCCGCACGGAGTCGTTCGACGTGGCGGTCCCGGCCGGTGACACGACGGCGGTGGCCGCCGTCGGGTCGGCGGCCGCCGTGGGCGAGGAGCGCGACGCCGGCGTCGAGATCGGCACGGTGGAGGTCGCCGACGACGCGGCCGCCCGCGCCGCGCTGGCCGACGGCGACGCCGACGCGTGGCTCCACGAGGGAGACGACGGCTGGGTCCTCTCCGCCCCGGGCGAGCCCGACGGGGCGCTCACGCAGCTGCTCGCCGCCGGCGTCGAGAAGGAGGTCCTCGCGCGGAACGCCGCGGCGGCCGGCACCTCGGTCACCGAGCTGTCCGCCGGGAGCGGGCTGACGACCGAGCGGCTCGACGGCAGCGCGATCGACTCGGGCACGCTGTTCTTCGCCTCGTTCGCGCTCGCGCTGCTGTTCTTCCTCGGGGCCATCGGCTCGGGGCAGATGATCGCCGGCAGCGTGGTGGAGGAGAAGCAGTCCCGGCTCGTCGAGATCATGGCGACCGCCGTGCCGCTGCGGCACCTGCTCGTGGGCAAGATCCTCGGCAGCTCCGTCATCGCCCTCGGCCAGAACGTGGTCTTCGCCGGGGTGGGCCTGATCGCGCTGTCGTTCACGCCGATGGCCGGGATGCTGCCGGCGCTGTCGACCTCGCTCGTGTGGTTCGTGCTGTTCTTCGCGGTCGGGTTCCTCGGGCTCGCGGCCCTGTTCGCCGTCTCGGGCGCGCTCGCGTCGCGCACCGAGGACCTCCAGCACACGACGACGCCCATGATGATGGCCGTGATGGGCACCTACTTCCTGACGTTCTCCGCGAGCGGCACCTTCGAGACGGTGCTGTCGTACGTGCCCATCACCAACGTCGTCTCGATGCCCGTGCGCGTGCTCGCCGGCGAGGCGGCGTGGTGGGAGCCGGTCGTCTCGCTGCTGATCCTCGCGGCGTTCACCTGGGCGGCCCTGCTCGTGGGCGAGCGCGCCTACCGCGGTGCGCTCATGCAGACCGGCGGCCGGCTGTCGTGGAAGCAGGCGCTGCGCACGGAGGCCTGAGGGCCGGTCGGCGTCACCGGCCGGTCCCCGGGGTGCAACGCCGCCGAAACGTGGACGGCGCACGATGGCTCACGCACCCACGAGGTCCGACGGAAGGAGCCATCATGGAGGCGACCCCCTCGAGCGCGGCCCGGACGGCCGCCGCCAGCCGCAACCGCGCCCCGGAGCCCGCACCCGGGAACCGCGGCGACCACCTGACGACGGACCCGGCCGACCGGCGCAGGCGTGCCAACGCCGCGCTGCTCGAGCTGGTCATCACCCGGGCGACGCGCGAGCGGTGAGCGGGGCCCCGTCGTCGGGCACGGTGGGACGGCGCCCGAAGCGATAGTTTGCCCGTGTGGCTCGACGACGCGGCACCCCCGACGCCTACACCTTCGACCTCGTCCCGGACGACGAGGCCGGGTCCGGGCCGGGTCTCGGCGGGGAGGCCGGCGAGGACCCGTCCCCGGGCCCGTCGCTGCGCGAGCGCGCCGCCGCGCGGTTCCGGGCCTCGACCCGCCGGCAGCGTGCCGTGGCGGCCGGTGCCGCGCTGGGCACGGTGCTCGCCGTCGGCGGCGGCGTGGCGATCGCCACCGCCGTCCAGGACCACCAGGCGGCCGAGCGCCTGCGCGCGGCGCCGGGCGGCGCCGTCCGGATCGACGGGCCGCTCGAGGAGGCGTGGGCGCTCGAGCTCGACGGCGGGGTGCTCGCGGTGCTGCCCGACGGCGGCATCCTCACGAGGGTCGGCGACGCGGCGGTGGCCGTCGACGTGAGCGACGGGTCGGAGCGGTGGCGCCACCCGCTCGGCCCGGACGTCGACTGCGGTCCGCAGCCGCGCCCCCATCTTGCCGCGGAGTGGGCGATGCCCAGCGAGGTCGTGGTCTGCCTCGCGGGGCCGTCCGACGCCCGGCAGGTCACGGTCCTCGACGCCGGCGGCACGGTCGTCGGCGAACGGACGCTCGACGCGGCGTACGCCCGCGAGGGCGTGCAGGTCGAACCGGCCTCCGACGGGATGCTCGCCGTCCTCGAGCGTCCCGGCCCGCTGCCGGAGCCGTTCGAGATGTCGGCGGAGCGCAGCGAGGAGGTGTGGGCCCGGCTCGAGGAGGGCTGGATCGACGGCGAGGACGCCGTGCTCCGGCTCGAGGACGCGGTCTCCGGCGAGGTCGTGACCGAGGTCGACGCTCCGTTCGAGCCGGTCAGCCTGTTCGAGTGCGGCGGGGTCTCCGAGGACGGCGACCGTGTGGTCGCGGAGTTCCCGCCCGGGGAGCTGGTGGCGTCGCCGGCGCTCGTCGAGCACAGGCACTGCGGGGTCGACGTCGCCGTGGCGGCCACCGGTGCCGAGCTGGCCGGCGCGAGCGCCGGGTGGTCCGGGGTCGGCTGGTTCGGGAGCCCGGGACGGACGCCGTACCCGGACGGCGGCTTCGTCGCCGACGACGGCACCGGGGGCAGTCGCCTGGTCGACGCGCAGGGGGAGACGACGGCCTCGTACCGCGGCACGATCGTGGCCCCCGTGGCGACCGACGGCACCGCGGCCGAGGTGGTCTTCGTGGACGCGTACGACGGCAGCATCGGCGCCTTCGACCGGGACGGGACGGAGCTGTGGCGTGCCGACGTCTCGAGCACGCAGGTCCTCGCGCGCGCGGGCGGCGTCGCGGTGGTCGGCGGATACGAGGAGGTGGTGGCGCTCGAGCTCGAGACCGGCGAAGAGCTCTGGCGCACGACGGGGGCGACGGCGGGCGTGACCGAGGACGGGGCGGGGTCGGCGACGATGTTCGCGATCACCTCCGCGGTGACCGACGGCACCACGATGCTGGCCACAGCCCTGACGGACGGCGGCACGGGGGCCACGACGCGCCCGGTGTCGATCGACCTCGCCACCGGCGCCGTCGAGCCGCACGACGTCGAGGTCGAGGGGTGGGCGGTCCTGGTGGCGGTCGACGGCCGTCCGCTGCTCCAGGTCTTCGACGTCGAGGCGTCCACCGCGGGCCGCTCGCTCGTCGTCGGGACGGTGAGGGGGCTCGGACCGGCGTAGCGTCGAAGGATGGGCCGGCGACGCGACGCCGCCGACGGGGCGTACACCTTCGACCTCGTGCCCGACGACGGCGACGAGGCTGGCTGGCCCGCGCACCGGACGCCGCCCGGGCGCGGCGGCGACGCCGGCGCCGTCGTCGTCCACCTCGAGCGCGAGGAGCCGCTCCCTCCTGCGGAGCCCGAGCGGCGGCCGGGCCACCAGCGGTGGTTCGTCGCGGCCGTCCTCGCGGTGCTGGCCACGGTCGGCGCCCTGGCCGTCGACGTCCTCGGCGACAGGAGCCGCGCGGCGGCGCTCCGGGTGGCCTCGGGCGGGGTGCTCGACCTGTCCGTGCCCCCGGCGGAGGTGTGGCGCATCGACGCGGACGACCGGGCGCCCGGCGGGCTCGTCGCCGTCATGGGCGGGGCCGCGGTCGTCCAGCGCTACGACGACCTGCACGGGGTCGACCTCGACACGGGGCTGCGGCGCTGGTCGGTCCGGCTGCCCGACCGCTCGAGCGAGTGCGGCGCCGGGCACGGGCTGTGGGACCAGCGTGCGCGGATCCAGCCGGCGCGACTGCTCGTGTGCCTGTCGGGGCGCGGCGAGGAGCGGGTCGCGGTCGTCGTCGACTCGGAGGGCGGCGTGGTGTCCCGGCGCGCCGTCGACGTCGCGGGCGAGGACCTCGTGCGGCCTGCGCCCGACGGCACGGTCGTCGCCGCCTCCTGGGTCGGGGAGGCGGACGAGCCCGACGTCGCGCTGCTCGGCGACCCGTCCGTGGGCGAGGTCGAGGTCGACGGCGAGATCGCCGACGGGTACGACGCACGCGTGCGGCTGCTCGACGCCGTGACGGGCGAGGTCCGGTGGGAGCACGTCGTCGAGTTCCAGCCGGTCCTGGACGGGTACCGGTGCGTCGAGTACACCGACGGCGGGAGCGCCGCCGAGATCGACCTGCACGGCGACCTGCGGTCGGCCGCGGCGGGCGACCTGCTGTGGGTCTTCGGGTGCGGCATCGACGCGTGGTTCACGCCGTCGGGCGAGCGGCTCGACGTCGCGTCGGGCGTCGGGCCGTCGACGGCCGGTGCCGCCGTGCGGGCGCTCGACGGCGGCGGCTACGTCGGGTCGTCGAGCGGGGGCCGGGTGGGCGAGACCGGCCAGGGCGACCTGCTGCTCGGCCCGGACGGCCGGGTCCGGCGGGAGCTCGACGGCCACCTCCTCGTGCCGCGCGCCTCCGACGGCGGCGGCGGCGACGTGCACCTCGTGCGCGCCGGCGACGAGACCGTGGCCGTGGACGGCGACGGCCGGACGCTGTGGCGGCGCGGCCTGCCGCTGCAGGCCCTGCTCGCCCAGGCGGGCGGCACGGCGGTCGTCACCGACGCCGAGGGCAGGGTGGTCGGCCTCGACCTGGCCACCGGCACCGAGGTGTGGGCGCACGACGACCTGCTCGCCGAGGTCGAGGGCGACGACGTGTGGGGCAGCGTCGCGGACCGGGTCCAGTCCGTGTTCACCGACGGGCGGCGCGCGGCCCTCGTGTGGCCCGCGCTCGACCACGGGAGCGTCGCGGTGCACTGGGTCGCCGTCGACGTCGCGACCGGTGCGGTGGTCTGGGAGCGCATGCTCGAGCACGACGCGTGGGGGATCGACCTCG
Organism: Isoptericola sp.; assembly: GCA_031181105.1. GTDB lineage: Bacteria > Actinomycetota > Actinomycetes > Actinomycetales > Cellulomonadaceae > Isoptericola. Next base: position 1,193 of record JAPSLD010000131.1, on the reverse strand, counting down.
CGGCCGACGGGCGGCTCGTGCGGTGGTCGCCCACCGCGATCACCGGTCTGGGGTGACGTCGGTGCGCTCGCCCCCGGCCGGGTCCTCGGCGAGGAGCCGGTAGATCTCGCGGCGGGCCCGGTCCAGCGCCTCGATCGCGGCGTCGCCCTGCGCCGGGGTGCCGGTCCGCGCCACCTGCTCGACGGCGCCGTCGAGCGCGTGCAGCGCGGCGCGCAGCCGGTGGTGCCCCGACCGGGGCCCGCCCGCGACGCGCTCCCACGGGCTGCCGAGCTCGTCACCGTGCTCGGCGACGTACGCCCGTCCGGCGTCCGTGAGCGTCGCCAGGCGGCGGCCGCCGTCGTCGGACACCGCGACGAGGCCCTCGTCCTGGAGCTGGGCGATCGCCGGGTAGACCGCGCCCGGGCTCGGCCGCCAGCGTCCGTCGGTGCGCTCGGCGAGCTCGGTGATGACCTGGTAGCCGTGCATCGGCTCCTCGGCCAGGAGCAGCAGGACGGCGGCGCGGATCTCGCCGCGCCCCGCCCGGCGGCCGCGCGGGCCGCCACCCGGGCGCCCCGCCCCGACCGGCCCGCGGCCGTGGCGGCGGCCGCCGTGCCGCGGGCGGGCGTCCCGCGGCTCGGTGCCGTCGGGCATCGGGTGCCCGCTGTGCGGCACGCCGCCCGGACGGTCGGCGTCGCCGGGGAAGGGGTGTCGAGGGGGTCGCACGGGACGTCTCCTGGGGGTCGGCGTGCCCGGGAGCGGTGCGCCCGACCGGACACACTCGAAGATACGTCAAAGATATATCGCTAGCAACGGCCGCCGGTCGTCACGACGGCGCGACGAGCGCCGTGGTGTCGAGGACGCCCTCGCACGTCGCGGCGAGCGCGCCGTCGACCGTCACGGTCGAGACCACCTCGAGGTCCTCGGCCGGCAGGGCGGCCGGCCCTGGGACGCCGTGCAGGACGACGTCGCCCTCGGACGCCACCCCGGCGCCGGTCGCCGTCTCCGCGTGCACCTCGGCCGGTCCCGCCGCGCTCGCCAGGACGCGGCCGTCCGCCCGCGCGGAGGCCGCGAGCTCGACCCCCGGCATCGAGCCCTCCGCCCGCGCCCACTCCCAGCGGACGGTGACGACGGTCTCGTCCACGGTGGGGCGCCGGACCCAGAGCCGACGCTCCCACTGGCGCCAGCCGTGCGCGGTCACCGTCGCACCGACGGCG
>JAPSLD010000130.1 GCA_031181105.1 Isoptericola sp. | reverse complement strand
CGTCCCACCGGGGCGCCGGCCGCCCGCTCCCGCTCGGACGTAGCACCTCCCGTGCAGGTGCCCTGGGGCGTGCCCATACTCGAGCGGTGGAGATCCTCAGCGAGGAGACGATCGCCGGACTGGTCGACGTCCTGGTCCGTCTGGTCGAGACCGCCGGGGCCGCCATCATCTTCGTCGGCTGCGTCATCGCGTTCGTCCGGTTCGTGGTGCTGGGCGTCCGGGAACGGCGCGTCGCGTCGTTCGTCCGGGTGCGCCTGGACCTGGGGCGCATGCTGGCCCTCGGGCTCGAGTTCCAGCTCGCGAGCGACATCTTGAGGACCGCGGTGGCGCCCACGCTCCGCGAGATCGGCGAGCTCGCCGCGATCGCCGCGATCCGCACCGCGCTCAACTACTTCCTCGCGCGCGAGATCCGCCAGGAGCGCGAGGAAATCGCTCGCGACAGCGAGCAGCGCGCCCAGGGTGGACACCTTGCGTGACGCGATCGCCCTCGGTCTCGTCGGCGCCGGCCTCGTCAGCGGTGCCGCTGTCGCGTCACTCGTCCGAGCCCCGCAGGAGGGCCTGCGGTGGTTGCTCGACTTCGTCCTGGCGGCCGGCCTCCTGCGGTTGAGCACCGCCACCACGTGGACCGCCCTGACGACCGTCGCGGCGCTCGTCGCCGTCCGGCAGATCGCGGGGCTGGGGATCCGCCGAGGCCGTGCCGCCCGCGCGCCGGACGCCGCGACCCGGAGACCTGCAGCCTGAGCCGGCCGCTCGTGGGGAAAGTCGCTCGAGCGGTGGGAGGGTTCGAGGCTAGATTGCCCGTGTGCCGTCGACGGACTCCCTTCTCGCGTTCTCCCTCGCGTCGGTCGTCCTGATCGCGATCCCGGGGCCGAGCGTCCTCTTCGTGATCGGTCGGTCGCTGTCGCTGGGCCGGCGCGGTGGCCTCTGGAGCGTGGTCGGCAACGAGCTGGGAGCGCTGCTCCCCGCCGCCGCCGTGGCACTGGGGGTCGGCTCGGTCGTCGCGCAGTCGATCGCGCTGTTCACGATCGTCAAGCTGCTCGGCGCCGCATACCTCGGCTATCTCGGCATCCAGGCGATCCGCCACCGCCGCGCCGGACTCGAGATCCTCGCGGGGTCGCCGGCACGCCGTGCCTCGTCGAGGACGATGCTCCGGCAAGGGTTCATCGTCGGGGCGACCAACCCCAAGACGATCGTGTTCTTCGTCGCGGCGCTCCCGCAGTTCGTCGACTTCCACGCCGGAGCCGTGCCGCTCCAGATGCTGGTTCTCGGCCTGGTGTTCACGGCGATCGCCCTCGTCTTCGACAGCGCCTGGGCGCTGCTGGCCGGGTCTGCGAGGGCGTGGTTCGCTCGCTCGCCCCGTCGCCTCTCCGCGATCCGCGCCACCGGCGGCGGGATGATGGTCGGCCTCGCCGGCAGCCTCGCTCTGGCGGAGAACAAGGCCTGAGCCAGAGCACGGCCCGAGCCTGACCGAACCGCCGGTCCGGTCAGGCGGGCAGAGAGTCCGGGGCGAGCAGCCCGCCGGTCAGCCGCGCGGGTTGGAACCCTTGCCCGGGATGCCGAACCGCTCCGGCTCGCCGCCGGCCGCGGCCGTCTGCGGCGACGCCTTGGTGGCGCCCGCCGCGGGGGAGAGGTGGTGCGGCGCCGGTCCGGCGGGGTCGCCGCCGGACGGCTCGGCGCCGCCGCGCAGCTCCTCGAGCCGCTGCTCGAGCACGGTCACGACGGGCATGCGGTCACCGTGCGCACGCTCGTACTCCAGGACCTTCTCGAGCCCCGAGGCGTCGAGCGCGCGGATCCGGTGCGTCAGCGTGCCCACCGGGAGGTGGTCGAAGTCGGGCAGCGGCAGGTCGTCGCGGCTGGTCTCGGTGGTCTCGTTCGTCCGGTCGTCGCTCATGGTGGTCCTCTCCGCCGGGGAACGCGCCGTCGGCGCCGTACCACCCGACCGTAGGCAGCCGGCGAACGCCCCGCACGCCGTCAGAGGACCCGCTCGGGGCTGGCGAGGATGCCCGGCACGAGCCGTGCGCTCAGCGCCGCGGCACCGCGCACGGCCAGGAAACCGACCGCGAAGACGGCGGCCGCCGTGACCACCGCGACGGGCTGCAGGAACACCGCCATGCCCACCAGCGGGAGCAGGAGCAGCACCGCGCACAGCGCGGAGCCGCCGGCCACGATCCACAGCGCGGACATGACGGACCGCCGCGAGGCGTCGGCCATCACGGCCCTCGGCACGCCGAGCCGGTCGAGCGAGACGTGAACGGCCGCCCGGTCGAGCGTGGTCGCGGCCTGGTTGATGCCCACCGAGCACGCGACCATGAGGAAGGACCCGGCCACGGTGACCAGCACGCCGGTCGAGATGTCCTGCATGAGCCAGCGCTCGTCGCCGCTCAGCGTGCTGGTGTCCGTCACCCGGGCGAACGCGAGGCCCACGGCACCGAACACCCCGACGAAGCTCGTCATCGCGACGCCGCTCACCTGGCGCCACGCTGCCTTGGGGTCCTCGAGGATCATGCGCGCGGCGAGGAGCGCCGGCACGGTCGTCGCCCTGCGGTGCGCCCGGCGGGCGCGCAGGCGCACGACCCACGGGCCGACGGCGTCGAGCGCGAGCAGCGCGCCGCCGAACGCGACCGCCAGGACCACGACGATCGCGACCACGCCACCCGCCGAGCCGAGCATCCCCAGCGACTGGACGAGCAGGCTCCCGACCGCGAGCACCACCAGCGCGACCACCGCGCGCACCCAGTGCGCGCGGCCCGCCCGCTGCCGGGTGCGCACGCCGAGCGGGGTCACGACGACGGCGCGCAGCCCGGCGACGGCGCTCGCGGCCGCGAGCAGCGTCACGCCGAGCACCACGACCGGCAACCAGAGCCACGGCAGCCACACCTGCGACCCGAGCGCGGCGCCGCGGAAGTGCAGCAGCCCGAGCAGGGGCGCCGTCGCGCCGTACAGCGCCGTGCCGAGCACCGCGCCGACGAACGCGGTCGCCGCCGCCTCCAGGACGGTCAGCGCCGTCACGGTGCCGGTGGTCGCGCCGAGCAGCCGCAGGGACGCCAGGCGCTCGTCCCGGCGCCGGGCGGCGAGCCGGGCCGCCGAGGCGCCGACCGTCGCGAGCGGCACGAGCAGCAGCACCAGCGCGACCACCGCGAGGAGCTGGTAGGTGCCGCCGAGGTCGTCGTCCCACCGGAAGAAGGCCTGCGCCCCGCCCACCACCAGCTCGACGAGGGCCGTGACCACCATGAAGGACGCGAGGGGCAGGGCGACCGTCAGCCGGTCGCCGTCGCGGCGGCGGGCGAACAGCGGGGCGAGCCGCAGGGCCGTCGTCAGGCCGCTCACCGCGAGACCCCGGCGGATGCGGCCGCGGGCGCCCAGTCCGACACGACGCGACCGTCGCGCAGCACGACGGTCCGCGCGCAGCGCGCCGCGACGTCGGCGTCGTGCGTCACGACGACGAGCGTGCGGCCCTGCCGGACCGCGTCGAGGAGGAGGTCCAGCACCTCCACGGACGTGGCGGAGTCGAGCGCCCCCGTCGGCTCGTCCGCGAAGATCAGCCGGGCTCCGCCCACCTGGGCCCGGGCGATCGCGACGCGCTGCGCCTGCCCGCCCGACAGCTCGCCGAGGCGGCGCTGCTCCATCCCGGCCAGGCCGAGGTGCGCGAGCCACTGCCCCGCCTCGGCCTCCGCCTGGGCGCGCGGCACCCCGGCGAGCATCCGCGCGACCGCCACGTCCTCGAGAGCCGTGAGCTCGTTGAGCAGCAGCCCCTGCTGGAACACGAAGCCGAGCTCCTCGCGCCGCAGCCGGGCGCGCCCGGCGTCGTCGAGCGACTCCACCTGCACGGGGCCGGTGCCGGACGCGAACGTGACGGTCCCGCTCGTCGGGCGCACGATGCCCGCGAGGCAGTGCAGGAGCGTGGTCTTGCCCGAGCCGGACGCCCCCATGATCGCGACGGACTCGCCGGGCAGGATGTCGAGGTCGACGGCGTCGAGGGCGGGCGACGAGCCGCTGGGGTAGCGCATGGTCAGGTCCCGGGCGCGCAGGATCGGTGTCATACCGGCACGGTCGCACCCCGCGTGCCCGCCGCGCGTCGGACCGCGAGCGGATCTGGCGGCGCCGCCCGTCCGCCCCGGGTATGACGCGGCGTCCGCCTCAGCGGGCGGCGTCGGCGGCGGTGCGCAGGTCCGCCACGAGCGACCCGAACGCCACGTCCCAGCCGGACCGGTCGCGCAGGCGCAGCAGCGCCGAGGGGTGCGTCGTCACGACGACGGCACCCGCCGCTCGGTGAAGCGGAAGCGCTTGACCGCGTTCGTCACGTAGACGCGCTCCGGGTCGACCCCGGCGGCCTCGAGCGCGTCGGCGAGCACGCGCCCGGCCGGGCCGACGAACGGCTCGCCCTCGCGGTCCTCGCGGTCGCCCGGCTGCTCGCCGACGAGGACGACCTCGGCGTCGTCGGGGCCGGAGGAGAACACCACCTGCGTCGCCGGCCCCGACAGCTCGCAGCCGCGGCAGCCGTGCGCGGCCTCGGCCAGGGTGTCGACGCCGGCCCCCTCGGGCACCCACTCCTGGGCGCCGGGTCGGTCGGGCGAGGTACGAGCGGGCACGGGCGGTCACCTCCTGCGGTCAGGATCGCCCGCACGGCGGGTGCTCGCCGCGCGAGGCGAGCACCCGCCGTCGGCGGGGCGCCGGGCGGCCGGCCGGTAGGCTCGGCCGCATGGGTTGGACCTTCGGACGCCGCAGGCCGGTGACGTACCTGCTCGGGGAGCCGGTCGACCCGTACCCGGCGCAGACGCCGGAGGCGCGCCGCGGCCGGGTGCTGCGGATCACCGAGATGGGGGAGCCCGTGCTCCACACGCCCGCGCGCACGGTCACGAAGTTCTCGACGCCGGAGCTCGCCCGGCTCGTGGACGACATGTTCGCCACGATGGAGGTCGCCGAGGGTGTGGGCCTCGCCGCGCCGCAGGTCGGCGTGGACCTGCGCGTGTTCGTCTACGACCTGACGGACGAGCACGGAGACCGGCACGTCGGGCACGTCGTCAACCCGGAGCTCGAGGTCGACGCCGACGCGCCGCCCGAGACGGAGGACGAGGGCTGCCTGTCCCTGCCGGGCGCCTACGAGCCCCTCGAGCGGCCCGGCGCGGCCACGGTCCGGGGCGTCGACCAGCACGGCGGTCCCGTCCAGCTCACCGCGACGGGCTACCTCGCCCGCTGCTTCATCCACGAGGCGCAGCACCTCGACGGGACGCTCTTCTGGGACCACCTGTCGCCCGAGCTGCAGGCGGACGCGTTGCGCCAGCGCGACGAGGAGCGCCCCCACGTCCTCGCCGGGCGCCGGGAGATCGCGATCGAGCTCGAGAAGACCCCGGCCGAGTACCCCGAGGCACCGGCCGGCGGTCGCTGAGCATCGGCAACGCCGTACCCGGCGGCCGGCCGGCTCGCGGTGTCAGAGGTCCTGGACCCACCGGACCACGGCCGCGGCGACGTCGTCGTCGCGTCCCTTGAGGTCGTGCGCGCCCGGCAGCGTCACGTGCGTGACCGGGCCGGGGATCGCCGCCGCGTGGTGGGCCAGCTCCTCCGGCGTGCCGAACGGGTCGCGGTCGCCCGAGACGAACAGGACCGGTACCCGGAGCCGGTCGAAGTGCTCGACCCGCAGCCGCTCCGGCTTGCCGGGCGGGTGCAGCGGGTAGCTGAGCAGCACGAGACCCGCGGCGGGCAGGCCCTCGGCCACCGCCATCGAGCACATGCGGCCGCCGTACGACCGCCCGCCGAGCAGCAGCCTCCCGGTGGCGACGCCGAGCGCCCCGGCGAGCCGTTCGGCCTCGGCCCGCACGTGCGCGACGGCGACGGGCGGGCGGTCCGGCATCCGCCGGCCGGCGGCCCGGTACGGGAAGTCGACGCGCTCGACGGCCACGGGCGGGTCGAGCGACGCCAGCGCGCCGTCGACCGCGACGAGCGCCCGGTGGTCCCGGGTCGCCCCCGCACCGGGGGTGAGCAGCAGGCCGGCCGGCCGGGTGGTCGTCATGGGCACAGTCTGCCCCGCGGCCGACGACGGTAGCGTGCGCGGGTATGGGAGCCGAGGAGCTGGACCGCACCGTCCGGGGCGAGGACTGGTACGGCCGCGACCTGTCGGGCGAGGTGCTCGAGGGCGTCGAGCTCGTCGACGTCGACCTGACCGAGGCGCTGGCCACGGGTGCGACGTTCACCCGGTGCACGTTCCGCGGCGTGCGGTTCAACGCGTCGAGCTGGACGGAGTGCGCCTTCACGAGCTGCCGGTTCCAGCGGTGCAACCTGTTCGACGCCGGGTTCGAGCGGTGCAAGCTCGTGGGCTCGACCTTCGACGACTGCCGGTTCGACCTCGTGCGGGTCGACCGCGGCGACTGGTCGTTCGTCGGCCTGCGCCGGGCCGACCTGGGCGGCGTGCGGTTCGAGGGCGCCCGCCTGCGGGAGGCGGACCTCACCGAGGCCCGCGCCCGCGACGCCGTCCTGGTGGGGCTCGACCTCTCGGGCGCCGAGCTCGGGCACGTCGACCTGCGCGGCGCCGACCTGCGCGGGAGCGACCTGTCGGCGCTCGACCCCCGTGCCGCGCTGCTCGACGGCGCGACCGTCGACGCGGCACAGGCCGCGGTGCTGGTCGAGAACCTGGGGCTCGTCGTCGTGCAGGGCTGAGCGCGGCGGTGGCACGGCAAGGGGCATGACGAGACCTCCCCTCCTCCGCGCCGGGCGCCGCGGTCAGCGGCGGACGACCGTCACCGGGCAGCTGGCGTAGTCGAGCGCCTGCCGGCTCACGGAGCCGAGCACGAGGCGCTCGAAGCCGCCCAGGCCCCGCGCCCCGACGACGAGACGCTCCGCCGAGTGCGACGCCTCGAGCAGCACGTGCGCCGGCGCGCCGTGCTCCACGCGCTGGCGCAGCCGCTCGGCGGGCAGGTCGACGCCGGACCGCTCGACCGCCGCGGCGAGGCACTCGCGGGCGAACCGCTCGTACTCGTCGAGCGGCGGCGCCCAGCCCCACGACCCGGGCAGCGGCGCGAGCGTCGTGATCTGCCAGGCGAAGACCGCCTCGAGGACGGCGCCGGACCGAGCCGCGACCGCACCCGCGTGGCGCAGCGCCGCCAGGCTCGGGGGTGAGGTGTCCACGCCCGCGACGACCGTCGGGGGGCCCTCGTTCTCCTGGGGGGTGTCGCGCTCGCCGGCGACGTCGTGGTGCCGTACGACCGTCACCGGGACGCTCGCGTGCTCGACCACGCGCGAGGAGACAGAGCCGAGGACGAGCCGGCCCAGGCGCCGCCGGTCGCGCCGGCCCAGGACGAGCATGTCGGCGTCGGCGCTCGCCTCGAGCAGCGCGTCGGCGGCATGGCCCTGGACGACGGCGGCGGACGCCGGGACGGTGGATCCCGTGCGCTCGCGGGCACGGGCGAGCGCGGCCTCGGCGTCGGCCTGGCGGCGCTCCAGCGCGTCGGGCGCGCCGCGCGGCGCCGCGAGCACCGCGGTCAGGGGCACGCCGCGCGTGGCGGCCTCGGCGAGCGCCCAGTCGAGGGCCTCGTCGGACTCGACCGACCCCTTGACGCCAACCACGATGCCGCGCATGCCCGCAGCATACGCAGGCGCGTCCGGCCCGGCAGGGCGCCGCCCCGGGGGAA
>JAPSLD010000129.1 GCA_031181105.1 Isoptericola sp. | reverse complement strand
TCGAGGGTCCGACGGCGGAGTACGAGCGGGCGTTCGACGCCTGGACGCAGACGTCGTTCGGCGTCGACGCCGAGACCTACCGGTCGATGCGGCGCAAGTCCAAGGGCGTGACCATGGCGGAGAAGATCCGGCTGCAGATCGCCGACGGCCTCGGCGTCGAGCCCGACGACGTCCACTTCGGCGGGTCGTTCGCGCTCGACGACGACGAGGACGACGACCTCGACGGTCCCGACGACGACAAGTAGCGGCGTCCGCCGCGGCTCGTTGTCAGCCTCGTCTCGACCGGCCGCTTCGCGATGCGGTTCGGCTCCTCAGGCTCGGGCTCACGGCGTGAGCACCCTCGCCGTCTGCTGCGCGCGGACGCTCAGCTCGGCGGCTTTGAAGGCGTGCTCCTGGGTCATCGCCGTCTCCGTGCGCTCGAGGCAGTCGAGGATCAGCTGGCCGAAGAACGGGTAGCCCACGTTCCCGTCCGCGACGAGGTGGTGCTCGCCCTTGCCGTCGACGAGGAACACGTGACCCGGGCCGTCGTCGGTGCCGACGTTGACGTACTTGCGCAGCTCCAGGTACCCCTCGGTGCCCAGGACGAACGTGCGACCGTCACCCCACGTGCTGAGGCCGTCCGGGGTGAACCAGTCGACCCGGCAGTAACCCGTCGCGCCGTTGTCCATGACGATGCCGGCCTCGCCGAAGTCGTCGAGGCCCGGGTGCTCCGGGTGGTCGTAGTTCGCGATCGCGGCATGCGTCACCGAGGCGTCCTTGGCACCGGCGAAGTGGAGCATCTGCTCGAAGTTGTGGCTGCCGATGTCGCACAGGATGCCGCCGTACTTGTCCTTCTCGAAGAACCAGTCGGGACGGCCGGTGCCGAGGCGGTGCGGGCCGAGGCCGACGACCTGCAGGACGCGGCCGATCGCCCCCTGATCGATGAGCTGGCCCGCCAGGACTGCGGCCTCGACGTGGATCCGTTCCGAGTAGTAGACGGCGTACTTGAGCCCCGTCCTCGCGGTCGCCTCCCGTGCCGCCTCGAGCTGCCCGAGGGTGGTCAGCGGCGCCTTGTCCGTGAAGTAGTCCTTGCCCGCCTCGATGACGCGCAGGCCCAGCGCGCACCGCTCGGACGTGATCGCCGCCCCGGCGACGAGACGCACCTCGTCGTCGTCGAGCACCTCGTCCTCACTGCGGGCGACGCGTACGTCGGGGAACCGTGCACGGAACGCCTCGACCTTCGCGGGGTCGGGGTCGTAGACCCACTTGAGCGTCCCGCCGGCGGCGGCCAACCCTTCGCACATCCCGTAGATGTGCCCGTGGTCGAGGCGCGCCGCGCCGAAGACGAAGTCGCCCGGTCCCACCACGGGGGCCGGCACCGGATCGGGCGCATAGGCGGCGCCGCTGGTCGTCGTCATGAGATCTCTGATCCTGTTCTCGCGGGACGGTTCAGTGGTCGGTGGCAGAGCTGCTGCCGACGGTGATCGCGCCGGGCAGGTCGGCCGCCGCCGTCGTCTTGTCGAAGAAGTGCGGGGCCCGCTCGACGAGCGTGCCTGCGCGGTAGTACGGGTCGTCGGCCTGCAGCGGCAGGTCGACCGTGCGTCGCTCGATACCCGACTCGTAGATCGCGGTCACGAGCTCGATCGCGCGGCGCCCGTCCGTGCCGTCGACGGCGGGGGGACGGCGGTCGCGCACGGCCGCGAGCATGTCGCCGACCTGCCCGGCATGGCCCACGTGCTCCAGAGGACGGCGCGACGCCGCAAGGTCCTCGATCGCTGCGACCCGTGCTGGGTCGCCACCCGGGGCGGGGAAGCCGTTGGGCTCGGCGGCGTCGGCCACGACCTTCCACGGCTGGGAGACGCGCGCGTGGCGGCCCTGCACGACGATCGCCTGTTCCTCACCGTGGTGCACCACCGAGCTGGTCACCTCGGCGAGCGCCCGGTCGTACTGCAGGACGGCCACCGACAGGTCCTCCACCTCGGAGTTCTCGTGCTGGGCGTTGGTCAGCACCGCCGTGACGGCGCGGGGCGCGCCGAGCATCCAGAGCGTGAGGTCCAGGTGGTGGATCGCGTGGTTGAGGGTGCACCCACCGCCCTCCGACTCCCACGTTCCTCGCCACCACAGGTCGTAGTAGGCGGTGCCGCGCCACCAGGCCGAGGAGACCTGTGCATGGGAGAGGGGACCGATCAGCCCCGAGTCCAGCACCTCCTTCAGGGTGGCCATGTCGTCACGGAAGCGGTTCTGCGCGACGACGGACAGGATCCGGTCGTTCTCGGTGGCGGCCGCGATCATCGCGTCGCACTCCTCGAGCGACGGTGCCATGGGCTTCTCGACGAGCACGTCGACGCCGGCGCGCAGCGCGGCGATCGTGAGCTCGGCGTGGGTGGACGGCGGCGTGGTGATGCTGACGAGGTCCAGCTCCTCGGCGGTGAGCATGTCCTCGACCCGTTCGTACGTCCGCGCCGACGTGAGGCCGAGCTCGGCGCGCCGTGCTGCGGCCTTGCCGGGCGCGACGTCGCACAGGGCGACGATCTCGCACTCCTGCGGAAACCGCAGGTAGCCGGCCACGTGGGCACCGGCGATGCCGCCGGTCCCGATGATCCCGATCTTGAGCACGTTTCCTCCGGTCACTTGGCGGCCTCGATGGAGCTCTGCACCTCGGCGATCAGCGCGTCGGCCGCGTCGATCGGCGTCTGTCGCTCGAAGATGACGTCCTGCAGGTAGCGCGAGAGGATCGTCTCGATGTCCGAGGCGCCGTTCGGCACGATCGCCGGCGCCTCGCCCAGGTGGGGCTTGCGCTGCTCGGCGAAGTCGGCGGCCTTGCGCTCCTCGGTCGTGAGGTCCTCGCCGAGGTCCTCGAGCGTCTGGGCGTTGGCCGGGATGCCGCGCTCGGTGCCGATGATCTTGGCCGCCTCGGGGTCGTTGACGAGGAAGTCGATGAGCAGCGCCGCTTCTGCGGGGTGCTCGGACTTGGACGAGACCGACCAGTACATGCCGGGCTTGAAGTAGTCGTACTTCGTGGTGTCCTCGTCGGGGGTCGGGAGCGGCACCAGCTCGAGCTCGGCATCGATGGCCGCCGCGTAGGCAGTGATCATCGTCGACGGCGTGAAGATCGCCGCCGTCTTCCCGTTGGCGAAGGGGGTCTGGTCGAGCGGCAGGCTCGCGCTCTCGGCCGTGAGCGATGCCGGTGCTGCCGCCCCGCCCGAGGTCCAGTCGAGTGCGCGCTGGAAGTAGTCGGCCAGCGTCTCCGGCTCGATCACGATGTCGTCCTCGGAGAACAGCTGGTCCCCGTGCTGGCGGGCGTAGAGCTGCAGCGAGAACTCGTTGGTCATGATGCCGGTGCCGAACGTGTCGCCGGGCGACTTCTCGGTGACCTCCTTGGCCCAGGACTCGAACTCGTCCCAGCTCCAGGTCGAGGTGTCCGGCAGCGGAGCGCCGACCTCCTCGACCAGGTCCGTGTTCACGAGCAGACCCGTCGAGGTGGTCGAGATCGGCATCGCGTAGAGGGTGTCGTTCCACGTGCCCATGTCCAGCACGGGCTGCTCCAGGGCCGAGGTGTCGAGCTGGGAGAGGGAGCCGAGGTCGGCGAGGCTGCCACGGGAGGCGTACGAGGCGAGGTAGACCTGGTCCATCTGGATGACGTCGGGCGCGTTGCCCCCCGCGGTGGCGGTCGCCAGCTTCTCCCAGTAGCCGCTCCAGTCCGAGAACTCCGGCTCGATCGTGATGTTGGGGTGCTTCTCCTCGAACAGGTCGAACACCTGCTGGGTGCGCGCGTGGCGGGCGTCGCCGCCCCACCAGGTGACGCGCAGGGTGACGGGCTCGTCGCTGAGCTCGGTCGACCCCTGGGACTGCGCCACGCCGCACGCAGTGAGCGTCAGGGTCACGGCCACGGCGGCGGCGCCGGCGGCGGTACGACGGATGCGGTTCGTCATGGGTTGATCCTTCGTGTACGGAGGCTCACTTGAGCCCGGTGGTGGCGATGCCCTGGACCAGGTATTTCTGACCGAGGGCGAATGCGAGGACGAGGGGCACGATGGCGACGACGCTCATCGCGAACATCCCGCCGAACGACGACGACGACTGCGCGTCGATGAACGAGCGCAGCGCGATCGGGACGGTGTAGAGCTGCGGGTCGGTCAGGTAGATGAGCTGGGAGAAGAAGTCGTTCCAGGTCCAGATGAACGTGAAGATCACCGTGGTGGCCAGTGCCGGCTTCATCAGCGGCAGGATGATCTGGAAGAAGATCCGGCCGTGCCCCGCGCCGTCGATGCGAGCGGCCTCGTCCAGCTCGCGGGGAAGCCCGCGGATGAACTGGACCATGAGGAAGATGAAGAACGCGTCGGTGGCGAGCAGCTTCGGGATGATGAGCGGCCAGAACGAGTTCACGAGGCCCGCCTGCGCCCACAGGATGTACTGCGGCACGATCACCACGTGCACGGGCAGCATGATCGTGACGAGCATGTAGGCGAAGGCGGGTCGCTGGAACCGGAAGCGAAGCCGGGCGAAGGCGTAGGCCGCCATCGAGCAGCTCACCAGGTTGCCGATGATCGAGCCGAGCACGACGACGCCGGAGTTGAGCAGGTACGCGCCGAAGGGCCTGCCGAGCGCCGTCCACCCGTAGCTGTAGTTCTCCACGTGGAAGGTCGTCAGCAGGAGCGAGGGGTTGCCGAAGATCTGGCCGTCCGGCCGCAGCGAGCTCACCACCATCCACAGCACCGGGTAGAGCGTGGTGAGGACTCCCAGCACCAGCAGCGCGTGCTTCGCGCTCCTGCGGAGCAGGAGCCCGACCGGGCGGCCGTCGGAGCGCCGTCGGGCGACGTCGGGTGATGCGGGTTCGACGGACTCGGTGGGGCGGAGCGGTACGGGTCGGGTCGTGGACTCAGTTGTCATAGTGCACCCAGCGCTTCGAGAGCCAGAAGTTGACGGCGGTGAGCACGCCGATGATCAGGACGAGCAGCCAGGCGAGCGCCGACGCGTACCCCATGCGGAAGGAAGAGAACCCCTCCTGGTAGAGGTAGAGCGTGTAGAAGAGCAGCGAGTCGGACGGTCCGCCTGATCCCCCCGAGACGATGAACGCCTGCGTGAACGACGAGAACGAGTTGATGATCGCCAGCACCAGGTTGAAGAAGATGATCGGCGTGAGCAGCGGCAGCGTGATCGCGCGGAACCGGCGCCACGGGCCCGCGCCGTCGGTGGCGGCGGCCTCGTAGAGCTCGACCGGGATCTGCCTCAGGCCGGCTAGGAAGATCACCATCGGCGACCCGAACGTCCAGATGTGCAGCAGGATGATCGTCCCCAGGGCGGTGTCGGGGTTGCCGATCCAGCTCGTCGTGGTGTGGATGCCGACCAGGCCGAGCATCCCGTTGACGAGACCGGAGCCGCCGAACACGAGGCGCCACAGGACGGCGATCGCCACGGAGGCTCCCAGCAGGCTGGGCAGGTAGAAGGCCGAGCGGTAGATCGCCCGGCCCCGCAGCCCGCGGTCCAGCAGCAGCGCGAGCCCGAGCGCCACGAGAAGCTGGCCGGGGACCCCGACCATCACGTAGACGAAGGTGACGACCAGCGCCTGGTGCAGCCGCGTGTCGGTGAGCATGCGCTCGAAGTTGGCGAAGCCGACCCAGCTCGCGTTCTGCAGCAGGTTGTAGTCGGTGAACGCGAGATACAGGGACGCGATGATCGGGCCCAGGGTCAGCGCGGCGGCGCCGAGCACCCACGGTGCCAGGAAGGCGAGTGCCGCCTTGTTGTCCGGGGTGGGCTGTGGCGCGCGAGCCCGCGAGGAACGTCTGGCCAGCTGTTGCAGCTCGGCGACGGACATGGACCACCTCCTCCTTGAGGTCTGTGACACGGTCCTGCGAGGGACGTGCATGATACGTATCACTGATACGAATCACCATGGTGGAGGCGAGGCCGGTCTGTTGTCAACAGTGCGGGGGAGAACGCGGTCCGAGGTTCGGCGACGCAGCCGAGAGACGGGCTCGCCGTGGGCGCCTCAGGAGGTCGGGAGGGGGACCTCGCCGGTGGACTCCCGCCAGACGATGCGCTGGAGCGGTGCCGCGGTGTCCGGCGGCGGCTCACCGTGCAGCGCCGCGACGAGCTGACGCATGGCGCGGCGCCCGGCCTCGCGGAAGTCCACGGCGACGGTCGTCAGCGTGGGCGTCGTGTACGACCCGAACTCAGCGTTGTCCCAGCCTGTCACGACGAGGTCGCCCGGCACGGACCACCCGCGCTCGGCGGCGCCGCGCAGGACTCCGACGGCCAGCAGGTCGTTGGCCGCGACGACGGCGAGGGGTGGGGCGTCTTCCGGCAACGAGAGCACGGCCTGCCTGCCGGACTCCGCGGACCACTCGCCCCCCAGCGTGCCGATCGACTCGACACCGAGGCGCTCGACGGTGGCGAGATACACCTCGCGACGAGCACGGCCGGAGGCGTACTGCTCAGAGCCGGCCACGTGCATGAACCGACGATGGCCGGCCACGACGAGCGACGAGATGAAGGTCTCGACCAGCGCCGCGTCGGCGAGCTCCCCGAGCGTGTGCATCTCCTCGTCGAAGGCTGTCGCGGCGACGACCGGAGGTGAGCCCTCTCCTGGGGAGAGCGCCGTGGGCAGCACCGGGACGAAGGTCAGGATCCCCTCGTACTGGCCGCCTGCCGCGAGATCGAGCACTCTCTCGGTCCGGTCCTCCGACGTCCCGTCGACATTGTGGGTCTCCATGACGTAGCCGGCACCGCTCGCGACCTCGCCCGCTCCGGTGAGCATGCGGATCTGGTTGTCGATCGCGACGCCCGTGACGACCGCGAGCCGGCCGGAGCGGCGCGTGCGCATGGACCGTGCGGCGAGGTTCGGGCGGTAGCCGATGGACGCGGCGACCTGCAAGACGTGCTCGCGGGTCTTGGGCGAGATCGTCCCCTTGCCGGTCAGGGCATAGGACACCGTCGTCTGGGAGACTCCGGCGAGGCGCGCGACGTCGCGGCTCGTGGGTGGGACGGACACGGACACAGTGTCCCTCGTTTCGTCGGCGTCGATCCATACGTATCACCCCCACCTCGCGGACGCGTCGCGACCGATGAGTTCCGCCGTCGCGCGGCGTCTTCACCTGCGACGCGACCCGACGAAGGAGCCATCATGACCGAGCCGAAGACTCTCACCCTCGACGTGCCCGGTGCCGTCCTCACGTACGACGTGCGCGAGCCCGAGACTCCGACCGACCAGCTGCCCCTGTTCGTCCTGGGCTCGCCGATGGCGGCCGACGGCTTCGTGCAGCTGGCGTCGCACTTCACCGACCGTGTGGTGATCACGTACGACCCGCGCGGCACCGAGCGCAGCACGCTCGCGGCCGACGGCGTGGTGTCGACGCAGGCTCATGCCGACGACTACCACCGGGTGGTCCAGGCCGTCGGTCTCGGCCCGGTCGACGTGTTCGCGTCGAGCGGGGGAGCGGTGAACTCGCTCGCGTGGATCGTGGACCACCCCGACGAGGTCCGCACGCTGGTGGCGCACGAGCCGCCGCTGACCGCGCTGCTCCCGGACCGCGACGTCGCCCTCCGTGCGCAGGCCGACATCGTCGAGACGTATCACCGCGAGGGCTTCGGCCCGGCGATGGCCAAGTTCATCCAGCTCGTCATGTACCCCGCGCCGCTGCCCGAGGACTACCTCGACCAGCCGGCGCCCGACCCCGCGATGTTCGGCCTGCCCGCCGAGG
>JAPSLD010000128.1 GCA_031181105.1 Isoptericola sp. | reverse complement strand
AGGGTCACGATGCCGTTGGAGAACGCGAGCCGGTCGCCGCGCGTGTGCAGCTGGCGCGGCAGGTAGCCGTCCTTGGCGAGGATCGAGCCGAGCACCGGGAAGCTGGTGAAGGACGTGTTCGCCGCGATGAGCAGGATCACGAACGTCACCACGACGACGGCGACGGCGGCGGGCGCGAAGCCCGCGAACACGGTCTCCGCCAGCTGCCCGAGCACCGGGTGCTGGACGTAGTCGTCGGGCACCGGACCACCGTCGAGCGAGAGCTGGGAGTCGGGGTCCTCGACGAACCTGATGCCCGTCGCGCGCGCGAGCAGCAGGACCATCATGAGCGTCGCCGCGGAGATCAGGCCGAGGAGCGCGAGCGTGCGCGCGGCGTTGCGGGCCCGCGGCTTGTGGAACGCCGGCACGCCCGTGCTGATGGCCTCGACGCCCGTCAGGGCGACGGCGCCGGAGGCGAACGCGCGCGCCACCAGGAACGCTCCGGCGACGCCGACGAGCCCGGCCTCGAACCCGGTCGCGGGCACGACGTCATACTGCGCGCTCTGCGCCTGCGGCAGCGTCCCGGACAGGTGCCGCACGGCGCCCGTGACGGCCAGCGCGCCCATCAGCAGCATGAACAGGTACACGGAGACGGCGAAGGCGCGCGCCGACTCGCGCACCCCGCGCAGGTTGAGCAGCGTCAGGAAGAACACGAGCACGACGGCGGTCCCCGCCTCGTGGCCGCGGACGAACGGCACGATCGTGGCCGCGAACTGGGCGCCGGACGACAACGACACCGCGACCGTCAGGACGTAGTCGAGCAGGAGCGCGGACGCGACCCCGACGCCCGCCGTGGGCCCGAGGTTGGTCGTCGCGATCTCGTAGTCGCCGCCGCCCGACGGGTACGCGCGCACGTTCTGGCGGTACGAGGCGACGACGACGAGGAGCACGACGACGACGCCGAGCCCGACCCACGGGGACACCGTCGTCGCAGCGAGCCCCGCCACGGCGAGCATGAGGAGGATCTCGTCCGGCGCGTACGCCATGGAGGAGAGGGCGTCCGAGGCGAAGACCGGCAGGGCGATCCGCTTCGGCAGTGTTCTGCGGCCCTCGCTCCCGCTGCGCATGGGGCGTCCCAGCAGCAGGCGCTTGGCGGCATCCGCGATGTCCGACACGTCGACCCATGCTATGCCCGCGGGCCGGTCCCGGCGCCGCGCCGGGCGCGCGACGCGCGGGACGGCGCCTGCCCACCGGGAGGTATAGCGTTCTGGTCGTGCACTTCGTGATCATGGGCTGCGGCCGCGTGGGAGCCACGCTCGCCCAGACGATCGAGTCCCGCGGGCACTCGGTGGCCGTCATCGACCAGAACGCGGACGCCTTCCGGCGGCTCCCGTCCGACTTCGCCGGCCAGAAGGTCACCGGCGTCGGCTTCGACCGCGACACGCTCGCCCAGGCCGGGATCCAGGACACGTACGCGTTCGCGGCGGTGTCCGACGGCGACAACTCGAACGTGCTCGCGGCGCGCGTCGCCCGGGAGACCTACGGCGTCGAGAAGGTCGTCGCGCGGATCTACGACCCGGAGCGCGCCGAGATCTACCAGCGGCTCGGGATCCCGACCGTGGCGACCGTCCGGTGGACCGCCGACCAGGTGCTGCGGCGCATGCTGCCGCTGGGGGCCACGGACGAGTACCGCGACCCGTCGGGGCAGGTCCGGCTCGCGCAGGTCGACTACCACCCCGCCTGGACCGGCCTGTCCGTGGGCCGCATCGAGGCCGCCACGGGCGCGCGGGTCGCCTTCCTGTCCCGCTACACCGAGGGGATCCTGGTCACCTCCGAGAGCGTGCTGCAGGAGAACGACGTGCTGCACGTGCTCATGGACGTCGACGACGCGGCCGCCGTGGAGCGGACGCTCACGCACGCGCCGCGCGAGGAGGAGGACTGATGCGGGTCGTCGTCGCCGGCGCGGGGTCCGTCGGGCGCTCGATCGCCCGGGAGCTGCTCGCCCACGACCACGAGGTCGTCCTGGTCGACAAGAGCCCCGCCGCGATGCGCGTGGCGCAGGTGCCGGACGCCGACTGGCTGCTCGCCGACGCGTGCGAGCTGTCCTCGCTCGCCAGCGCCGACGTCGAGAGCGCCGACGTCGTCGTGGGCGCGACGGGCGACGACAAGGTCAACCTGGTGTTCTCGCTGCTGTGCAAGACGGAGTTCGGCGTGCCGCGGACCGTGGCCCGGGTGAACAACCCGAAGAACGAGTGGATGTTCGACGAGTCCTGGGGCGTGGACGTCGCCGTCTCGACGCCGCGCATCATGACGGCCATGGTCGAGGAGGCCGTGGCCGTGGGCGACCTCGTCCGGATCTTCACGTTCCACCAGTCCGGCGCGGACATCCTGGAGGTGACCCTGCCCGAGGACTCGCCGCTCGTCGGCACCCGGGTCGGGGCAGTCGCGTGGCCGCACGACACCGTGCTCGCGTGCATCGTGCGCTCGACGGCGCCGATCGCGCCGAGCGTCGACGACACGCTCGAGGCGGGTGACGAGCTGCTCCTCGTGACGGGCCGCGAGGCCGAGGAGTCCGAGCTCCAGGCGCTGCTCGCCCAGGGCGGGCGCCGGCAGGAGCCGCTCGCGGACGTGACCGCGCCCCCGACTCCCCCGTCCGAGCCGGTGGAGGCCCCCGAGGGCTGACCGGGCGTCCGCGCCGGTCAGGTCAGGATCGGGGTCGGGATCGGGATCGGCATCGGGATCGGGGTCGGCTCAGGCGGAGGCGGCGGTCGCCTGCGCGGGGTGCGGCCGCCGCACCACGGCCCACGTGAGCCACAGCACGAGGCCCCACAGCGGCACGCCCATGACGAGGTGCGCCGTCCCGAGCCAGGCGACGTCGCCGGCGAAGTAGAGCGGGACCTTGACGACCAGCCGCAGCGCGAACAGCCCGACCCAGAACCACGTGGCGATCGTGTAGCGCCGCACGAGCACGGGGTCCTGCCGCCAGGCGACGAGCGGCGCGAACGGGCTCGGCGCGCCGGGCGCACGGGCGTCGTCGCCCGCGGCGTCGGCGTCCGGCTCGCCGGCCGCCCGGGTGCGCTCGCGCGCCTGGTCGACGAACCCGGAGCGGAACGCCTCCACCACGAGGCCGACGACGGGCCAGCGCACGACGATCGAGGCCAGGATGACCACGAGGTACACGGCGTTGGTCCACAGCCCGACGGCGTAGAAGTCCTCGGCCTCGCCGGACCGCCAGGCCCAGAAGACGCCGACCGCGATGCCGAGCAGCCCGCCCACCGCCTGCGTGACCGGGGTGCGCTGCGCGAGCCGGGCGGCCACGGCGACGAGCGCCGCCGCGACGGAGGCCACGAGGGCGGCGCGCAGGTCCGTCGTGGCCACGAACACGACGACGAAGACCAGGCCGGGCGCGACCGCCTCGGCGACGCCGCGGACGCCGCCGACGGCCTCGGCGAACGAGAAGCTCTCGGCCGCCACGGCGCGCACGCCACGGCGGTCCTGGTCGGGCGCGCTCACTCGCCGGCCTTGGGGCGCAGCTCGTAGCGCGGGTTGTACATGGTGCGGCGGCCGTCGACCTCGCACACCATGCCCTCGACGCGGATGCGCCGGCCCGGCTCGATCCCGGAGATCGTCCGGCGACCGAGCCAGACCAGGTCCAGCGAGCCCGAGCCGTCGTAGAGCTCGGCCTCCACCGTGGGTACCGTCTCGCGCGGCCGGAGCACGACCGAGCGCAGCACGCCGGTGGCGCTGCCCCGGTGCCGGCTCTCGAGGTCGGCGACGGCCGAGCAGCCGCGCACCAGCGCGGCCTCGTACCGTTCCTGCTCGGCCGCCACCTCGTCGGCCGAGGCCAGCGCGTGGCGGACGGTGCTGCGCAGCGACATGGTCGGCACCCTCAGCGGATCTCGGTGATCTCGGGCCCGCGCTTGAGCGGGTCGAAGCTCGGTGTCTGGGGCGCGGCGTCCTGGGGTCCGGCCTGCGCGTCGCCCGTGCGGGCCTTCTGCGGCAGCGTGAGCGTGAGCAGGTCGCGCGGGGGTCGCGGGTTGCCGTCGCGCACCACGACGACGTTGGCGAACACCGACTCCAGCGGCTTCGCGGCCTCCTCGTCGACGGCGGCACGCCCGGTCAGGACGCCGCGGAGGAACCAGCGCGGGCCGTCGACGCCGACGAACCGCGCGGGGCGCACCGCGGACTGACCCTCGGGCCCCTTGGCCGGGATCCGCGCGAGCAGCTCGCGGCCGAACGGGCCGGGGACGTCGTCGACGGTGCCGCCCTGCTTGGTGACGGACGTGGCGATCTCCGCGCGCACCTCGTCCCAGATGCCCTCGGTCTTGGGGGCGGCGAACGCCTGGACCTGCAGACCGGACCCGCCGAGCTGGGCGGAGACCCCCGTGACCTTCTGCGTCTTCTTGTCGATCTCCATGCGCAGCTCGAGGCCGGGCAGCACGGGCAGCCAGATCGCGCCGAGGTCCACGCGCGGGCCCTTCGCCGTCACCTGGGACGCGTCGAACGGGCCCCGCTCCGGCTTCACCGGCTCACCGGTCCCCTCGGCCGCAGGCTGCGCCGGCGGGTCCGAGGGGAGGGACGCGGGCTCGGTCGCCTCGGACGCCGTCTTCGACGCGTTGCGCCGGAACAGACCCACAGGGGATCTCCTTCACTCGCTCCAGCCCGGCGGGACCGCCGGGACCGTTCGTCTCCACACTACTGCGCCGCTACGACGCCGGGGTCCAGCCCCCGCTCGAGCCGAAGCCGCCCTCGCCGCGGTGCGAGCCCGGCAGCCGCTCGGCCTCGAGGAACCGCGCCCGCTCGACGCGCTGGACCACGAGCTGCGCGACCCGGTCGCCGCGCCGCAGCCGCACCGGCTCGGCGGCGTCGGTGTTCAGCAGGACGACCTTGATCTCGCCGCGGTAGCCGGCGTCGATCGTGCCGGGGGCGTTGACCACGGTGACCCCGTGCTTCGCCGCCAGGCCCGACCGCGGGTGCACGAACGCCGCGTAGCCGTCCGGGAGCGCGATCGCCACCCCGGTCGGGACGACGGCCCTGCCGCCCGGCGGGAGGTCGACGTCGACGGTCGTCACGAGGTCCGCCCCGGCGTCGCCCGGGTGGGCGTACGACGGCGCCGGGATGCCGTCGTCGAGCAGGCGCACCAGCACGTCGACCGTGCTGCCGTCCGGGGTCGTGGTCCGGTTCGGGGAGTCAGGCACCACGGCAGCGTAGCCGAGACGGCTGCGATGATGTGCCCATGAGCGACCTCCCGACCGAGCGCAGCAGCAGCGGCCCCGACTACCGCGAACGGGTCCTGCCGGGACCCGGGGGCTGGCTCGGTGCGGCGGGCATGGGCGTCATCGTCGCGATCGCGCTGTGGCCGCTCGCGGGGAGGGGCGGGGTCGCGGTCGGCGTGCTCGCCGCCGTCGCGACCGCCGTCGCGCTGGCGGTCACCTCCCCCGTGGTCGAGGTGGCCGACGGCGCGCTGCGCGCCGGCCAGGCGCACGTGCCCGCGCGGCTGCTCGGAGAGGTGACGGCGCTGACCGACGCCGACCGGATGCGTGCCGAGCTCGGGCCACGTCTCGACGCGCGCGCCTACGTGTGCCTGCGGGCGTGGGCGCGCACCGGCGTCAAGGCCGTGCTCGACGACCCTGCCGACCCGACGCCCTACTGGATCGTGTCGACGCGGCGCCCGGCCGAGCTGGTCGCCGCCGTCGAGCGGGCGCGCACGTCCGGGCGCGCCTGAGCCGCCCTGGAGGCGGGGACGACGAAGGCCGCCACGTCGGGGACGTGGCGGCCTTCGAGCCGGCGTCTCAGGCGGCGCACTCCGTGCAGACCATCTGGCCGTTCTTCTCGTAGGCCAGCTGGCTGCGGTGGTGGACGAGGAAGCAGTTCGTGCAGGTGAACTCGTCGGCCTGACGAGGCAGCACGCGTACCGAGAGCTCCTCGCCGGACAGGTCGGCGCCGGGAAGCTCGAAGCCTTCCGCGGCCTCCGTCTCGTCCTCGTCGACGACACCCGAGCTCTTGTCAGAACGACGCGCCTGGAGCTCCTGGAGCGAGTCCTGCTCCACGTCCTCGTCGTTCTTGCGGGGGGCGTCGTAGTCGGTTGCCATCTGTGGGGTCACGCTCCGTGATATCGGTGTCGGTACGCGCTGGTAATGCTCGCGGGCCGGGTTTTGTTCCCGGGTCGGCCACCGGATTGTGCACCATTTCCGGGAGGTACGCGAACATGACCCGCGCGCGTGCCGCCGCACGGGCCCCCACCTGCGACGACGCTCTTGCTCAGCGGCCCTCTGCGGGGCCGTCGGCGCCCGCTTCCTCGAGCAACCGGACGAGCTCCGCCACGCGCGGCGCGGCACCCGCCACGGTCATGGTGGACCCGGCCGGCTCACCTCGCAGCCCGGTGACCGCCGCGCCAGCCTCGGCGGCCACGAGCGCGCCCGCGGCGAGGTCCCACGGGTTGAGGCCGCGCTCGTAGTAGAGGTCGAGGCTCCCCTCGGCCAGCAGGCACAGGTCGATCGCGGCGGAGCCCAGGCGGCGGATGTCGCGCACCCGCGGCAGCACGTGGGTCAGCACGCGTGCCTGGTCCGCGCGGCGGCTCGCGGCGTAGCCGAAGCCCGTGCCGACCAGGCACGCGCCGAGCTCGGCCGGCTGGTTGACCCGCAGCGGCCGGCCGTCGCGGGTGGCGCCCTGCCCGCGCGCGGCGGTCCAGGTACGGCCGTCGACGACCGAGTGCACCGCGCCGGCGAGCACGGTCCAGCGCGCCGGGTCGGGCGGCCCGGCCACGACGGCGACCGACACGGCGTACGAGGCGACGCCGTAGAGGTAGTTGACGGTGCCGTCGATCGGGTCGACGACCCACGTCAGGCCGCTCGTGCCGGCCACGTCCGAGCCCTCCTCGCCCAGCATCCCGTCGTCCGGGCGCGCCGCGGCGATGCGCTCGCGCAGCAGCTCCTCGGAGGCGCGGTCCATCTCGGTCACCGGGTCGACGGCGCTCGACTTGGTCGCGGCGACCTCGACCCGGTCGGGGCGGCCGTCGCGCACGAGCGCGCCGGCCTCGGTCGCCAGGTCCTCGGCGAGCGCGCGCAGGGCGGCGACGGTGGCGTCGTCCGGCAGGTCGGTGGAGGGGCTGGTGGGTGTGGCGGCCGCGGCCGTGGGATCGGTGCTCACCCTCACATCCTGCCCGAGCCCCGGCCCCAGCGTCCGGGCCAGCCGGACCCGACGCCGGGGACGACCCAGCCGAGCGCGAGGGACAGCAGGCGGAAGCCGAGGACGAGCACGACGACGAGGATCTCGGACCACAGCGCCAGCAGGCCGGCCTCCCAGAGCGCCGCCGTCAGCGCGGCGCCGACCAGCGCGGGGACCGCGTAGAGCTGGCGGTCCGCGAAGACGAGCGGCACCTCGCCGACCAGGACGTCGCGCAGGATGCCGCCCCCGACGGCCGTGAGGACGCCGACGACCACCGCCGCGAGGGCGCCCGCGTCGAGATCGAGCGCCTTGACCGTCCCCTGCAGCACGAACAGGGCGAGCGCCGCGGCGTCGAGCACGACGATCGCCCGCCGCATGCGCGCGAGGCCCGGGTGCAGCACGAAGATCACGACCCCGGCGGCGAGCGCGGTGGCCACGAGCCGCCAGCTCGAGATCCCGACGGGCGGGACGGCGCCGATCAGGACGTCGCGCAGGATCCCGCCGCCCAGGCCGGTGATCCAGGCGAGGACGAGGACGCCGAAGACGTCGAACCGT
>JAPSLD010000127.1 GCA_031181105.1 Isoptericola sp. | reverse complement strand
GAAGGGATTCGAACCCCCGACCTTCTGCTCCGGAGGCAGACGCTCTATCCACTGAGCTACAGGCGCGGGCACCGCGGCAGACCGGAGTCGTATGCCGTCGGCACGGTGCACGAGACTACCAGCACCGAGCACCAGGGTGGCACATCGTGCGCTAGTAGAATCGCCCGGTGACCCCCGACGAGCTCTCGCGAGCACTCAGCGCCGCCCTCGCCTCGGCCGTGGCCGACGGCACCCTCGCCCTGCCCGCCGACGCCGTCCCGGCGTCGGTCCACGTGGAGCGACCGCGGCAGCGCGAGCACGGCGACTGGGCCACGAACGTCGCGCTCCAGCTCGCCAAGAAGGCCGGGACGACGCCGCGTGCGCTCGCCGAGGACCTCGCCGCGCGCCTCGGCGCGACGCCGGGCGTCAAGGCGGTCGAGGTGGCGGGGCCGGGCTTCCTCAACATCACGCTCGACGCCGCGGCGGCGGGAGAGATCGCGCGCACGATCGTCGAGGTGGGCGCCGAGTACGGCACGAACGACTCCGAGGCGGGCACGAAGGTCAACCTCGAGTTCGTCTCGGCCAACCCGACCGGCCCGATCCACATCGGAGGCGTGCGGTGGGCCGCCGTCGGCGACTCGCTCGCCCGCGTGCTCGAGGCCTCGGGCGCCGAGGTGACCCGCGAGTACTACTTCAACGACCACGGCGCGCAGATCGACCGGTTCGCCCGGTCGCTGCTCGCCCGGGCCCGCGGGCAGGAGGCGCCCGAGGACGGCTACGGCGGGGCGTACATCGCCGAGATCGCCGACGCGGTCCTCGCCGACGTCCGCGCCGCGGGCGAGCCGGACCCCCGGGACCTGCCGGACGCCGAGGCGCAGGAGGTCTTCCGCGCACGCGGCGTCGAGCGGATGTTCGGCGAGATCAAGCAGTCGCTGCACGACTTCGGGGTCGACTTCGCCGTCTACTTCCACGAGGACGCGCTCCACGAGTCCGGTGCGGTCGAGCGCGCCGTCGAGCGCCTGCGCGCGGCAGGGCACGTCTTCGACGCGGACGGCGCGGTGTGGCTGCGCACCACGGCGTTCGGCGACGACAAGGACCGCGTCGTCATCAAGTCGGACGGCGAGGCCGCGTACATCGCGGGCGACATCGCCTACTACCTCGACAAGCGCGAGCGCGGCTTCGACGAGGTCATCATCATGCTCGGCGCCGACCACCATGGCTACGTCGGGCGCATGATGGCCGTGTGCGCCGCGTTCGGCGACGAGCCGCACAAGAACCTGCAGATCCTCATCGGGCAGATGGTCAACCTGGTCAAGGACGGCCAGCCGGTGCGCATGTCGAAGCGTGCCGGCACGGTCCTGACGATCGACGACCTCGTCGACGCCGTCGGCGTGGACGCCGCGCGCTACGCGCTCGCCCGGTCGTCGGTCGACCAGAACATCGACCTCGACCTCGACCTTCTCGCGAGCCAGAAGAACGAGAACCCCGTCTTCTACGTCCAGTACGCGCACTCGCGCACCTGCGCGGTCGACCGCAACGCGGCCGACCGCGGCGTGCGGCGCGGCGACGGCTTCGACCCGTCGCTGTTCGACCACCCCACCGAGGCCGCCCTGCTCGGGCGCCTCAACGAGTTCCCGCGCGTCGTCGCCCAGGCGGCCGAGATGCGCGAGCCGCACCGCGTCGCGCGCTACCTCGAGCAGCTCGCGGGCGACTACCACACCTGGTACCAGCAGAAGGACCGCCGCGTCCTGCCGTACCCGGACGAGGACGTGACCGACACGCACCGCACCCGGCTGTGGCTCAACGACGCCGTGCGCCAGGTGCTCGCCAACGGCCTCGGCCTGCTCGGCGTCAGCGCCCCGGAGCGCATGTGACCGCGGCGGCCGGCTCGGTCGGCGTGCCCTGGTCGGCCGGCGTGCGCCGCCGGGAGGACGGCGCCGTCGACGTGGCGGGCGTCGACGTCCGCGACCTCGCCGCGCAGCACGGCACGCCCGCCTACGTGCTCGACGAGGCCGACTTCCGCACTCGCGCGCGGGCGTACCGGACCGCGTTCGAGACGGCGTTCCGCGAGGTGGGTACCCGCGTCGACGTCTACTACGCCGGCAAGGCGCTGCTCACCGTGGCCGTGGCGCGCTGGGCGCGCGAGGAGGGGCTCGGCGTCGACACCGCGTCGGGCGGCGAGCTCGCCGTCGCGCTGCGCGCGGGAGTCCCGAGCGAGGCGATCGGCCTGCACGGCAACAACAAGTCCGACGGCGAGATCCTGACCGCGCTCGACGCCGGCGTCGGCCGCATCATCGTCGACTCCCTCGTCGAGGTCGAGCGGGTCGCGGCGCTCGCGGCGTCGCGCGGGGTCGTCGCGCCCGTCATGGTGCGCGTGACCACGGGCGTGCACGCGGGCGGCCACGAGTACATCTCGACCGCGCACGAGGACCAGAAGTTCGGCCTGTCGGTCGCGCCGGGGCCCGACGGCGGCGACGCGCCCGCGATGCAGGCGCTGCTGGCCGTCGTCGCCCGCCCCGAGCTGCACCTGCTGGGCATCCACTCCCACATCGGTTCCCAGATCCTCGACCCCGCGGGCTTCGAGGCCGCCGCGCGGGTGGTGCTGCGCCTGCGGGCCGAGCTCGCGGAGCGGACCGGCGTGCTCGTCGAGGAGGTCGACCTCGGCGGTGGGTACGGCATCGCCTACCTGCCCGGCGACGTGCCGCTCGACCCGGGCAGGATCGCCAAGGACGTCGCGGGCGCCGTCGCCGCGGTGTGCGCCGAGCTCGGCACGCGCCTGCCGCGCATCTCGATCGAGCCGGGCCGGGCGATCGTCGGCCCCGCCGGGCTCACGCTCTACACGGTCGGCACGGTCAAGCCCGTGGCGCTCGACGACGGCCGCGTGCGCACGTACGTCTCGGTCGACGGCGGGATGAGCGACAACATCCGCCCGGCGCTCTACGGGGCGGCGTACCACGCGGAGGTCGTGAGCCGCGCGTCCGCCGCCGAGCCGGTGCTGGCCCGCGTCGTGGGCAAGCACTGCGAGAGCGGCGACATCGTCGTGCAGGAGGTCATGCTGCCCGGCGACGTGCGTGCCGGTGACCTGCTCGCGGTCGCGGCGACCGGGGCGTACGGCCGGTCGATGGCGTCGAACTACAACCTGCTCACCCGCCCGCCGGTCGTCGCGGTGGCCGACGGTGCATCGCGCCTGCTCGTGCGGCGCGAGACCGTGGACGACCTGCTGGCCCTCGACGAGGGCTGACGAGGGCGCAGACCGGACGGCCCCCGTCCCGCCGGGTGACCGGTGGGACGGGGGCCCTGGACTACCGCGGCGCGGCCTGCGCCGTGGCCGTCGTCAGCGGTCGATCGTGAACGTCGGCGACGTCCAGGTCTCCCAGTGCGCGGGGTTCGACCGGTCGCCGCCGGCCTTGAGCGCGCGGACCTCGAGGCGGTAGTCGCCGTCCCGGACGGTCCTCGTGACGTCCTTGCTGCCCTGCGTCTTGGTGACGGTGCCGTCCCAGACGAAGGCCTGGAAGCCGCCGGGCGAGCCGCTGCGACCGAGCGGACCGAGGTCGGACGCCACGTGGAACGCCGGGTTGTACCGCTGGCCCGTCCGGTCGTCGACCACGTGGATGTCGAGGTCCTCCACCTGGTGGGCCAGGTGCGCGATGACGTACGGGTAGTCGGGCAGCCCGTCGACCCAGCGCAGGCTGAAGGTCTCCCCGTCGGCCCGCGAGTACGTTCCCGCCGGGTCGATGCAGTCCAGGTCGATGAGCTGCTCGCACGCGGTCAGGCGCGTGAGCCACGGCAGGTCGACCTGTCCCGCGCCCGACCCGATGGGCGTGAGGGCCCGGATCGCCTGGTAGTCGCCGTCGAAGCCGGCGAACGGCACCGAGTACTCGGAGCCGTCGTCGCCCGTCAGGACGACGTAGCCGCCGTAGATCATCTGCAGCTCCTGCGACGCACCCGGCGAGGTGATCGTGACGTCGACCTCGGCGGACCCGCCGGCGGGGACCGTGACGGTCGGCGCGGAGAACTCGACCCCGGACTCGGCCGTGTAGAGACCCGGCGCGAAGGTGCTGCCGCCCGTGGCGAGGGCGTCGACCGACGACAGGGTGTACGTGACCTCGGCGTCGCCGGCGTTGGCGACCGTCAGGGTGGTCGTCACCGGACCTGCCTCGCTCTCACCGAGCGACAGCTTGGCGGGCGTGACCGACGCGGTGGCCGCGTGGGCGGCGGGCACGTCGATCATGCCGGCGCCCTGGCCGTGCACGGTCTCGACGTAGGCGCCACGGAAGAGCACCGGGTCGGCGGTGTTCTGCAGGACGTCGCGCGCCTCGGTGGCCCCCAGCCCGGGGTCCGCCTCGAGCAGCAGCGCGACCGCGCCCGCGACGTGCGGGGCCGCCATCGACGTCCCGGACAGGGTCGCGTGGCCGCCCTTGGCCAGCGGGTAGGTCGAGTAGATGTTGCCACCCGGAGCGGCGACGTCCGGCTTGAGCGAGAGGTCCGGTGCGAGGCCGTACGAGCTGAACGAGCTCTTCTCGCCACCCGTGGGGCTCGCGACCTGGATCTCGTCGTCGGTCCAGGTCAGCGTGACCGTCTCGCCGGCGTCGAGCTGGGCGCGCAACGCGTCGCCGTCGGCCTGCGAGATGCCGATGCCCGGGATGCCGCGATCGACGACGCCGCCGCCGCTGAACATGCCCGGCACGTTGTTGGCGATGACGACGGCCGTCGCGCCCGCGGCCGCGGACGCGGCGTACTTCTCCTCGAAGCTGCACTCGCCGCGCACCATCAGCGCCGTCTTGCCCGCCGGGTCGGCGAGCAGCTCGTCGCCGGCCGCGCGGCAGCCGCGCCCGACCCACACGAGCTCGTCCGTGGTGCCCGACGTCGGGGGCGCGGCCACGTCGCCGAGCTCGGTGTACGCCACCTGCTCGCCGCTCGGGTTCGCCACGACCGACTTCGCCCGGGAGTGGGTGTTGTCGATCGAGCCCACGCCGATCACCTTCGCGCCGACGCCCGGCGCCCCGGCGGAGTACACCCCGGAGGCGCCGCTGTTGCCGATCGACGCGACGACGACCATGCCGGCGTCGACGAGCGCGTCGGATGCCGTCGCGGTCGGGTAGCTCGGCCAGGTGTAGGCGGAGCCGATCGACATGTTGAGCACGTCCATGCCGTCGGCCAGGGCCCTCTCCATGGCCGCGATCATGATGTCGGCCTCGGTCGAGCCGGTGCACCCGAAGACGCGGTAGGCGCCGAACGTCACGTCGGGCGCCACGCCGACGACCTCGCCGTCCGCCCCGACGATCCCCGCGACGTGCGTGCCGTGGCCCTGGCAGTCCATCGGGTCGGCGTCCGGGCGAGGCACGCGCGTGGCCGCGTCCGGCGATCCGGCGTCGTAGTCGTCGCCGACGAAGTCGTAGCCGTACGCCACGCGGTCGGTCGGGAAGTCGCCGGGCCCGCCGAAGTCGGGGTGCCGGTAGTCGATGCCGGTGTCCATGACGGCCACCTTGACGCCCTCGCCGGTCAGGCCGAGCTCGGACTGCGCCACGTCGGCGCCCGTCATGCCCAGCGCCGTCGCCATGTCCGGTCCGGACGCCCGCTGCGGCTCGGGGACCGACAGCGACACCATCGGGTACACGGCCGCGACGCCCTGGGTCCTGCGCAGCGCGGCGAGCTGGGAGCTGTCCATGTCGATCGAGAAGCCGTTGAAGAGCGTGTCGAACGACCGGCGCTCGGTGTAGTCGATGCCGGCCGCTCGAGCGGCCTGGCGGAACGCCGCCTGCTCACGGGCGATCCGCGCCTTCGCGGTGCCCTGGGCGATGGGCGGGCTGGCCAGCTCGACGAACCAGCGACCGGTGGTCTCGTTGACCAGCGTCGTCGCGTCGCTCGCCGGGGCGTCGTGGAGCGGCGCCAGGTAGGCCGGTCCGTCGGGTTCGTCGGCGTTCGCGGCGCCAGGCGCGGCCACGGCTGCCGTGACCACGCCGAGCGCGGCGAAGGCTCCGAGGTACTTGTGTCGTCGCAGGTTCATCCGGACAACGCTCCTCACTGTGAAAGGTGTGACGCACACCATAGGCGTGATGTGCGCCACGCAGTTGCCCCGGGCGTTTCCGTGACCGGATCGTGACGCCCGGCGGCGCCCGTGGGCGCCCGGGGGCTCGACGAGACCGAGGGGGAGTGGTCGGTGCCCGCGGTGGACGGCGCGGTCGCCCCTCGCGCGGCGCGGCTATCCTTGCCCCGTCCCGCGCACCCCCGACTCGAAGGTGGACCCGTGCCTGCCCCGACACCGGCGCCCGACCCCTCCCCGGCCGCCCCCCGCCCGCTCCGTGTGGCTCTCCTCGGCTGCGGCGTCGTCGGCACGCAGGTCGCGCGCGCCCTCCTGGAGCACGCCGACGACATGGCGGCCCGCGCCGGCGCGCCGCTCGAGCTCGTCGGCATCGCGGTGCGCGACGCGAGCAGGCCGCGTGACGGCGTCGGCACGGTCGTCCCGCGCGAGCTGCTCACGGAGGACGCCGCCTCGCTCGTCGACGACGCCGACCTCGTCGTGGAGGTCATGGGCGGCATCGAGCCGGCGCGCACCCTCATCCGGCGCGCGATCGCCTCCGGTGCGTCGGTCGTCACGGCCAACAAGGCGCTGCTCGCCGAGCAGGGCCCGTCGCTGTTCGAGGCCGCCGACGCCGCGGGCGTCGACCTGTCGTTCGAGGCCGCCGTGGCCGGGGCGATCCCGATCGTGCGCCCGGTGCGCGAGTCGCTCGCCGGCGACCACGTGCGCCGCGTGCTCGGCATCGTCAACGGCACCACGAACTACGTGCTGGACCAGATGGCGACGCACGGGCTGGGTCTCGAGGAGGCCGTCACGGAGGCGCAGGCCCTGGGCTACGCGGAGGCGGACCCGACGGCCGACGTCGAGGGGTTCGACGCCGCGGCGAAGGCCGCGATCCTGGCCTCGCTCGCGTTCCACACGCGGGTCTCGATCGACCAGGTCGCCCGGGAGGGCATCACGTCCGTCACGGCCGACGACGTCGCGTGGGCCCGCCGGACCGGCCACGCGGTCAAGCTGCTCGCCATCGCGGAGCAGACGGAGGAGGGCGTGTCGGTGCGCGTGCACCCGGCGCTGGTCCCGCTCGACCACCCGCTCGCCGCGGTCCGCGGTGCCTTCAACGCGGTCTTCGTCGAGGCCGACGGCGCCGGCCCGCTGATGTTCTACGGCCAGGGTGCGGGCGGGCGGCCGACCGCCTCGGCGGTGCTCGGCGACCTCGTCTCCGCCGCGCGGGACCGGCTCGTGGGCGGCAAGGGCCCGCACGAGTCGGCGTACGCCTCGCTGCCCGTGCTGCCCGCCGAGGCCGCGGTGACGCGCTACCAGGTGCGGCTCCTCGTGGCGGACCGGCCGGGTGTCCTGGCGCAGGTCGCGGGGGTCCTGGCGGACCACGGTGTCT
This sequence comes from Isoptericola sp., assembly GCA_031181105.1. Taxonomy (GTDB): domain Bacteria; phylum Actinomycetota; class Actinomycetes; order Actinomycetales; family Cellulomonadaceae; genus Isoptericola. The sequence continues at coordinate 409 of JAPSLD010000127.1, read as the reverse complement.
CGATCGACACCGTCCGTCAGACGGCGGCGGAGCCGCCCGCCGGTGTCGCGGCGGAGCCGAGCGCCGGCGTCGGGGCCGACGGCACCGGCGTCGCGAGCCTGCTGCTGACCACGCACGCCGCGCGCGAGGCGTCGCTGTCGGCCACCGTGGCGGCGCTCGGCGACCTCGAGCCCGTCCGCGAGATCACGTCCGTACTGCGAGTCGAGGGAGTCTGACCATGCCGGCGAACCAGTGGCGGGGCGTGATCGCCGAGTACGCCGACCGCCTGCCCGCGCACCTCACCCGGGAGGTCGTGACGCTCGGCGAGGGCGGCACCCCGCTCGTGCCCGCCCCGGCGCTCTCCGAGCGCACCGGTGCCGAGGTCTACGTCAAGGTCGAGGGGATGAACCCGACGGGCTCGTTCAAGGAC
>JAPSLD010000126.1 GCA_031181105.1 Isoptericola sp. | reverse complement strand
GGGTTGCCCTCGGGCACGAGGAAGGCCGTGGTGTACATGATCTCGGGCTCGGAGAACGCGGCCTGCTCGCAGCGCTCCGGGAGGATCGACATACCGGCGCTGATCGAGTCGACGCGGCCGGCGGTCAAGTTGGGGATCAGCGAGCCCCACTCGGTGAGCGTGCCCTCGACGGTGTCGATGCCGAGCTCGGCGTACACCGCCTCGTTGAGCGCGACGGCGGCGCCGGTGAGCTCACCGCTGGAGTCCTCGAAGCTGTAGGGCTCCTCGCCGGCGAAGCCGACGGTGATGGTGCCGGCCTCCTGCAGCTGCTCGAGCGTGCTCGCGGCGTCACCCTCGCCACCCTCGTCCACGCTCGAGCACGCGGCGAGAGCGGTCAGGGTGACGGCGGATCCGGCAGCGAGGAACGCGCGGCGGCGGGGCGTGGTCCTGGTGGACGACACGGGGTGGCTCCCTTCGGTGGCCCGGCGCGCACGGCGCTCGGTCGGGCCTGGGGTTTCGTGGACGATCCGACACGGTAGCGGCCATCCGGACGATCCGACAATCAACCTGTCGGCGGATCGGATTGTCTACAATCGCGATCTCAGGCGCGGTAGCAGGGCTTTCGCGCGAGATGATGAGGCCTCGACGCCGCAAACATCGTTGCGGGGTCGTGACCTTCGGAGAGGAGATTCGATGCCCCCGGCCTCACGGGCTCCCCTGGGCACCGCGCCGTTCCTGTCGCCGGTGACCCGCCCCTCGACGGTGGACCTCATCACCGTCGAGCTGCGCAATGCGATCTACTCCGGGGCGCTGCGGGTGGGCTCGCCGATCCGCGAGGTCGAGATGTCGAGCCAGCTCGGGGTGAGCCGTGGCCCGTTCCGCGAGGCCGCGCAGCGGCTCGTCCAGGAGGGGTTGCTGCGGTCCACGCCGGGCCGTGGCCTCAGCGTCACCACGATCGGCCGGGACCGCATCCGCCCGCTCTACGAGGCGCGCGCGGACGTCGAGACGTCGGCGGCACGGCTCGCCGTCGAGCGTGCCACCGACGAGCAGGTCGCCGCGGTGCGGTCGGCCCACGACGAGCTGGTCGCGGCCGGCGCGACGCAGGACGCCCGCCGGGTGGGTGACGCCGACCTCAACGTGCACTGGACGCTCGTCGCGGCGAGCGGCAACCCGTGGCTCCTGCGCTGGATGACGACGCTCATCGTGGAGGTGCGCATCGCCAGCTTCTCGGTGAGCGAGGAGTACGTCGTGCGCGCCGACGCCGCCGACTCCCACGCCGAGATCGTCGAGCGCCTCGAGGCACGGGACGCCGACGGCCTCGTCGCTGCCGTCCGCGCGAACCTCGACGACGCCGTCACTCGCCTGCTCGCGCCGGACGAGGCCGGCGTCGAGACCCTGGAGGAGCCGCGCCCCGCACCCGCTCCTCGCCTCGACCCCCTCGACCTCTGACGTTGTGAGCGGACTCTTGGCCCATTCTCGGTCGCGAGAATGGGCCAAGAGTCCGCTCACAACCTACGAGGCGAGGTGGGTCTGGCGCTGGCGCTCGTAGTCCTCGGCCCGCCACGACGTCATGCCCCCGACGACGATCGCCGCCGGCGTGCCGTCGTCGTCCCGCAGGACGTGCACCGGCTCGCCGACAGGCCCGAAGCCCGCGTGCGGCTCCGGCCGCAGCACGTCGCCGTCGACGGTGAGCGTCTCGGCACCGGCGAACGGGTCCGGCTCGCGCGGGTCGATCGTCCACAGGCGCCCGCCGAGGCGGACGACGTCCCTGAGCCCCCAGAGGTTGGCGAAGCGCCCGGTCCACCGGTCGAGGTCGTCCCCGGCTGACGCGTCCGCCCCGTCCAGCGCCGTCGCGACGAGCGCGAACAGCCCGGTCGCGATGGCGTCCGCCGGCCCGTCGACGGCGTTGGTCAGCGCCGACACGGCGACGCGGCCGGCGGGGTCGAACCACGTCCGGGTGATCTGGCCGGGGAACCCGCCGGAGTGCCCGAGGACGCGGCGTCCCGCGATCTCGCGCGCCTCGAACCCGAGCCCGTAGCGCCGCACCCGCGCGTGCGGCCGCTCGACGACCGACTCGTCGCGGTGCAGCAGGCGGCGCGTCTCGGGCCGCAGGAGGTCCGATCCCTCGCAGAGCGCGGCGGCCCAGCGGACCAGGTCGCGCGCGGTCGAGCAGAAGCCGGTCGCGGCGGCGAGGGCGCCGGTCGTCGTCGGGGCCACGGGCAGGCGGCGGTCGTCGTGCGGGCTCCGGGCGCTGTGCCCGGTGACGCAGCGGCCGGCGACGGCGTCGTCGAGCTCGGGCGACGTGTCGGCGAGGCCGAGCGGCTCGAGCAGGTCGGCCCGCACGTGCTCGGCGTACGGAACCCCGGTGACGGCGCCGACGACCAGCCCGAGCAGGCCGTAGGCGAGGTTGGAGTACTTGAAGTGCTCACCGCGGCCGAAGACCTCGCCGTCGAGCAGCGAGGTGAGCAGCGTCGCGCGGTCGGGGAACGGTGCGCCGAGCTGCCAGAAGTCGGCGTCGTGCCCGTCCCGCAGCACCCCGGCCGTGTGCCCGAGCGCCTCGCGCAGGGTCACGCGACCGACCGTGGAGCGCTCGAGCTCGGGCACGTACGCGTCGAACGTGTCGTCGAGACGCAGCAGCCCGCGCTCGGCCAGCCGGGCGACCGTGACGGCGGTGAACGTCTTGGAGTGCGACGCGACCCGGAACACGTGGTCGCTGCGCAGCGGCTCGCCCGAGCTCACGTCCGCGACGCCGCACGCGGCGTCGAGCACCACCTCGCCGTCGACGAGGACGGCGACCTGGACGCCGGGGACCCGGGCGAAGCCGGCCTGGGTCACGACCCAGTCGTACAGGTAGCCGGGGGTGACGAGATCGGCGGTGACCGGGGGCATGCGCGTCACCCTAGCCGGGCCGGCTTGGCATCGCGTCGCCGCGCTGGTTCAATGACGCAAGTCATTGCATCATTGCACTCCTGATCGGTGGAGGTAGGCCGTGGCCGGGATCCCGGTGGTCGTCGTGGGGGCGCTGCTCGTGCTCGTCCCCGTGCTCGTGGCGGGGGCGGTGCTGTGGCGCGCCGGGCACCGCGTGGTCGACGACGGCGCGGCCGCCCGCGCCGCGCGCCGGCACGAGACGCTCATCGCCGCGGCGAGCACCGTCGCGGCGGCGGTCACCGCGGTCACGGTGCTCGGCCTGCCGGTCACGTGGACCGCCCCGTGGTTCCCCGACGGGAGCGCGCCCGGGACGGCGTGGGCCGGCGGCCCGTTCGCCGTCGCGCTCGCGTACTGCGCGGTCCGGGCCGTCGGCGAGCTCACCTGGCCGCGGCCGCGCGGCACCCTGCGCACGGCTCCGCTCTCCCGCCGGACGGTCGCCGACCTCGGCGGCCGACGCCTGCGCCGGCTCCTGGCCTGCGCGGGCCTGCTGGCCGTGACGCTCGTGGTCACCGGCCTGACCGCCACGCCGGACGGCACGTCCGTGCCGCACCCCGTGCGCGTGACGTCCGACGGCGGCGTGCTCACCGGTGCGAGCGGCCCCTACCCCGGCTGGGCGTACGGCGTGCCGCTGCTCCTCGGCCTCGTCGTGGCGCTCCTGGCGACCGTCGCCGCGCTGCGCGTCGTCGCCCGGCGGGCTCCCCTGTCGGGCGTCCCGCGCGTGCACGACGACGCCGTGCGGCGCACGTCCGCGGCGCGCGTCGTGGCCGGGGTCCAGCTGTGCGTCGGCGTGGCGACGGCGCTCGTCCTGCTCGTCACGGGGGCGGCCGTCGCCAACGCGGGCGGTCCCGTGTCCGCCTTCGGCGAGACGTTCCGCACGCCGGCCCTCGTGGCCCTCGGCGCGTTGCTGGCCGTGGTCGGGGTCGCGGTCGGCGTCGCGTCCGTCGCGGGCGTGGTGACCGCCGTCGGGCACCGCCGCCCGGAGCCCGCGGCATGAGCGACATCACCGTCGACCTCACCTCCCCCACCCCGGTCTACGAGCAGATCCGCAGCCAGGTGGCGGGGCTCGTCGCGGTGGGCGTCCTCGCGCCGGGGGACCGGCTGCCCGCGTCCCGCGACCTGGCGCGGGACCTCGGCATCGCCGTCGGGACCGTGCAGCGGGCGTACCGCGAGCTCGAGGCTTCCGGCGTGGTGACGTCCCGCCGCCGGACCGGCACGGTCGTCGCCGACCGCACGGCCGGGCCCGACCGCGACCGATCGCCGGCCCGCGAGCCGCTCGTCGACGACGCGCGGCGGCTCGTCGCGCGCGCACGCGAGGCCGGCTTCGCCGACGACGTCGTCCTCGACGTCGTGCGCGGCGTCCTGCGCGATCCGTACGCCGACCGATGAATTCCCTGTCGGTGTCCCGTCGTACGTTCTAGCGTGATCCGAGCCACACGAGGGGATCTCCGATGTCCGACGCCACGCCCGCCCGCTCCACGAACCACACCGCCCCACGAACGTCCGGCCCGCCGCTCGCCGTCGAGGCGTCCGGCCTGGTCAAGCACTTCACCTCCGGCAAGAAGGTCACCAAGGCCGTCGACGGCATCGACCTCGCCATCCCGACCGGCTCCGTGTTCGGCCTGCTCGGGCCCAACGGCGCCGGCAAGACGACGGTCGTGCGCATGCTCGCGACGCTGCTGCAGCCCGACGGCGGCAGCGCGCGCGTGCTGGGTCACGACGTCGTGCGCGAGGCCGACGCCGTACGCTCGGCCGTCGGCCTGACCGGGCAGTACGCCTCGGTCGACGAGGACCTGACCGGCACCGAGAACCTGCTCATGCTCGCGCGGCTCTACGGCTTCACCGGCGGGGCAGCCCGGCGGCGCGTGTCCGGCCTCCTCGACGCCTTCAGCCTCTCCGACGCCGGCGGCCGGCAGGTCAAGACGTACTCCGGCGGCATGCGGCGGCGCATCGACCTCGCGGCGTCGCTCGTCCTGGCGCCGCGCGTGCTGTTCCTCGACGAGCCGACGACGGGGCTCGACCCGCGCAGCCGCAACCAGGTCTGGGACATCGTGCGCGTCCTCGTCGAGGACGGCGCCACGGTGCTGCTCACGACCCAGTACCTCGAGGAGGCGGACCAGCTCGCCGACCGGATCGCCGTCATCGACCACGGCAAGGTGATCGCCGAGGGCACCTCGACGGAGCTCAAGCGGTCCGTCGGCCAGGGCGCCGTGAGCATGCGGCTCGCGGACGCGACGCAGCGCGCCGAGGCGGCCGCCGTCGTCGAGCGGCTGCTCGGCACCGAGCCGACGCTCCCGACCGACCCGTACGCGCTGAGTGCCCGGGTGCCCGACGACGGCGCGCACGCCGTCGCGCAGATCCTCCCCGCGCTCGACGAGGCGGGGATCGCGGTGCCCGAGTTCACGCTCGGCCAGCCGAGCCTCGACGAGGTGTTCCTGACCATCACGGGCAGGCCGCTGCCCGACGAGGACGGCGACGACGGCGACGCGGGCTCCCGCGAGCCGGTCCACGCCGAGGAGGTGTCCCGATGACCGCCTACGCCGACTCCGAGGTGACCACGACCACGCTGCGCCAGGCCGTGGCCCTCGACGAGCGACCGTCGCGCCCGTCGGCGCTGTCGACGACGCTGACCTTCGGGTGGCGCGCGCTGCTCAAGATCAAGCACGTGCCCGAGCAGCTGTTCGACGTGCTCGTCTCCCCCGTCATCTTCACGCTGATGTTCACGTACCTGTTCGGCGGGGCGCTGGCCGGGTCGACCACGGCCTACATCCAGTTCCTGCTCCCCGGGATCCTGGTGCAGACGATCATCATCGTGACGGTGTACACCGGCTACACGCTCAACACCGACATCACCAAGGGCGTGTTCGACCGGTTCCGGTCGCTGCCGATCTGGCGGCCCGCGCCGATCGTCGGCGCGCTGATGGGCGACACCGTGCGCTACTCGATCGCGTCGGTCATGTGCATCGGCCTCGGCCTCATCATCGGGTTCCGGCCAGAGGGCGGGGTCGTCGGCGTGCTGCTCGGCGTGCTGCTCCTGCTCGTGTTCGCGTTCTCGCTGAGCTGGATCTTCACGATCCTCGGCCTGCTGCTGCGCACGCCCAACGCGGTGATGGGCGTGTCGATGATGGTGCTCATGCCGCTGACGTTCGCGTCGAACATCTTCGTCGACCCGTCCACGATGCCGAGCGCGCTGCAGCGGTTCGTCGACGTGAACCCGGTGTCGCACCTCGTCACCGCGGTGCGCGGCCTCATGGCCGGGCAGCCCGACGGCGGCGAGATCGTCTGGGTGCTCGTCGCGGCCGTGGTGCTGACCGCGATCTTCGGCCCCATCACCATGCGCCTGTACCGCACCCGCCACTGACGCTGTGAGCAGACTTTTGGCCCGTTCTCGCGACCGAGAACGGGCCAAAAGTCTGCTCACAACCACCGGGCCCGCCGTTCCGCGGCGTCGATCGCGACGCGGACGCGGCTGATCAGCCCGGCGGGGTCGTGGAGGACGTCGTCCGCCACGACCACGACGACGGTCCAGCCGAGCTCCTCGAGCCGGCGGCGGCGACGGATGTCGTCGCGCCACTGCGCCTGGTCGGTGCGGTGCTGGTCGCCGTCGTACTCGATGGCGACCCGTTGCCGCGGGTAGAGCATGTCGACCCGCTTGACGTAGCCGCCGTCGGGCGCCAGGACGACCTCGTTGACCACCGGGCACGGCAGGTCGGCGGCCACGAGCAGGAGCCGGGTCCGTGTCTCCATCACGGAGTCGGTCCCCGGCCGCATCCGCGGGATCTGCTCGCGGACCTGGACGATGCCCTTCACCTTGCGCGTGCGGTCGGCGACCCGCGCGAGCTCGTCCGTCGTGGTGAGCCGGCGCTTACGGCGCATCATGGCGTCGCCCAGGACGACGACGTCGTCGGGCCGCCGCAGGTCGACCCCGACGTGGACGAGGGTCTGCGCCGGCGACGTCACGAGGAGCCCGTGCACCTCGACCGTGTCGAGGAACGCCTGCCGCGACCAGTGCGCCACGACGCCCGCGCGGTCGGGCCGGTCCCGCGCGTCCCGCGTGACGACGTGGACGCGGTCGTCGTCCGCGAGCGTCCACGGCACGTCGACGCCGAGCAGCCGCAGCGCGGTCACGTGGCTGAACGCGACGCCGTCGCCGAGCAGCGGGACGAGCGCCCGGCAGCGGGTGAGCAGGTCGTCCGGTGCACCCGCCGGCAGCCGGACCCCGGAGAACGGCGTCGTCCACGCCTGCGACCGCAGGTGCTTGCGCGTGAGTCCGGAGCCGAGCGCCTCGCGGACGGTGATCGCCGTGATCGCCGTGCCCGGGGCCGTCGATGGTTCGAGCATGGCCCGCAGCCTGCCCGAGGCGCCGCCCGCCCCGCCGGCGTCATCCACAGCTCCCGTGCGAGCGGACTTTTGGCCCACTCTCGGTCACGAGAGTGGGCCAAAAGTCCGCTCACAGCGTCAGGCGGCGGGCTGGGCCCCGTCGTCGGCGCGCATCTCCTCGTCGCAGCGGCGCGTCACGACCAGCACCGGGCAGGCCGAGTGGTGCAGCACGGCCTGGCTCGTGGACCCGAGCAGCAGCCCGCGGAACCCGCCGCGGCCCCTCGAGCCCACGACGATGAGGTCGGCTGCCGTGGAGAACTCGGTCAGCAACTCGGCGCCCGAGCCGTCGAGCACGTGCCGTTTGATCGTCATGCCCGGGTTCTCCGCCTCGAAGCGGTCCACGATGACGTCGAGCCCGGCCTTGACGTCGGCCAGCACCTGCTCGTGGTCGATCTGCGACGGCAGCCATGCGAGGATGCCTGCGCCCGTGCCCAGCGGCACCCCGGCCACGGCGACGAGCTCGGCGTCCCACACCCGGGCCTGGCCGATGGCGTGCCGCAGCGCCACCTCCGCCGACGGCGAGCCGTCCACGCCGACGACGATGCGCCGGACCTCGTGCACCGTGTCGCCGTCGCGGCGGT
>JAPSLD010000125.1 GCA_031181105.1 Isoptericola sp. | reverse complement strand
CCAGCATGGTGGGACTGGGGTGGGCGCTGCGGGAGCTGCCGGTCGGCACGGCGTACGCGGTGTGGGTCGGCATCGGCGTGGCGCTGACGGTGCTGTACGCGATGGCCACGGGCGCCGAGCCGTTCTCGGTGGTCCGCCTGCTGCTCGTCGCGGGGATCGTCGGCTGCGTCGTGGGCCTCAAGATCACGCACTGAGGGCCGCGCGCCTGCGTGCGACCGAACGGCGCCCGTGGCTCCGTGGGGAGGGTCGCGGGACGGGCTCGACCCGGCGTAATGACATAATGTGCATTATCGGCCGTATGGGGATGACCACCGAGGTGCGAGGATCGGCGCCCGCGTCGACGTCCCACGACCCCGCAGCGACGACGACCGGCATGCTCCGAGGATCCCTGCGTCGCGCGTCGGGCCGTCCGTGCGTGGACCGCGCTGCCCGAGGCGCACCAGGTGCGCCTGTTCACGACGAGCGGCCAGCTGGCCCGCGAGGTCGCGTGGACGCGGGCGTCGGGCTGACGCACCGCTCCCCTGCTCAGCCATCGAGGCTCGATGCACAAATCGGACATAATCGCTTCGTCGTGGGCGGCCGGTGCTACGTTCGGTGCCATGGCCGGCCCCGAGGTCACCGACTGGCTCCTCGACTCCGACCCCGCCCTGCGGTGGCAGGTCGAGCGGGACCTGCTGCACCTCCCTGCCGAGACGTGGGCCCGGACACGGGCACGGGTCGCCACCGAGGGCTTCGGCGCCCGCCTCCTCGCGCTGCAGGACCCGGACGGACAGTGGGCCGGCGGCGCGTTCTTCCCCGCGGGATTCGACTTCGACGGCCCGGAGGCGCGGGCCGGCCAGCCGTGGACCGCGACGACATGGAGCCTCAACGCGCTGCGCGAGTGGGGTGTCGACGCGTCCGTGCTGGGCGACACCGCCGCCCGCCTCGAGGCGAGCAGCCGGTGGGAGTACGACGACCTGCCGTACTGGGGCGGCGAGGTGGACTGCTGCATCAACTCGTGGACCCTGTCCAACGGCCTGTGGCTCGGCGCCGACGTCGACGGGATCGTCGACTGGTTCCTCGAGCACAGGCTGCCCGACGGCGGGTGGAACTGCGAGTGGGTGGACGGCTCCACGCGGTCCTCGTTCGCCTCGACCCTCAACACGCTCAAGGGGCTCCTCGACCACGAGCGCGTGACCGGGGACACCGAGCGCACCCGTGCGGCGCGCCGCGGCGGCGAGGAGTACCTCCTGAGCCGCGGGCTGTACCGCAGGCTCTCGACCGGCGAACCGTTCGCGCCGTGGGCGACCCACCTCGCGTACCCGTTCCGGGCGTTCTACAGCGTGCTGAACGCCGCCGACTACTTCCGGGCGGCGTCGCTCCAGGACGGCACGCCACCCGACGAGCGCATGGCCGACGCCGTCGAGAAGATCCGGGCCGCGCGACGGCCCGACGGCACCTGGCTCCAGGAACGCCGTCACGCCGGCAGGGTCTGGTTCGAGGTCGACGCCCCTGCCGGGGAACCCTCGAGGTGGCTCACGTTCTACGCGACACGGGTGCTCGAGTGGTGGGACGCTCGGGTCACCACGTAGTCGCCGCTCCCCCACGACCGACGCGCTACGGCCCCGCGACGGCGGCGACCGCCTCGATCTCGACGACCGCGCCGTCGGGCCCGAGGTCGGACACGATCGCGACGGTGATCGCCGGCGGTTCCGCGTCACGGGGCCAGAGCTCGCCGAACACGGCCACGCCCTCCTCGAGCGGTACGCCCTCCACGACGAGGATCGTCCACTTCACGACGTCGGTGAGCTCGGCGCCCGCCGCCTCCAGGCAGGCCACGAGGTTCCGGAACGCCTGGCGGGTCTGCTCGCCGACGCCGGGCCCGACGACCGTGCCGTCGGGCCCGACGCCGTTCTGCCCGCCGACGTAGACGGTCGCGGCGCCCGCGGGCACCCGGACGGCCTGGCTGAAGAACGGGCTGCGGTGCAGGGACTCGGGGTTGATGCGGGTCGCGATGCTCATGGGGCACGGTAGGCACGCCCCTCCGACATCCCGCTGGCACGCCTTGTCAGGCGCCGACGTACTGCGCCAGGTGCTCCCCCGTCAGCGTCGAGCGCGCGGCCACCAGCTCGGCGGGCGTGCCCTCGAAGACGACGCGGCCGCCGTCGTGCCCCGCGCCGGGACCGAGATCGATGATCCAGTCGGCGTGCGCCATGACCGCCTGGTGGTGCTCGATGACGACGACCGACTTGCCCGAGTCCACGAGGCGGTCCAGCAGAGCGAGGAGGTTCTCCACGTCGGCCAGGTGCAGACCCGTCGTCGGCTCGTCGAGGATGTAGACGCCGCCGGGCTCGCCCATGTGCATGGCGAGCTTGAGCCGCTGACGCTCGCCGCCGGACAGCGTGTTGAGCGGCTGGCCGAGCTTGATGTAGCCCAGCCCGACGTCCTCCAGGTGCGACAGGATCTTGTGCGCGGCGGGGATCCTCGCCTCACCCTCGCGGAAGAACGCGTGCGCCTCCGCGACCGACAGGTCGAGCACCTCGGCGATGTTCAGCCCGCCGAGCCGGTACTCGAGCACCGCGGCCTGGAACCGCTTGCCGCCGCAGTCCTCGCAGGGCGTCTCGACGGTCTCCATGAAGCCGAGCTCGGTGTAGATGCGGCCGTTGCCCTTGCAGGTCGGGCACGCGCCCTCGGAGTTGGCGCTGAACAGGGCGGGCTTGACGTCGTTCGCCCTCGCGAACTCCTTGCGGATGGGCTCGAGCAGGCCCGTGTACGTGGCCGGGTTGGAGCGGCGGGACCCCTTGATAGCGCCCTGGTCGACGACGACGACGCCGTCGCGGCCCGCGAGGTTGCCGTGGATCAGGGAGCTCTTGCCGGACCCGGCCACACCGGTGACGACCGTCAGGACGCCCGTGGGGACGTCCACGTCGACCCCGACGAGGTTGTTCTGCGACGCCCCACGGATCTCCAGGGCACCGTCGGGTTCCCGGACCGACTCCTTGAGGCTCACCCGCAGGTCGAGGTGCTTGCCGGTGAGGGTGTCGCTGGCCCGCAGCCCCTCGACCGTGCCCTCGAAGCAGACGGTGCCGCCGTCCGACCCGGCGCCCGGTCCGAGGTCGACCACGTGGTCGGCGATGGCGATGGCCTCGGGCTTGTGCTCGACGACGAGCACGGTGTTGCCCTTGTCGCGCAGCTCGATCAGCAGGTTGTTCATCCGCTGGATGTCGTGGGGGTGCAGGCCGATGGTGGGCTCGTCGAACACGTAGGTGACGTCCGTCAGGGCGGAGCCCAGGTGGCGGATCATCTTCGTGCGCTGCGCCTCTCCCCCGGACAGCGTGCCGGCGGAGCGGTCCAGGGACAGGTAGCCCAGCCCGATCGCGACGAACGAGTCGAAGAGGTGCAGCAGCGCGTCGCGCAGCGGGGCGACCCCGGGGTCGTCGACGCCGCGCACCCACTCGGCGGCGTCGGTGATCTGCATCCGGCACACGTCCGCGATGCTGAGCCCGCGGACCTTCGCCGAGCGGGCGGACTCGTTGAGCCGCGTCCCGTCGCAGGCCGGGCACGGCCCGAACACGGCCGCACGCTCGACGAACCGGCGCACGTGCGGCTGCAGGGACTCCGGGTCCTTGCCGAACATCGAGGCGCGCAGCTTCGGGATCAGGCCCTCGTAGGTGAGGTTCATCCCGAGCGCCTTGATCTTGGTCTTCTCCTTGTACAGGAAGTTCTCGCGCTCGGTGGCGGTGTACTCGCGCACGGGCTTGTCCGGGTCGACGAACCCGGACTCGGAGAACCCCTTGACCATCCAGCCGTCGGCCTTGTAGCCGGGCACGAGGATCGCGCCCTCGTTGAGCGACCTGGACTCGTCGACGATGACGGACAGGTCGAGGGTCGAGACCGTGCCGCGCCCTTCGCACTCGGGGCACATGCCGCCGAGGTAGACCTGCTCGCGCACGATCTTCTTGTCGGTCTTGCCGTCCGCCTTGTCGGTCGACATCACGCCGCTGGCGCGCGACGTCGGGACGTTGAAGGAGAAGGCGGTCGGAGGGCCGACGTACGGCTCGCCGATCCGGCTGAACAGGTTGCGCAGCATCGCGTTCGCGTCCGTGACGGTGCCGACGGTGGAGCGGACGTTGGCGCCCATGCGCTCCTGGTCCACGAGGATCGCGGTGCTGATGCCCTCCAGGTGGTCGACGTCGGGCCGCGGCAGCGAGGGCATGAAACCCTGCACGAACGTCGAGTACGTCTCGTCGATGAGCCGACGGGACTCGGCGGCGATGGTGGCGAACACCAGCGAGCTCTTGCCCGACCCGGAGACGCCGGTGAAGACGGTGAGCCGACGCTTCGGGATCTCGAGGGAGACGTCCTTGAGGTTGTTCTCGCGGGCGCCGCGGACCCGGATCACGGTGTGGCGGTCGGCGGGATGCTGGGTCGCGGGCTCCTGCGTCGTCGTCATGGTCATAGTGTGTCCGACTCCAGTGCTCGTCCGGTGATGGTCAGGTGCTGCCGGGTGCTGGTCAGGTGCTGCCGGGTGCTGGTCAGGTGCTGGTCAGGTGCCGGTCAGGTCCCTCGTCAGGTTCGGCAGCGCCTCATCGGCGCGTGAGGCGCACGACCGGGTAGACGCGCGCGCTCTTGCGCTGGTGCTTGTCGATGTGCGGAGCAGCGGCCGCGACGCGCGGCCACACGGCCTCGCGAGCCGCGCCGTCGAGCACCTCGGGCATCACCGGCACCGGGACTGCCCCGTGCACCTCGACGCGGACCTCGTCCGGGTTCGCCGTCAGGTTGGCGAACCAGCCCGGGTGCCGGCTGCCGCCCCCCGACGCGACGACCAGCCAGGCTCCGTCGCCGTCGTCGAACCAGGCGAGCGGCGACTGCCGCGGCTCGCCGGTGCGGCGGCCCACCGTGTGCAGGACCAGCAGGTCCATGCCCATCATGCGACCGCCCTTGGCCCGGATCTTCGCGATCGTGCGGGCGTTGGCCTTCTTCTGCATCCAGAGCGACAGCGCGCCGGGAGTGCCCTTCGGGCGACGGGTCGTCGTCTGCACCTGCTGCGTCATGGCGCTCACCGGACCTCGTCGATGCGGACCATGTTGCCGGCGGGGTCGCGGAACGCGCAGTCGCGCACGCCCCACGGCTGCTCGGCGGGCTCCGAGACCACCTCGGCGTCGGCCGCCTGGAGCTTCTCGAACGTGCCGTCCAGGTCCTTCGTGGCGAGGATGATGGACTGGTAGCTGCCCTTGGCCATGAGCTCGGCGATCGTCCGGCGCTCGTCCTCGGTGATGCCCGGGTCCGCCGCCGGCGGCGTCAGCACGAGGCGCACGTCGGGCTGCGACGGCGCGACGAGCGTGAGCCAGCGCATCGCGCCCTGGCCGACGTCGCCCTTGAGCTCGAACCCGAGCAGGTCCCGGTAGAACGCCAGGGACGCCTCCGGGTCGGTGTGCGGGAGGAACGTGGTGTGGATGGTGATGTCCATGCCGGTCACGCTAGGTGCGCGTGGGCGGCGGGCGCTTCTCGATTCCTGATCGGTCTGGAGACCTGCTTGGTGACGCAGGACGGCAGCTCCCCCGCCTCGGCGGTGCGGGCCCGGCGCCGGTACTCGCTGGGCGACATCCCGACCAGCTCCGTGAACCGCGTGCTGAACGTGCCGAGGGACGAGCCGCCGACGACGAAGCACACCTCGGTGACGCTCAGGTCGCCGCGGCGCAGCAACGCCATCGCACGCTCGATGCGCCGGGTCATGAGGTAGGCGTACGGCGACTCCCCGTAGGCGGCCTTGAACTGCCGGCTCAGGTGCCCTGCCGACATGTGCACGCCGCGCGCGAGCGCCTCCACGTCCAGCGGCTGCGCGTACTCGCGGTCGATCCGGTCCCGGACGCGGCGCAGCAGCGCGAGGTCGCGCAGACGCTGCGTGGCGTCGACACCGCTGGTCACGGTCGTGATCGTGCCACGTCGCCGCGGCGGCCGCGAGCGCCTGCCGATCGGTCCGTGCCGCGTCCGCCGTCGGCGAAGACGCTGTGTCGCGCGCCGTGGTGGGGGCATGCTCGGACCATGGTGCGACAGGTGGCGGTCCTCTCCGACGTCCACGGCGTCCTGCCGGTGCTCGAGGCGGTGCTCGCCGAGCCCGAGGTCGAGGAGGCCGACCTCGTCGTGGTGACCGGTGACCACGCCGCCGGGCCGCAACCCGTCGAGGTGCTCGACCGGTTGACCTCGTTGGGCGACCGGGTCCTGCTGGTGCGGGGCAACGCCGACCGCGAGCTCGTCGCCCTGGCGCGCGGTCTGGAGGTGGACGTCCCGGACGAGATCTCCCGCTGGGCCGCCGGCCGGCTGGCCGACCGGCACGTCGCGCTCCTCGCGGGCCTGCCGCACCCCGTGACGGTCGAGGTCGACGGGTTCGGTCCGGTGCTCTTCTGCCACGGCAGCCCGCGCGACGACGAGGAGGTGGTCCTGGTCGACACGCGCCTCGAGCGGTGGGCCGAGGCGTTCGCCGGCCTGGCCGACGACGTGCGGACGGTGGTGTGCGGGCACACCCACATGCCGTTCGTCCGGCTGGTCGACCGTCGGCTCGTGGTCAACCCCGGGAGCGTCGGCATGCCGTACGGACGTCCGGGGGGCAGCTGGGCGCTGCTGCGCGACGGGCAGGTCTCGCTCCGGCACACCGGCGTCGACGTCGACGCGGCGGTCGAGTCGGTCGTCGCCGCTCGGCGTACCCCGGCGCGCGAGAGTTCGCGAACTACTTCCTGCGCTCGCGTGCGTCCGACGCCGAGGCGCTCGCCGCGTTCGGGCCGCGGGACGGCCGGGCGGCGGCGCCCGCGTGAGCCGTCCGCGCCGAGGCGATCGCCCAGGACGCTCCCGGCTGTTCCCCAGCAGGAGGGGGCAGGGTTCGGCTGGACGGACACACCGGGAGGACACCGTGGCAGATCGACCGCGAGCACCGCTCGTGCTGGTCGGCGGCGTGCCGGGTGCACGCGCTCCACGCGCTGGCCACGCTGCACGCCGTGCTGCGCGGCCCCGCGGGTCCCCGGGCGGCGCTCGCCGGGCAGGCCGAGCGTGGCCGTGTCGTCGCACCGGCGTCGTTCGCCCGGCACTGGCGGCGCTGGCAGGCCCAGCACGACCGGCTGCCGGCGAGCGCCGCGGCCGAGGGGTGGGCGGCGGTGCACGTGGTGGACCGGAGCACGGCCACGGCGACGGCGCGCCGGGTCGTCAGCGAGGCACGGCAGCCGGGGCCGGTGGCGCGCACGCGGACTTGACCGCCTCGGCGACGGCCTCGGCCACGCGGTGGTCGAACACGCCGGGGACGACGAACGCGCTGTTGAGCTCGTCGGGGTGCACGACGTCGGCGATGGCGAGGGCGGCGACGCGCAGCATCTCGGTCGTGATGTCGGTGGCGCCGGCGTCGAGCAGGCCGCGGAACAGCCCGGGGAACGCGAGGACGTTGTTGATCTGGTTGGGGTAGTCGCTGCGGCCGGTGGCGACGACGGCGGCGGTCGCGGCCGCCTCGATGGGGTCCACCTCGGGCGTGGGGTTGGCCAGGGCGAACACGATCGCGCGGTCGGGCATCCGTGCGACGTCGGCGCCGGTGAGGATGTTGCCGGCGGACACGCCGACGAACACGTCGGCGCCTTGCAGGCCGTCGCGCAGGGTGCCCGAGAACCCGCCCGCGTTGGTGTTGTCGGCGATCCAGTCGCGGTGCGGGTCGCCGGTGTGCTCGCCGGCGTGCAGGGCCCCGCCGCGGCCGAACGCGACGATGTGGCGGGCGCCCTGGGCCTTGAGCAGCCGGACGATGGCGTTGCCGGCGGCGCCGACGCCGGAGACGACGATGCGCACGTCCTCGAGCCGCTTGCCGACGACCTTGAGCGCGTTGACCAGGGCTGCCAGCACCACGATGGCGGTTCCGTGCTGGTCGTCGTGGAAGACGGGGATGTCGAGCTCGGCGCGCAGGCGGGCCTCGATCTCGAAGCAGCGCGGGGCGGAGATGTCCTCGAGGTTCACTCCCCCGTACACGGGCGCGATGGCCTTGA
>JAPSLD010000124.1 GCA_031181105.1 Isoptericola sp. | reverse complement strand
GTGCTGCTGTCGCTGACCGCGCCCACCTCAGCCCCCCACCGCTCCGGCGGACCTGAGCACCGGCGCGCGCCGTCGGTCCTCGGCCCACCCCGCTGAGCCACTCGTCGTCGCGCGTCCCCGCCCACCCGAGGACCCCCAGGAACACCCCCCATGACGACGCAGACCACCGAAACCGCGCAGGCCGCCACCCCCGCCGATGCCGCCGCCACCGCCACCGACACCGACACCGCCTCCGCCACGGCCGAGCGACCCGCCCGCCCCGAGCGAGCCGTCCGTCCGCCCCGCGCCGCCCGGCCCAACGGCCAGTGGAAGGTCGACGGCACGACGCCGCTGAACCACAACGAGGAGTTCAAGGCCGAGTCGGACCCGCTCGCCGTGCGCCAGCGGATCGAGTCCGTGTACGCCCGCGAGGGCTTCGACTCCATCCCCGGTGACGACCTCCACGGCCGCTTCCGCTGGTGGGGCCTGTACACGCAGCGCAAGCCCGGGATCGACGGCGGCCGCACGGCCACGCTCGAGCCGCACGAGCTCGAGGACCGCTACTTCATGCTGCGCGTCCGGATCGACGGCGGTGCGCTGACGACCGACCAGCTGCGCGTGATCGCGGGCATCAGCACCGAGCTCGGGCGCGGGACCGCCGACATCACCGACCGGCAGAACATCCAGCTCCACTGGGTCCGGGTCGAGGACGTCCCGGAGATCTGGCGTCGGCTCGAGGCGGTCGGCCTGTCGACGACGGAGGCCTGCGGCGACGTGCCCCGCGTCATCCTCGGCTCGCCCGTGGCGGGCGTCGCCAAGGACGAGCTCATCGACCCGACGCCGGTCATCGAGACGATCCAGCAGAAGTACATCGGCGACCCGTCCCTGGCGAACCTGCCGCGCAAGTTCAAGTCCGCGATCACGGGCCACCCGAGCCTCGACGTCGTGCACGAGATCAACGACGTCGCGTTCGTGCCGGTCGAGCACCCCGAGCTCGGCGTCGGGTACGACCTGTGGGTGGGCGGCGGCCTGTCGACCGCCCCGCGGCTCGCCGAGCGCCTCGGCGTGTTCGTGACGCAGGAGCAGGTGCCCGACGTGTGGCACGGCGTCGTGCAGATCTTCCGCGACTACGGCTACCGCCGGCTGCGCAACAAGGCCCGCCTGAAGTTCCTCCTCGCCGACTGGGGCACCGCCAGGTTCCGCGAGGTGCTCGAGACCGAGTACCTCGGCCACCCGCTGCCCGACGGGCCGCCGGCGCCGCTGCCGAGCACGCCGGGCGACCACGTCGGCGTCCACGAGCAGAAGGACGGCCGGTTCTACGTCGGCGTCTCGCCCGCGGTCGGCCGCGTGTCGGGCGAGATCCTCGCGAAGGTCGCGGACCTCGCCGAGGCGCACGGCTCGCGGCGCGTCCGCCTCACCCCGTACCAGAAGCTCCTCGTGCTCGACGTCGCGGGCGACCGCGTCGAGCCGCTCGTCGCCGGCCTCGACGCGCTCGGGCTGCAGGCCCGCCCGAGCCTCTTCCGCCGCAGCACGATCGCCTGCACGGGCATCGAGTTCTGCAAGCTCGCGATCGTCGAGACGAAGGCGACCGCGACGTCGGCGATCGCGGCGCTCGAGGAACGGCTCGGCGACCTGACGAACCTCACCCCCGTGACGCTCAACGTCAACGGCTGCCCCAACTCGTGCGCACGCATCCAGACCGCGGACATCGGGCTCAAGGGCCAGATCGTCATGGACGACGACGGCAACCAGGTCCCCGGCTTCCAGGTCCACCTGGGCGGCGGGCTGGTCTCGGCCGACCGCGGCGACGCGGGCGGTCTCGGCCGCACCGTCCGCGGGCTCAAGGTCACCGCGGACGAGCTGCCCGACTACGTCGAGAGGCTGGTCCGGCGGTTCGACGCCGAGCGGACCGACGGCGAGTCGTTCGCGCACTGGGCGCACCGGACCGACGAGGAGGCCCTGCGATGACCGCCGTCTCCGTCTCGCTCGGGGTGGGGCCGAACGGGGGCGGCCCCGCGTCCTCCGGCGCGCCGGCCTCGCCGCTCGCGGCATCCGCCGCGGAGGCGCGCGAGCGGTCCGCCGCGCGCGAGCGGGCGCGCGCCGAGCGCCGCGCCCGGCTCGCGGGGGTGCGCCGGCGCCGCCGCTCCGACACCGAGCTGTGGGAGGTGGCGCGCCGCGGCCAGGCGGAGCTCGGCGGCTCGGGCCCCGGCTCGGCCGACGAGGCCACGGCCGAGGAGGTCATCGCCTGGGCCGTGCGCGAGTTCGGCGACGGCCTGGCCGTCGCGTCGTCCATGACGGACTCGGTGCTGTCCTACCTGGTGAGCCGGCAGCTGCCGTGGGTCGACGTGCTCTTCGGGGACACCGGCTACCACTTCGCCGAGACGCTCGGGACGCGCGCCGCCGTCGAGCACGAGCTCGACGTGACGGTCGTGGACGTGCGGCCCCGTCTGACGGTGACCCAGCAGGACGCGGTGCACGGGCCGGACCTGTTCGAGCGCGACGCCGAGGCCTGCTGCCGCATGCGCAAGGTCGAGCCGATGCGCGAGACGCTCGCCGGGTACGAGGCGTGGGCCACCGGCCTGCGCCGCGGCGACTCCGCGACGCGCCGCAACGCCCCGCTCGTCACCTGGGACTCGGCCAACAACCTGGTCAAGGTCAACCCGATCGCCGCCTGGAGCGACGACGACCTGGTCTCGTTCGCGCTGCGCCACCGGCTGGTGGTGAACCCGCTGCTGAACGACGGCTACCCGTCGATCGGCTGCGCACCGTGCACCCGCCGCGTCGCACCGGGTGAGGACCCGCGCGCCGGGCGCTGGGCCGGCCTCGACAAGGTCGAGTGCGGGCTGCACGCATGACGAGCGAGACGTACCCCCTCGGCCTGCGCGTGGCCGGCCGGCTGGTCGTGGTCGTGGGCGGCGGCCCGGTGGCCCTGCGCCGCGTGCGCGGGCTGCTCGACGCCGGCGCGCGGGTCCGGCTCGTGGCGCCCGACCTGGTCGCCGGCCTGGACGAGCTCGTCCGCGCCGGCGTCGTCGAGCACCGGGCGCGCGCGTACGCGCCCGGCGACCTCGACGGCGCCTGGCTCGCCCACACGGCGACGGGCGACCCGGAGGCCGACGAGGCCGTGGCCACCGACGCCGAGGTCGCGCGCGTCTTCTGCGTCACCGCCGGCGACGCGCGCCGCGCGACGGCGTGGGTGCCCGCCGTCGCGCGCACCCCGGTCGAGCCGGGGGGCGAGCACGGGGAGGTGACCGTGGCCGTCACCGCCGGCCGGGACCCGCGCCGGGCGCAGCGCGTGCGCGACGCCGTCGCGGCCGCGCTCGAGTCGGGCGACCTGCCGCTGCGGCGCGTGCGCCCGCGCGAGCCCGCGCCCGTCGGCGAGCGGCGCGTCGGCCGGGTGGCCCTCGTCGGCGGCGGGCCGGGCGACCCCGGCCTCGTCACGACGCGCGGCCGGCGGCTGCTCGCCCGGGCCGACGTCGTCGTGGTCGACCGGCTCGCGCCGCGCGCCCTGCTCGACGACCTGGCCGACGACGTCGAGGTGATCGACGTCGGCAAGACGTCCGGCAACCATCCGGTGCCGCAGGAGCGGATCTCCGCGCTGCTCGTCGAGCACGCGCTCGCGGGCCGTGACGTCGTGCGGCTCAAGGGCGGCGACCCGTACGTGTTCGGACGCGGCGGCGAGGAGCTCGAGGCCTGCCGCGCGCACGGCGTCGAGGTGGAGGTCGTTCCCGGGGTGACGTCGGCGGTCTCCGTGCCGGCGGCCGTGGGGATCCCGGTGACGCACCGCGGCGTCGCGCGCGGCTTCACGGTGCTCACGGGGCACGACGACGTCGGGCAGGTGCCTGCGGGGCCCGACCACACGCTCGTGCTGCTCATGGGCGTCACCCGGCTCGCCGCGACGGCGGCCGGGCTCGTCTCCGCCGGGCGCGCGCCGTCGACCCCGGCCGCCGTCGTCGAGGACGGCTACGGGCCCCGGCAGCGGGTGACCGTCGGGACGCTCGCCGACATCGCCGAGCGCGCAGCGACCGCCGGGGTCCGTGCACCCGCCGTGACGGTCGTGGGCGACGTCGTGACGCTGAGCCCGGCGTGGGCCGCTCACGGGCCGCTCACAGCGGGCGCGGCGTCGCGGTGAGCCGGTCGTGACACGGGTTCACGCGCACGCAACGACCGCGACGACCGTCCGCCGTACGGTGGGCGGCATGGAACGCCCCGCGCTGCTCGCGATCTCCCACGGCACCGCCTCCCCCGCCGGCGCACGCGCGGTCGCCACGCTCGTGGACGCGGTCGCCGACCGCCTCGCGGGCGTGACGCCGGTGCACGCCGGGTTCGTCGACGTGCAGCAGCCCGACGTGCCGGCGTCCCTGGCCGGTCTGCGCGACCGCGCGGTCGTCGTCGTGCCGCTGCTCCTCTCGGCGGGCTACCACGTGCACGTGGACCTGCGCGAGGACGTCGACGCCGCCGTCGCCTCGGGTGCGGACGTCACGCTCGGCGGCGCGCTGGGGCCGGACGACCGGCTCGTCGACGTGCTCGAGCGGCGGCTCGCGGAGGCGACCTCCCCCGGAGGGCTCGCGGACGGCGACGTCGTCGTGCTCGCGGCGGCGGGCTCGAGCGACGCCCGCGCGGTCGCCGACTGCGAGGCCACGGGCGAGCGGCTCGCGTCCCGGCTCGGCCGGCCCGTGCGCGTCGGCTACATCGCCAACGCCGCCCCGCGGCTGCCCGACGTCGTCGCCGCGGCGCGCGCCGAGCACCCCGGCGCACGCGTCGTGGTCGCGTCGTACCTGCTCGCGCCCGGCTTCTTCGCCGACCTGGCCGACGAAGCCGGGGGCGACGTCGCGACCCGCCCGCTGCTCGTGGCCGGGCAGGAGGCCCCGGCCGAGCTGGTCGACGTCGTCGTCGACCGGTACCGCGTCAGAGCAGGCGCCGTGCCGCGGCCCACCGCGTGAGCTCGTAGCGGCTCGAGAGCTGGAGCTTGCGCAGCACGGCGGACACGTGCGTCTCGACCGTCTTGATCGAGATGAACAGCTCGCTCGCGACCTCGCGGTAGGAGTAGCCGCGGGCGATGAGCCGCATGACCTCCTGCTCGCGGCGCGAGAGCCGGTCGAGCTCGTCGTCGGCGACCGCGACGTCGCCCGCCGCCGTCCCGAAGGCGTCCAGCACGAACCCCGCCAGGCGCGGCGAGAAGACCGCGTCCCCGCCCGCGACGCGCACCACCGCGGCCGACAGGTCGGGGCCGGAGATGTTCTTGGTGACGTACCCGCGCGCGCCCGAGCGGATGACCGCGACGACGTCCTCGGCGGCGTCCGACACCGACAGCGCGAGGAAGCGGGTGGTGCCGAGGAGGTCGCCGCAGCGCCGCACCACCTCGGCCCCGCCGCCCCCGTCGCCGCCCGGAAGGTGCACGTCGAGCAGCACGACCGGCGGCGTGCGCTCGTGGACGACGGCGACGGCCTCGTCGACGTCGGCGGCCTCCCCCACGACCGCCACGCGCTCGTCGAGGCTCGCGCGCACACCGGTGCGGAACATGTGGTGGTCGTCGACGAGCACCACGGGCACGGGCAGGGTCGGGGTCGGGCTCACGTACGGGCTCCTTCGTTCTCGTCGGCACGGTCGGCACGGTCGGCATGGTCGGCACGGTCGGCACGGTCGGCACGGTCGGCACGGTCGGCACGGTCGGCACGGTCGGCACGGTCGGCGGTCCGCTCCGGCTCGGCCGGCGAGTCCTCGGCGGGCTCGGCGTCGCGCGGCATGCGCAGGCGCACCTCCGTGCCCCAGTCGGGGCGGCTCGTGACGTCGGCCGTGCCGCCGCGCCGGCGCATGCGCCCGCAGATCGACTCGCGCACGCCGAAGCGGTCCGGGGCGATGTCGGCCATGTCGAACCCGTCGCCGCGGTCGCGGACGAAGACCTCGGCGGCCGCGTCGGTCACCTCGAGGTAGACGGTCACGGGCGGCCGGCCGTGCACGACGGCGTTGACGAGCGCCTCGCGCGTGGCCTGCAGCAGCGCCGTGGTGGCCGCCGTCGGCACGCAGTCGCCCACGACGACGACGTCGACCGCCGCGGCGCGCCCGTCCTCCACCTCGCCCACGAGAGCACGCAGCTCGGCGGCGAGGGAGGTCCCGGGCGCCGTGCGGTCGTCGTAGAGCCACTCGCGCAGCTCGCGCTCCTGGGCGCGGGCCATGCGCGCGACCTCGTCGGCGTCGGCCGCGCGGGCCCGGATGAGGGCGAGCGTCTGCAGGACGGAGTCGTGCAGGTGGGCGGCGATGTCGGCACGCTCGGCCTCCCGGGCGCGCGCGGCACGCTCGTCGCCGAGCTCGCGCACCATCCGCAGCCACCACGGCGCCAGCACCACCGCGAAACCGGCGAGCACCGCGACCGACGCGACCGTGACCTGGACCATGACCCGCGCGGGAGTCCCCTGCGCGAGCAGGAGCAGCACGCCGGCCATGACGAGGAAGAGCCCCCCGGCGAGCCGCAGCAGGACGGCCGAGCGCCGGGTCCCGCCGGCGGCGTCCCCCGCCCGCTCGACCCACCGGCCGCGCTGCGCGGCGTCGAGCTGGCTCCACGCGAGGGCGAGCCCGCCGAGCGCGACGAGGACGGGCAGCACCCACGACGTCTGCGGGTCCCAGCCGGCGCGCACGGCGACGAGCAGCGCCGCGCCGGCGAGCAGCGCGACGCCCACGGCGATGTCCCGGGTCTGCAGCTGCGACACCGAGCCCCCGACCCGCAGCCGCGGGGCGAGGCGCTGCAGCGCCGCCGGGCCGGCGTCGGCGGCCGCCTGGCGCGGGTCGCCCGACGGGACCGTGACCCACCAGAAGACGTACGCGGCGGCGCCCGCGCCGCCCGCGAGCGCGAGCAGGACCAGGACGCCCCGCACCGCGGCCACGGGCAGGCCGAGGTGCGCGGCGAGGGCCGCGGCGACGCCCCCGAGCCACCGGCCCTCGGTGGGCCGGCGCAGCGGGAGGCGCGCGGGACGGTCTGTGCTCACCCCCCGATCGTGGCACGTCAGGGCGGCGCCAGGGACCCTCCGGCACCTTTCAGGGTCCCCGGGGCAGGGGTTTCAGGGTCGGCTCAGGGCAGCACCCGATGTCCCGGGGTGGGCCGGCCCACCAGCATGGAGGCATGAGCACCGACGAGACCTCCCGGCCGGGCGCGCCCGGCCACGACCCCGGGACCGCCCCGCCATCCGGCGGCGTCCCCCCGACGCCCGGCGCGCAGGCGCCGCGCACGGGGTTCTTCGAGTCCGTCCGCCGCACCGGCGTCGCGCGGTCCGACGACCGCTGGGTCGGCGGCGTGGCCGCGGGCGTGGCCGAGCGGTTCGGCCTCGACCCCCTGCTGGTGCGCGGGCTGCTGATCCTGAGCTTCTTCCTCACCGGCGCGGGCTTCGTCGTCTACGCCCTCGCGTGGGCGCTGCTGCCCGAGCGTCGCGACGGACGCATCCACCTGCAGGAGGCCACCCGCGGCCAGTTCGACGTCGCGCTCCTCGGCGCGGCCGTGACCCTCGTGGTCGGGTTCGCGTGGAGCGACGGCCCGTGGTCGTGGTGGGGCGGGTTCTTCGGCTGGGTCGAGGCCCTCCTGTGGATCGCCGTCTGGGTCGGGGTCGTGGTGCTCGTGGTCAAGCTCGTGCGGGACCGGCGTGCTCGCACGACGCCGGCACCCTTCGGACCGGCACCCTACGGAGCCGCGCCGTACGCGCCGGCGCCCTCCACCGCCGAGCCGTCCACCGCCGGGCCGTACACGCCCGCGCCGGCGGCGTCCTACGCCGCACCTCAGGCCGCTCCTCACGCCGCTCCTGACGCCTCGCCGCGGCACGACGCCCCGTACGCCGCCGCGTCGCCGTCGTCGACCACCCCGCCCCCCGTGCCGCCGGCCCCGCCGGCGGCGCCCCGGGAGCCGCGGCCGCGGGTCCCCTCCGCGGGGGCCGGCACGTTCGGCGTGGTCGTCGGCCTGATCCTGCTCACCGGCGCGCTCCTGCTGGTCGCCGAGCGGGTGGGCAACCTGCACCTGCTGTTCTGGGGTGCCGCCTGGCTCGGCGCGGCCCTGGTCGTCGTCGGCGTCGCCATCGTCGTCT
>JAPSLD010000123.1 GCA_031181105.1 Isoptericola sp. | reverse complement strand
CGGGCCGGCGCCCCACGACCTCTCCCCCGCTGCGGGTTCCGGCAAGGCGTCGCCGCAGACGGCCGCCGCCGGTGACGAGCCGGAACGGTTCGGCATCCCGGGCAAGGGTTCCAACCCGCGCGGCTGACCGGCGGGCTCTACCTCGGCAGACGCACCTGCCGGTCAGCCGTGGCGATCGTCGCTGGCCGGTGCGCGATGAGGAGCGTCGCACGCTCGTCGGAGGACCGGTTCAGCAGGTCGAGCACGGCGGCGTCCGCGTCGGGGTCGAGCGACGCCGTCGCCTCGTCCAGCACCAGCACGCGGGGGCGGCGCAGCAACGCCCGGGCGATGGCGACGCGCGCCCGCTGACCGCCCGAGAGGCCCTCGCCGTGCTCACCGACCGGGGTGTCCAGCCCCTTGTCCAGCCCGGCCGCGGCATCCAGCAGCCCGGCGGTCTCGGCGGCGAGCCGGACCATCTCGTCGGTCGCGAGCGGATCGCCGAGGACGACGTTGGAGCGGATCGTGCCACGCAGGAGCGGCGAGGACTGCGGCACGACCGCGACCTGTCGCCGCAGCTCGGCGTCGGGGAGCTCGCGCACGTCCACACCGTCGACCCGGACGCTGCCGCCGTCGGGGTCCCACAGGCGCAGCGCGAGCCGCGCGGCCGTCGTCTTGCCCGCACCCGACGGACCGACGAGGGCGACCGTCTCGCCCGGACGGACGCGCAGGCTGAACCTGTCCAGCACGGGCCGGGGCCCGTCGTACGAGAACGTCACGTCCTCCATGACGAGACCGTCCTCGCCGGTCCGCCCGCGCCCGCGCTCGCGCCCAGTCGGCCTGGCCGGGCGGTCGTCGTCGACGGCAGGCGGCTCGTCGAGCACGTCACCGATCCGCGCCGCCGACGCACGAAGGGTGCCCGCGTTGCGCAGCAGGTCGGCGATCTGGGCCGCGGGGCCGAGCCCGACGACGGAGACGGTGACCGCCAGCGGGACGTCGACGGCCGCCATGGCGTCCGCGCGGGAGACGGCGATCCAGATCGCCCCCAGCGCAGCGAGCGCGAACATCGCGTCCGCGACCGCGCGCTCGGCACCCAGACGCGATGCCTGCGCCACCTGCAGGCGGGCAAGAGCACGCGTGTCGTCGTCGATGCGGTCGAGCTGCGTACCGAGCGCGCCGGACCCGCGCAGCTCGCGCAGCCCCCGCACGGTGTCGACCAGCTCGGCGCGCAGAAGCCCGGCCCCGGACGCGAGCGCGTCGCCGTGGCGGCGGGCGAGCGACGCGGTGGACAGGGGTACCACGACCCCCGCCACGAGCAACGGGACCCACACGAGGAGCAGCGACGGTGTGATCGACACCGACACCGCCCCGCTCAGCGCCAGGACGAGCACCGCACTGAGCGCCTGCGCGACGGTGTGGGCGTAGAGCCACTCGAGCGTCTCGATGTCGGCCATGACGGTCGTGACGAGGTCACCGGTGCGGCGGTGACGACGTCGCGACGGCAGCGCCCGGCGCAACGCGGCGAACACCCGCCCGCGCAGCACGCCGATGAGGCCGTAGGCGAGGTCGTGCGAGACCCAAGACTCGCGCCAGGCGGCGAGGGCGACGACGACGCACCCTGCGGCCAGGAGCGCCGTGACCGGTCGCAGGTCGAGGGGAGCCCCGACGACTACCCGGCCCACGGCGGCCGCCAGGCCGAGGGCGACCGCCACCGCGGCCACCTGGGAGACCGTGCTCCACAGGACCGTCTCGAGGAACGCCCTCCGACGGGTCGCGACGACCGGCAGGAGGCGCAGGACCGGGCTCACCGTCGGCCGCCGAGCTGCAGGCGGCGCGAGGGCGGTGGTCCGTCACCGACCTCGGTGACGCGTCCGTCCCTGAGCGCGACCCAGCGGGTCGCCCGTTCGGCCGCGCTCTCGCGGTGCGCGATGACGATCGTGGTGCGCGCAGGGTCGTAGGCGAGGACTCCGTCCATCACACGCCGCTCGGTCTCGGTGTCGAGCGCCGACGTCACCTCGTCGAGCACGAGGACCGGTGCACGCGAGAGCAGGGCACGGGCGATCGCCAACCGTTGTCGCTGCCCACCCGAGAGCTGCTCGCCGTTCTCCGCGAGGACGGTGTCGTACCCGGCGGGGAGCCCTGCGACCACGTCGTCGAGACCCGCGGCGGCGGCCGCCGCCTCGACCTCGGCGTCGGTGGCGTCCGGCCGGTAGAGACGCAGGTTCGCCCGCACGGTCCATGCGAAGAGCACCGGGTCCTGGGGCACCACGACGACGCTGCGTCGCAGCGCCCCGCGGGTGTAGTCGCGCACGCGGACCTCGTCGACCTCGATCTCGCCGAGGTCCGGGTCGACCTCCCGCTCGAGCAGGCGGGCGATCGTGCTCTTGCCCGAGCCCGACGGCCCCACGACGGCGACCGTCTCCCCCGGCTCGACGCGCAGGGTGAGACCCGCGACCCCGACGTCGGTGCCCGGATAGCGGAACGTGACGTCGCGCAGCTCGACCGACGGCCCGTGCGCGGCCGGGACGTCGTGCGCGCCGTCGTCGGGCACGGCCGCGCGGAGCGAGAGGATGCGGTCCAGCCCGTCCACGGCGGCCAGGCCGACGTAGCCGGCGTGCCAGTGCGTGCTCAGGTCCGCCAACGGCCGGAAGCACTCCCGCGAGAGCAGGAGCACGGCGACGGCGGCCGCGGCGGGCGTGCTGCCCCCGGCGACCGCGGCCACCGCCGCGACGACCGCGAGAGCCGTGCCCAGCTGGACCGCGAGGGCGCTCAGCGCGCTCTCGACCAGCGACGTCCGGAGCGCCACCATGGTGGAGCGGTACAGCTCCGTCGCCCGGGCGTCGAGCTGCGCACCCGTCCGGTGCGCCGCTCCGAAGCTGCGCAGCAGGGGTATCGACTGGAGCGCCTCGACGTAGTCTGCGGACAACCGCGTGAACGCCGCCCACCGGGCCCGCCCGTTGCTGAGCAGCCGCGCGTCCCACACCCGTGGAGCCAGCACCGCGACGGCGGCCGCGACGCCGAGGACTCCGCCCGCTCCCGGTGCCCGCTGGCTCACCAGCGTCACGACGGCCGCCGGGACCACCAGCACGACGATCAGCTGCGGCAGGTACCGCGTGAAGTAGGCGTCGAGCCCGTCGACCCCGTCGATCACCGTCGCCGTCGTCTCGCCGGAACGACGGTCCGCGGCGGACGCGGCGGTGACCCGGTCGAGCAGACGCCGTCGCAGCCGGACCCGCACGGACGCGCCGAGGCGCGCGGCCAGCGGCTCCCGCGCCCAGATCACCAGCGCCCGGGCGACGGTGACGGCGGCGAGCGTCGCGAGCGGCCGGGCCACGGCGTCGTCTCCACGCACGAGCGCGGTGACCACGGATGCCGCCGTGAGCGCGAACACGACGTGCAGCGCCGAGACGACGAGGCCGACCCCGGCGAGGCCGAGCACGGCCCCCGGCACCGCACCGGCGAGCTGGAGGAGCCGTCGGTGGATCACCTGTCAGAACGCATCCGGGTAGAGCTCCTCGGCGATCTGGCGCACCACGCTCACGTTCCCGAGGGTGCCGGGGAAGACGTCGGCGCTCGAGATCGCGACGAGCCGGCCGTCCCGGACCGCCGGCATGTCGGGGAACGTCGTGGTCAGGAACTCGCGCACGGCCTGCTCGTGAGCGTCGTCCGACACGGCGAAGACGAGCGCCTCGGGCTCCTCGGCGGCGAGCGACTCCGGCGTGATGGTCGCGGCGAAGAAGTCCGCGAACGCCGGCTGGTCCGGCGTGTAGACGTTGTCGGCCCCGGCCAGACGGAGCATGTCGTACTCGACGCCCGCCCCGATGGCGGACAGGTAGGGCCCCTCGACGTAGACCTGCGCGACGCGCAGCCTGTCCACGCCGCTCACGGCCTCCTCGACCGCTGCGAGCTCTGCCCGGCCCTCGGCGACGAGATCCGCGGCGGCGCTCTCGACGGCGAAGATCCGGCCGAGGTTCTCCAGGTCGGTGAACAGGTCGGCGACCTCGGCCGTCATGCGCCGGTCGGCGCACCCCCCGGTCGCGACGTACACCTGCGCCCCGGCATCCTCGAGCTGCTCGATGCTCGCGAAGCCCTGTTCGGCGCTGAACTCGTAGGTCGTCGGTGCGTAGACGAAGTCGGGCTGCACGGCGAGGAGATCCTCCCGGCTCGGCGGCGTGTCGCCGCCGAGCACGGGCACGTCCTCGACGAGCTCGGCGACGTCCTCGGGAAGCGGCTGCGCCGCCGCCTGCGCCTGGCCGACGAGGCGGTCGACGACGCCGAGCCGGACGAGCATCTCGGTCTGCGCGGGGTGCATGCCGACGGCGGCCTTCGGGACACCGTCGACGACGACGTCCCGGCCGCAGTTCTCGACGGTCACGGTGCGCCCGGCGTCGGGCTCGGTCGTCGTCGCGCTGACGCCGGAGCCGCATCCTGCGAGGAGGACGGCCCCGCCGAGAAGGACGGCGGCCGCAGCAGGGCGGCGCGTGCGGGCACGCGGAGAGAGGATCATGATCGAGGTCTGCTTTCTTCGAGCGAGTCAGCCAGGTGGCTGTCGGGTTCCGGTGCGGCCGGTTCGTCCGCGAGCTGCCGGAATGCGAGGACGCGCCCCTCACGGTCGGCGACCGTCCGCGCGTCGACGCCGAAGGTCCGGCGGACGAGCCCGGGCGTGAAGACCTCCGCCGGCGCTCCTTCCGCGACGACGCTCCCGCCGTCGAGCACGACGACGCGGTCGCAGTACTGGGCGGCCAGATTGAGGTCGTGCAGCGCGGCGATCACCGTGCGACCGAGCCCGCGCACCGTGGCCATGAGCTCGAGCTGGTGGCGGATATCGAGATGGTTGCTCGGCTCGTCGAGGACCAGCACGGGGCTCTGCTGCGTCAGGGCCCGGGCGAGCATCACCCGCTGGCGCTGCCCGCCCGAGAGCGTGCTCACCATGCGGTCGGCCAGGTCGTCGACGCCGGCCCGCCGCATGGCGTCGTCGGCGACGGCGAGGTCCTCGGTGGTGTCGCGACCGAAGGACGCGTGGTGCGGTGCGCGTCCGAGCAGCACCAGCTCGTGCACGCTGAGGTCGAAGTCCGACGCCGGGTCCTGGAGCATGACCGCGACGGCACGCGCGACCTGCCGGCCGCTGAGGTGACGGACGTCCTGACCGCCGACCCGCACCGTGCCGCCGCGCGGCGTGACGGCGCGGTAGAGCGTCCGCAGGAGCGACGACTTGCCGCTGCCGTTGGGGCCCACGAGACCGACGACCGTCCCGGGAGCCACCGTCAGCGACGCCCCACGCACCACCTCACGCCCGCCCAGCACGACGGTGACGTCGTCGAACTCGACCCTCATCGGTCGAACCCCGCGCGGTCGGCGCCGCCGCGGCGCATGAGCCAGAGGAAGAAGGGCGCGCCGACGAAGGCGGTGAGGATGCCCAGGGGGATCTCGGTCGGCTCGGCGACGGTGCGTGCGAGGAGGTCGGCGGTCATGAGGAAGACCCCGCCGCCCAGGACCGTGACGGGCAGCATCCGCCGGTGGTCCGCCCCGACGGCGATGCGCGCGACGTGCGGGACCACCAGGCCGACGAAGCCGATGCCGCCCGCGACGGAGACGACCGTGCCGGTGAGCAGGGACGCGACGACGAGCAGCAGCGCGCGCAGTCGCGTCGGGTCCACCCCCAGGGACGCGGCGGACTCGTCGCCCGTCATGAGCGCGTTCAGCGATCGCGCGAGGACCGCGGCGACGACGCACGCCACCGCGAGCGCGAGCGCAGGCCCGAGCAGGCTCGTCATCGTGGCCGCGGAGACGCTCCCGAGCAGGAAGAACAGCACGCTGACGACGTTCTGCGCGTCCGTGGAGATGGTGAGATAGCTGGTGATCGCGCTGAACAGGGTCCCGAGAGCGACTCCCGCGAGGATCATGCGGGTCGGCGAGAGCACACCGCCCTTGCGCGCGAGGGCGGCGACGGCGGCGCAGGCCACCAGTGCGCCGACGAACGCCGCGACGTTGAGCGAGAGACCGCCTACGGCCGCGGACCCCAGCACGATGACGACGACCGCCCCGACGCTCGCGCCCGACGACACCCCGAGGATGTACGGCTCGGCGAGCGGGTTGCGCACCGTCACCTGCATGAGCGCGCCCGCGAGGGCGAGGCCCGCGCCGGCGAGGGCGGCCAGCAGCGCCCTGGGGAGGCGGAACCTCCAGACAGCCTGGTCCTGCAGCGGGGTCAGCGTCCCGTCCGACATCCACGGCATCCCTGGCACGAGGTGCCCGAGCACGATCTGGCCCGCCTGCAGCGGACTCACGGTCACGGCACCCACCGAGCCCGACACCACGACGAGGAGCACGAGCGCGATCCCGAGGCCGGTGCAGATCGCGAGAGTCCGCCTCGCGAGACGGTGGCGGGCGCGGGCGGCGGTCCCGAGCACGGGGTTCGCGGCGCGCGCCAGGGCCGGACCGGCGTCGAGGGTTCGAGACACGACGCGAACCATAACGAGAATGATTACCATCTGCAATGGCCGACGCCGAATGTCGACCCGGTGGCGCGGCGCCGCGGCGAGCGAGCGACCACGCCCTCGCGGACTCGGCCGGCAGCGCCCAGGCGCTGTCGAAGACCAGGGCGATCGCCGTGAACATCGCCTCGATCGCGATCTCGTCCGACGACGCTGGAGCTCGACGACGAGGCTTGACCTTCACGTCGGGTCGAAGGTCTACCGTCGAACGCATGAAGATCTCTGACCTGGCGGCGCGTACCGGGGTGCCGGCGTCGACACTGCGCTTCTACGAGACCGAGGGCCTGGTGCCCGCCGACCGTGCGGAGAACGGGTACCGCGTGTACGGCGAGGCGGCGGTCGACCGCCTGGCATTCATCACCCAGGCCAAGCATCTGGACCTCCCGCTACCCGCGGTGCGCGAGCTCGTCACCGCGTGGGAGTCCGAGCCGTGCCACAGCGTCCGGGCGAAGTACCGCCCGATGCTTCTCGAACGTGCCGCGCAGGTCGATGAGCGGATCGTCGCGCTCAAGGCGC
Source organism: Isoptericola sp. (assembly GCA_031181105.1). GTDB lineage: Bacteria > Actinomycetota > Actinomycetes > Actinomycetales > Cellulomonadaceae > Isoptericola. The sequence goes on along the minus strand of JAPSLD010000123.1, from coordinate 1,247 downwards.
TGCGTTCGACGCTCGCGACGGCCGTCGAGCGCCTGGACGCGCTGCCGGATCGCGACGACCCTTGCGACGCCGGCTGCGCGTCCCTCGAGCGACCGCACGCCGACCTCCCAGTCGTCAGCGTTCCGTCGGCGACGATCACCTGCTCCCTGGACGGCGCCGACCACGATGCGCGCACCGCGGACTGGCGTGACCTGCTCGACGGTGCGCCGCGTGTCGACGTCACCGGCGGCGTGCGCGTCACGCTCGCGACCGCCGCCCTCGAGCGAGCCGCAGCTCTCGCGTCCGCCGAACAGGGCTGCTGCGGCTTCTACGCATTCCGCCTCGACCTGCGCGGGGCGACCTTCGACCTCACGATGACGGCCCCGCCCGAGGCCCGGGCCATGCTCGACGACCTGCTGCCCGCCCACGAGACGGAGACGGCACCCCGATGACGCTGACCCGCTCCATCATGCTGTTCGCCGCCGCCGCACTCTTCGAGATCGGCGGCGCCTGGCTCGTCTGGCAAGGCATCCGCGAGCACAAGGGCTGGCTGTGGATCGGTGCCGGCGTCATAGCCCTCGGCCTCTACGGGTTCTTCGCGACCCTGCAACCCGACGCCCACTTCGGGCGCATCCTGGCCGCGTACGGCGGCGTCTTCGTCGCCGGGTCGCTCGCCTGGGGCATGGCCGTCGACGAGTTCGAGCCCGACCGGTGGGACGTCACCGGCGCCCTCATCTGCCTCGTCGGCGTCGCCGTCATCATGTACGCGCCACGACCTGGCTGAGCACCTGGGCAGGACCGATGCGCGAGGCCGGTATGTCGCGCTACGGCTCATCGGGCTCGTCGCCGCATGGCTTTCCGTTCATGATGTCGCCAGGATGGCGGCGCCGGAGCACGGCGAGCCGACACGCCGCTCACCCATGTGCGCCAACCTACTGTGCGGCCCTGTGGTGGTCCGCCGGGATCGCGACGTCGGACGGGTGGAGACGCGAGAAGCCCTCGCGTCTCTTGGACTGTCCGTCCGGGGAGGGCGAGGGCTTCTCGTCGGAGCCGCCTGTGGGAATCGAACCCACGACCTATTCATTACGAGTGAATCGCTCTGCCGACTGAGCTAAGGCGGCGTGCTCGTACGTCCGGGGCACTGCTCCGGACCGGCGAGCGGCCCCCACAGTACCTGACGCGGGGGCCGGACGACAAAAGCGATCCGGGACCCGCCGCCGTCGGGTGCGTCACAGCCGCCGACCGCCGGTCCGCGGTCAGCAGGTGGT
>JAPSLD010000122.1 GCA_031181105.1 Isoptericola sp. | reverse complement strand
GAGCCCGCCCAGGGCCCACGACGCCCACGACGCGTCGCCGTGCCCGGCACCGACCGGCGCGGCGTGCGCCCAGGCGTCGGAGTTGTGGTGCGCCGTCCAGCCGCTCGCGCCGTAGAGCTCCCGGGCGACGGACGCGCCGGCCTCCCTCGCGAGACGCGCGACGAACCGCAGGAGGGGCTCGTGGCACTCGCCCAGGCCGGTGACCTCGGCGGGCCAGTACGCCATCTGCAGGTTGATGTTCAGCGTGTAGGCGCTGCTCCACGGGCCGGGGAGCTCGGCGTTCCAGATCCCCTGCAGCGTCGCGGGCAGCCCCCCGGGCCGCGAGGACGCCGCCAGCAGGTAGCGGCCGTGGTGGAAGGCGAGCGCCGCGAGGCCGGGGTCGGGTCGTACCTGCGCGGCGGCGACACGGCGGTCGGTCGTCAGGCCGGCCGCGCCGGGCGCCGACGGCAGGACCAACCGGCACCGGTCGTACAGGCGACGGTGCGCGCGGACGTGGGCCGCGCGCAGGCTCGAGGCGAGCGTCGCGCGGTCGTCGTCGGCGGCGCACGCCTCGGCGAGCATCGCGGCGACCCGCTCCGCCGCCGTGCCGTCGTCCGCCGGCGCGCCGCCGGGCGGGTCGGTCGTCGCCGTCGCGACGAGGAGGACGTGCTCGCGCGCCTCGCCCGTGCGCAGGACGTCTCCGACGACCGTGGCGTCGGGGTCGCCGACGGCTGCGACGGTCACGAGACCACGACGCGCGCCCGGCCCGTACCGGACCGGGTCCGCGACCGTCTCGTGGCCGGGTGCGACGTCGGTCGGCAGGTCGAGCTGCACGGCGAGCGCGCCCCGCGCGACGTCCGGGGCCGCGGCGGCGCGCTGGAGCAGCGAGGACGCCCGCACCTCGAGCCGCACCGGCCGCTCGCTGCGGACCGTGTGGACCAGCACGCCGCCGCGCGCGTCGGCCCACGTCTCCTGGACCACGCCGCCCGTCGAGCGCGACGACCACGCGTGCGTCGCGACGGCGGTGCGCAGGTCCAGCCGCCGGTCCTCGAGCACGGGGCGATCGCCGGCGGCCGGGGGCGTGCCGGTGCCGTGCACGGCGACGTCGAGCTCCGCGAGCGGGAGGTAGGCCTGCACCCAGGGCGTCTGCAGGTCCGCCAGGAGGCGCTCCGCGGTGCGGACGTCGCCGTCCTCGACCGCCCGCCGGACGCCCTCCAGGTGCGCCGCGCCGCGGGCTCGGGCGCCGCTCAGCGGGTCGGCCGGCGGAGGGCCGGACCACGCCGTGAGGTCGTTGAGCCACAGGTGCTCCGTCCCGGGGCGGCCCGCGCACATCGCCGCGCGGTGACCGTTCCCCACCGGAAGCGCTTCGATCCATTTCGACGCCGGTGTGTCGTACCGCAGGACGTGGAGCTCGGCCGGCATGTCGGCGCCGGAGCCCGGGTCCGTGGTGGCGCCTCTATCGGCGCTAGCACGCGGATCTGCGGCATCCGTCGCGGCGATGGAGCTCGCAGCGGCGCGAGCCTCGCGGTCCTGCGCGGGCGTATGAGGATGCTGGACACCGGGCATGCGGACAGGCTAGCGTGTTGAACCGCTTCGACGAATCGGGTGGCCGACGAGGACCGACCCGAGGACCATCGACACGAGGACGACCAGGAGGCGACGGTGCCGGTCTCGACGCACGACGCGAGCGCGGGAGCGCGCTTCGCCGCGCTCACGGAAGACCTCGGGATCCTGTACGGCGGTGACTACAACCTCGAGCAGTGGACGCCGGACACGTGGCGTGAGGACGCGCGCCTCATGCGCGAGGCAGGCGTCAACCTCGTGACCGTCGGGGTCTTCTCGTGGGCGCGCTACGAGCCGCGTCCCGGGGTCCGCGACTTCGCCTGGCTCGACGAGGTGCTCGACCTGCTGCACGCGCACGGCGTCGCGGTGGACCTCGCGACGCCGACCGCGTCGCCTCCCGCCTGGCTCGGGCACCGGTACCCCGAGACGCTCCCGGTCGACGCCGACGGGGTACGGCTGGTGGCCGGCTCGCGCAACCACTTCTCCCCGGCGTCGCGCGTCTACCGCGAGCACGCGCTCGCGATCACCGCCGCGCTCGTCGAGCGCTACGTCGACCACCCGGCGGTGCGCATGTGGCACGTCGGCAACGAGTTCGGTCAGGTCTGCTACGGCGACGAGTCCGCGCGCGAGTTCCGCCGGTGGCTGCGTGAGCGGTACGGGACCGTCGAGCGGCTCAACGAGGCGTGGGGCACGACGTTCTGGTCCCAGCGGTACGACGACTGGGACGAGGTCCTGCCGCCGCGCCGGATGCCCTACCACCCCAACCCGACGCAGGCGCTCGACTTCCGGCGGTACTCGTCCGACCAGCTGCTCGCGCTGTACCGCGACCAGCGCGACCTGATCCGTGCGCACGACGCGGAGCGGCCCGTGACGACCAACTTCATGGGCTTCTTCCCGCTCGTCGACTACTGGTCGTGGGCGGACGACCTCGACGTCGTCGCCGACGACGCCTACCCGGACCCCGGCGACCCGGACGCGCCCGCCGACACCGCGCTCACCCAGGACCTCATGCGCTCGCTCGGGCGGGGGCGGCCGTGGGTCCTCATGGAGCAGGCGGTGGGTGCCGTGAGCTGGCGCGACCACAACCTGCCGAAGCCGCCCGCGCGGTCACGTCTCGAGTCGTTGCAGGCGGTGGCGCGCGGTGCGGACGGCGTCTGCTTCTTCCAGTGGCGGGCGTCCCGCGCCGGGGCCGAGCGGTTCCACTCGGCGATGCTGCCGCACGCCGGCCCCGACACGCGGGTCCACGCGGGGGTCCGCCGCCTCGGCGCGGACCTGCGCCTGCTGCGGCCCGTCGTGGGCGCCCGGGTCCCGGCCGACGTCGCCCTGCTGTTCGACTGGGAGTCGTGGTGGGCCGCGCACGAGCTCGCCCGCCCGACGACCCGTCTCGACACCCTCGCGCAGCTGCGCGCGTGGTACCGGCCGCTGTGGGAGGCGGGGGTCACCGCCGACGTCGTGCGCCCGGGCGACGACCTCGACGGCTACGCCGTGGTGCTGGTGCCGCAGACGTACCTCCTCCAGCACGACGCGGCGGACCGGTTGACCGCGGCCGCCGAGCGCGGCGCGAGCGTCGTCGTCGGGCCGTTCACCGGCGTCGCCGACCGGGACGCGCACGTCCGGACCGGCCGGTTCCCGGGGCCGCTGCGCGAGCTGCTGCGCGTGAGCGGCGAGGAGTGGGTCCCCCTGCCCGACGACGGGACGCCGCTGGCGATCGACACGCGGGCGTGGCCGTCCGCGGCGTCCGTCGCGACGTCGGTCGACGGCGCCGCCCGCGCCACGACCTTCGGCGAGATGCTCCGGAGCGAGGGCGCGACCGTCCTGGCCCGGTTCGCGGGCGGCCACCTCGACGGCCTGCCGGCGATCACGCGGACGGCCGCCGGCGCCGGCCACGCCTGGTACGTCGGCACGGTGCCGACGGCGCCGGTCCTCGCGCGCGTGGTCGAGGACGCCCTCGCCGCCGCCGGGGCGGCGCCCGTCCTCCCGGGCGTCCGCGCCGTCGCGGGCCTCGAGGCCGTGCGCCGCGGCGACGCGCTGTTCCTGCTCAACCACTCCGCCGCCGACGTCCGGGTCCCGCTCCCGGCGCCGGCGACGGACCTGCTCACCGGAGCGCCGGTGGACGGCGAGGCGCACGTCCCCGCCACGGGCGCGCTCGTCCTGATCGAGAGGCAACCATGAAGTTCACCGACGGCTACTGGCAGACGCGGCCCGGCATCACGCCGCTCTACGCGGTCGAGGTCGACGACGTCCGCGTCGACGAGGCGGCCGGCACCATGACGGTCTACGCCCCGACGGCCGTGATCCGCCATCGCGGCGACACGCTCAACCGGCCGATGGTCACCGTCACGTACTCCTCGCCCGCCCCGGGCGTGGTCAAGGTGCGCGTCGAGCACTTCGCCGGCGCCGCGGCGCGCGGCCCGGCGTTCGACGTCACCGGCCAGGACGGCTTCCGCCCGGTGGTCAAGGTCGACGAGCACGTGGGCGTCCTGGAGTCGGGCGGCCTCACGGTGCGGGTCCACCGCGGCGAGCGCTGGCACGTCGACTTCGAGCACGAGGGCCGGCTCCTCACCTCGAGCCTGCCCAAGTCGGTGGGCGTGATGACGGCCGACCACGGCCCCCTCGCGGGCGGCGCCTGGGTGCACGAGCAGCTCACGATCGACCCCGGCGAGCACGTGTACGGGCTGGGGGAGCGGTTCGGGCCGTTCGTCAAGAACGGCCAGTCGGTCGACGTCTGGAACGAGGACGGCGGCACCTCGAGCGAGCAGGCGTACAAGAACGTCCCGTTCTACCTCACGAGCAAGGGCTACGGCGTGTTCGTCGCGCACCCGGAGCGGGTCTCGCTCGAGGTCGCCTCCGAGGTCAACACGCGGGTCCAGCTCTCCGTCGAGGGCCAGGCGCTCGAGTACTACGTGATCGCCGGCCCGACGCCCAAGGACGTGCTGCGCCGCTACACCGGGCTCACAGGCCGGCCCGCACGGGTGCCGGACTGGTCGTACGGGTTGTGGCTCTCGACGTCGTTCACCACGAGCTACGACGAGAAGACCGTCACCGGCTTCATCGACGGCATGGCCGAGCGCGACCTGCCGATGAGCGTGTTCCACTTCGACTGCTTCTGGATGCGCGAGTACCAGTGGTGCGACTTCGAGTGGGACCCGCGCACGTTCCCGGACCCGGACGGCATGCTCGCCCGGCTGCACGAGCGCGGCCTGAAGGTGTGCGTCTGGATCAACCCGTACATCGGCCAGCGCTCGCCTCTCTTCGCCGAGGGCAAGGAGAAGGGCTACCTGCTGCGCACGACCGACGGCGGCGTGTGGCAGTGGGACAAGTGGCAGGCCGGCATGGCGCTCGTCGACTTCACCAACCCCGAGGCGACGGCCTGGTACGTCGGGCACCTCGAGCGCCTGCTCGACCAGGGCGTCGACTGCTTCAAGACCGACTTCGGCGAGCGGATCCCCGTCGACGACGTCGTCTGGCACGACGGGTCGGATCCGCGCAAGATGCACAACTACTACGCCCACCTCTACAACGAGGCGGTCTTCCGGCTGCTCGAGCGCCGGCGCGGCGTCGGCGAGGCCGTCGTGTTCGCCCGCTCCGCCACCGCGGGCGGTCAGCAGTTCCCGGTCCACTGGGGCGGCGACTGCGACTCGACGTACGCGTCGATGGCCGAGTCGCTGCGCGGCGGGCTCTCGCTGTCGCTCTCCGGGTTCGGTTACTGGAGCCACGACATCGGCGGCTTCGAGGGCACGCCCGACGCGGGCGTGTTCAAGCGGTGGCTCGCGTTCGGGCTGCTGTCGAGCCACTCGCGCCTGCACGGCTCGAGCTCCTACCGGGTGCCGTGGGCGTTCGACGACGAGGCCGTCGACGTCGCACGCCGGTTCACGCACCTGAAGATGTCGCTCATGCCGTACCTCGGCCGGCTCGGCGAGGAGGCGCACGCCGCGGGCACCCCCGTCATGCGGCCCATGGTGCTCGAGTTCCCGCACGACCGCGGCACGTACGGCGTGGACACCCAGTACATGCTGGGCGACTCCCTGCTCGTCGCCCCGGTGTTCGACGCCGGCGGGTCGGTCGAGTACTACGTGCCCGAGGGCACGTGGACCCGGCTGCTCGGCGGCGACGACGGTGCGGGTGCCGCGTCGGCCACCGTCACCGGCCCCCGCTGGGTCACCGAGACGCACGGCTACGACACGCTGCCCCTGCTCGTGCGCCCCGGTACCGTGCTGCCGGTCGGGGCGCGCACGGACCGCCCCGACTACGCCTGGGCCGAGGGCGTCACGCTGCGCTGCGTGGGGCTGCCCGACGGGTACGACGCCGTCACGAGCGTCCCCGGGGGGCAGGGCGCGCCCGCGACGTTCCGCGTCCGGCGCGAGGGGAGCACCGTCGTCGTCATCACCGACGACGCACCTGGTGGATGGAACGTCCAGGTCGGCGACGAGCACGCCGCCGCGACCGGACCCGGAGAAGTGAGGATCGAGCTGTGAGCACACCGACCGACGCGACCGCCCCGCCGACCACCCCGACGACCACCCCGACGACGGCGACCGCGGCGAGCGCGCCGCGCGCCTTCCCGAGCGACTTCCTGTGGGGCACCGCGACCGCGGCCTACCAGATCGAGGGCGCGGCGCGCGAGGGTGGCCGCGGCCCGTCGATCTGGGACACGTTCTCGCACACGCCCGGACGGACGCAGGACGGCGACACCGGTGACGTCGCGTGCGACCACTACCACCGCTGGGCCGAGGACGTGGAGCACCTGGCCCGTCTCGGCGTCGGCGCCTACCGGCTCTCGATCTCGTGGCCGCGCGTGCAGCCGGGCGGCCGCGGCCCGCTCAACCCCGAGGGCGTCGCGTTCTACCGGCGCCTCCTGGACGCGCTGCGCGAGCGCGGGATCCGGCCGTACGTGACGCTCTACCACTGGGACCTGCCCCAGGAGCTCGAGGACGCGGGCGGCTGGGCGAACCGCGACACGGCGCTCGCGTTCGGCGAGTACGCCCGCCTCATGGCGACCGAGCTCGGCGAGCGCGTCGAGGTGTGGACCACGCTCAACGAGCCGTGGTGCTCCGCCTACCTCGGGTACGCGTCGGGCGTGCACGCCCCCGGTCGCACGGAGCCCGAGGCGGCGCTCGCGGCCGTGCACCACCTCAACCTCTCGCACGGCCTCGCCGTGCAGGCGATCCGCTCCGTGCTCCCCGGTGCCCAGACCTCGATCACGCTCAACCTGCACGTGATCCGCCCGGCGGACCCGGCGTCGGACGCCGACGCGGACGCCGTCCGCACGATCGACGCCCTGGCGAACCGCGCGTTCCTCGGCCCGCTGCTCGACGGCGCGTACCCGCAGGACCTGCTCGACGACACCGCCCACGTGACCGACTGGTCGTTCGTCCGCGACGGCGATCTGGCCGAGATCCGCCAGCCGCTGGACGTGCTGGGGATCAACTACTACTCGACGACGAAGGTGCGGAAGTTCAGCGGCGAGGGGACGCCCGAGCAGGCGGACGGGCACAAGACGGCCGACGCCTCGCCGTGGGTCGGGGTGAGGGACGTCGAGTTCCTGCGGCAGCCCGGGCCGTACACCGAGATGGGGTGGAACATCGAGCCCGCCGGGCTGACCGACCTGCTGCTCGACGTCCACCGGCGCTACCCCGACGTGCCGCTCGCGGTCACCGAGAACGGGGCGGCGTTCGCCGACGAGGTCACCACCGACGGCGCCGGCCGCCGCCGCGTGCACGACGAGCGCCGGGTGCGGTACCTGCACGACCACGTCGAGGCGCTCGGTGCGGCCCGCGACGCCGGTGCCGACGTCCGCGGCTACTTCGCCTGGTCCCTCATGGACAACTTCGAGTGGGCGTACGGGTACTCCAAGCGGTTCGGGATCGTCCACGTCGACTACCCGACCGGGGAGCGGACGTGGAAGGACTCCGCGTACTGGTACGCGCGGCTCGCCGCGACCGGCACGGTTCCCGCGGTGTCCGACGCCGGCCCGCTCGACGGCTGAGCGCGCAGGGCCCGCTCGTGCGACCGCCCGTGGGCGCCCCGGTGTGGGACACGCCCACGGGCGGCGACACGCCGACGAGCGGGCGAAATTTCGGCGCACAACGCGCCCGGATTGTCCGATCCTTGCGGCCGCGCCGGGCGTCCCGTCCAGGCCGCGCGGGCGGGACGCCCGGCCGCGACCGGCCCGGCGCCGGTCGCGCACACGCTGTGGACGTCGTCGTCCACGGGCTGTGGACGTGCGCTCGCGACGCGCGGAACGACGCGGATGCTGCCTCGCGGACCGGTGCACGGCGCGGTGCAGAACCGTCGCCCGGCGGCCGTGTCAGACCCTCGTGGGACCATCGAAGGCAGAGATCGAGGCTCGCCGGCGAGGCGAATGACACGAGTGTCAACCACAACATGTCGTTGCCTCCTACCGGCGCACCACTAGGTGTAGTGTTTTGACCACGCGGGGCGCATAGGCCCGCAGCAGGACCACATCGGCGTAGTTTCCCCGGTGTCGTTCCAGGTCGGACCCCTACGAGCGGTCCGCCGGGACGCCGAGGGACGCCGCCGCGAGCCGGACCCGCGAGGGCAGGGAGACAGGGGAGACGAACATGAGCATCACGGTCTACAGCAAGCCGGCCTGCGTGCAGTGCGACGCGACCTACCGCGCCCTCGACCGCAAGGGCATCGAGTACACGGTCGTCGACATCACGCAGGACGCCGAGGCGCTCGAGAT
>JAPSLD010000121.1 GCA_031181105.1 Isoptericola sp. | reverse complement strand
GCGCCCGGGCGCTGTCCAGGTGCGGCGCGGGGATCGTCGCGGCCGGCGCGATCATCCGGCCCGCTCCGCGCCTCCGAACGGGACGGTCAGGACGCCCCGGCGGACGCGGAGGTGGAACCGGGTGCGACCGCGCTTGACCAGCACGCCGACGACCCCGTGGTAGCGACCCGGCACCGTGACGCGCAGGCGGTCGCCCGGCTCCACGTCCGCGGGGTCGGGCACGGGGGACGGACGGGACGCACCACCGGGGGTGCCGCCGTCGGGCAGGGGCGACGCACCGGGGACGGGGACGCCGCGACGCGTCCACGCCAGGAGGAAGCGCCGGTCGAACGTGCGCGAGCAGCGCGCGCACGACTGCGGACGCGCCGGCCGACGGAACCGCGTGACGCGGTGCCCGGCCGGGCACGTGCCGACCCAGTCACCCTCGAGCTGCGGCGCGTCGTCGCTCACGAGCCGCCGGCCGCTCGCGCCGATGCTCCGGGCCTTCGCCCGCCACACGGCGTCGTGCCCGTGCTTCGCGCCGACGAGCGCGTGCGCGACCTCGTGGAGCACGGTCTCGCGCACCTCGTCCGCCGAGTAGAGCGCCGTCAGCGGCGCCGAGAGGCTGATCTCCCGGCGGTCGTGCCGGCACACGCCGGCTCGCCGGCGGGCACGGTCGAAGCGGAGGCCCCACCCCGCGAGCCCGTGCTCGTCCATGAGCGCGCGCGCCAGGCGCTGCGCGGCGTGCAGGTCCATGCGATCCGTCCTCCCCCTCGGGCTCGCACGGACGCTACCGGCCCGCGGCGACACTCCGGCCCGCGCCGTCCACAGGCCGTGCGCTCAGGACGGGCCCGGGGCGAGGCCCGCCTCCTCGTAGAAGCCGAGGATGTGCCGGCTCACCGCCTGCTGCGCGGCCGCGGGGTCCCCGGCCTCGACGGCCTCGAGGATGCCGGCGTGCTCGGCGCACAGCCGCTGCGCCGTGCCGGTCCACGAGGTCAGCCGCGCCGCGCCCTGCATCACGTAGCCGCTGATCGCCGAGCGCAGGCCCACGAGGATCGCCTCGACGAGCTGGTTGCCCCCGAGCCGGACCAGCTCCCCGTGGAAGTCCTGGTCGAGCCGGACGAACGCCTCGACGTCGAGCGCCGGGTCCGACATGGCGCCGAGGAGGCGGCGGGCCTCGCCGAGCAGGCCGTCGGCGGCCTGGGGCGTGCGCGCGAGCCGCTCCGCGGCGTGCCCCGCCGCCCACGTCTCGAGCGCCTCGCGCGTCGCGACGACGTCGCGGACGGGGAGCGTGCCGGACGCGACGTGCAGACGCACGGCCGCGCCGAGGCCCGCCGCGGGACGGTCGACGACGACCGCGCCGGCGTCCGGGCCGGAGCCGACGGCCGTGCGGATGATGCCCATCGCCTCGAGGATGCGGATGGCCTCGCGGACGGAGGGCCGGGACACGCCGAGCTGCTCGGCGAGCGCGCGCTCCCCCGGCAGCCGCTCGCCGAGGGCCCACCGGCCGGCCGCGAGGTCCGCCTCGATCCGGGCGAGGACCTTCTCGTGGGTGCGCACGCGCCGATCCTACCGAGGCGCCCGGCTGTGGTCCGTCCACACCGCCTCGATGGTCTACAGTGACGGGCAACCGTGGTCCGGCCACACCCCGTGACCGTGCCGCGACGTCGTCGTCGCCACCCGGCGCCAGCAGGCGCCGGCCACCGTGAAGGGAGCCGGACGTGCGGATCGCCCTCGCCGCCACCTGCATCGCCGACACGATGTTCCCCGGAGCACCCCGCGCCACCGTCCGCCTGCTCGAGCGCCTGGGCCACGAGGTGGTGTTCCCGCCCGGCCAGGCGTGCTGCGGCCAGATGCACGTGAACACCGGCTACTTCGCCGAGGCGGTCCCGGTGGTGCGCAACCACGTCGAGACGTTCGCCCCCGTCGCCGACGGCGAGTGGGACGCCGTCGTCATCCCCTCCGGCTCGTGCACCGGGTCGGTGCGTCACCAGCAGGCGATGGTGTGCCGGCGCGCGGGCCTCGACGGCCTCGCCGCCACCGCCGAGGCGGTCGCCGCGAAGACGTACGAGCTCTCCGAGCTGCTCGTCGACGTGCTCGGCGTCACCGACGTCGGCGCCTGGTTCCCGCACCGCGTGACCTACCACCCGACGTGCCACTCGCTGCGCATGCTGCGCGTGGGCGACCGGCCGCTGCGCCTGCTGCGCGCCGTCGAGGACATCGACCTGGTGGAGCTGCCCGCCGCGGAGTCGTGCTGCGGGTTCGGAGGTACGTTCGCGCTCAAGAACGCCGACACGTCCGCCGCGATGCTCGCCGACAAGACGGCCCACGTGCGGTCGACGGGCGCCGCGGTCGTCACGGCCGGCGACATGTCGTGCCTGATGCACATCGGTGGCGGGCTCTCGCGGCAGCGGGCGGGCGTCGGCACGCTGCACCTCGCGGAGATCCTCGCCTCGACGCGCGAGGAGCCCACCGCGCTGCCGGCCACCCGCGCCGACCGGACGGGGGTGTCCCGGTGAGCCGCACGTTCCTCGGCCTGCCGCGCCGCCTGAGCCGCCCCGACGACGACGCCCCGCCCGCGGCGGCGGGTGCCGGCGAGCCGCCCGAGTCGCCGTTCGGCCCGGTGCCCCACCCGCAGACGCCGTTGCGCTGGGGTGACGCATTCCCCGTCGCGGCACGGCAGACGCTGCAGAACGCGCAGCTGCGCCGCAACCTCGGCCACGCGACACAGGTGATCCGCGCCAAGCGCGCCGCCGTCGTCGGTGAGGTGCCCGACTGGGAGGCGCTGCGCGACGCCGGCTCGGCGCTCAAGGAACGCGTCATGGCCGAGCTGCCCGAGCTGCTCCAGCAGCTCGAGGAGAACGTGACCGCGCGCGGCGGCGTCGTGCACTGGGCGCGCGACGCGGCCGAGGCCAACCGCATCGTCACCGAGATCGCCCGCGCCAAGGGCGCCGACGAGGTCGTCAAGGTCAAGTCGATGGCGACGCAGGAGATCGGCCTCAACGAGCACCTCGCGGCCGAGGGCATCGCGGCGGTCGAGACCGACCTGGCCGAGCTCATCGTCCAGCTCGCCGACGACATGCCGTCGCACATCCTCGTGCCCGCGATCCACCGCAACCGCACCGAGATCCGCGACATCTTCCTGGCCCGCATGGGCGACGCGCCGCCCGACCTGTCGGACGTCCCGCGCGAGCTCGCGATGGCGGCGCGCGCCCACCTGCGGCGCAAGTTCCTCTCGGCCAAGGTCGCGGTCAGCGGCGCCAACTTCGGCGTGGCGTCGACCGGGACGCTCGCGGTCGTCGAGTCCGAGGGCAACGGGCGCATGTGCCTCACGCTGCCCGAGACGCTCGTGACGGTCATGGGGATCGAGAAGCTCGTCCCGGACTTCGAGGACCTCGAGGTGTTCCTGCAGCTGCTCCCGCGCTCGTCCACCGGCGAGCGCATGAACCCCTACACCTCCCTGTGGACGGGCGTGACGCCGGGCGACGGGCCGAGCGAGTTCCACCTCGTCCTGCTCGACAACGGGCGCACCGACGTGCTGGCCGACGAGGTCGGCCGCGCCGCGCTGCACTGCATCCGCTGCTCCGCGTGCCTCAACGTGTGCCCGGTCTACGAGCGGGTCGGCGGGCACGCGTACGGCTCGGTCTACCCCGGGCCGATCGGCGCCATCCTCACGCCCCAGCTCACGGCGTCGACCGGCGGGGTCTCCGGGCACGACGACGTCAACGCGGCCCTGCCCTACGCCTCGACCCTGTGCGGCGCCTGCTACGACGTGTGCCCGGTCAAGATCGACATCCCCTCGATCCTGGTGGACCTGCGGGCCCGCGAGGTCGACGCCGACCGGTCGCGCGGTGGCGTCGACCCGTGGGCCGCGGCCATGAAGGCCGCGTCCTGGCTCATGTCCGACGGCGGCCGCTTCGGCCGCGCCGGACGCGCGGCCACGCTCGCGCACGGCCTCGGCGGGCGTGACGGCGTGATCTCGGCGGCACCGCCGCCGGTCTCGGCCTGGACCCGGTCGCGCGACCTGCCGGCGCCGCCCCGGCAGACGTTCCGGCAGTGGTGGGCGAAGGAGCACGAGAGCCCCGCGGACGCGGGAGGCGAGCGGTGAGCGACGCACGGACCGAGGTCTTGTCCCGCGTGCGGGCGGCGCTCGGACGCCCCGGGAGCGGCACGACGCCGGCCGGGACGGTCGGCGCGGCGCCGCGCGACGTCGTCGTGCCGCGCGGGTACCGTGCCGCCGGCGAGCACGCGGCCGGGTCGCCCGAGGTGCTCGAGCAGCTCGTCGACCGGCTCGTGGACTACCGGGCGCACGTGCAGCAGGTCGCCGAGACCGACCTGCCGGCGGCGGTCGCCGGGCTCGTCCGCGAGCTGTCCGCCGGGCGGGTCGCCGTCGTCGTGCCGCACGGCATCGACCGCGGATGGCTGGCGGGGCTCGGCGACGAGGTCGAGGTCCGCGAGGACTCCCCCGGGTCGCCGCTGCCGGCCACGGAGCTCGACACCGTCGACGCGGTGCTGACGGCCGCACGCGTGGCCTGCTCCGAGACAGGGACGATCGTGCTCGACGGCGAGCCCGACCAGGGTCGGCGCGCGATCTCGCTCGTGCCCGACGTGCACCTGTGCGTCGTGCGCGCGGACCAGGTGGTGCAGACCGTGCCCGAGGCCGTCCGGCTCCTCGCCGCCCACCCGGGGCGGCCGCTGACCTGGGTCTCGGGGCCGAGCGCCACGAGCGACATCGAGCTCGACCGGGTCGAGGGCGTGCACGGTCCCCGCACCCTGCACGTGCTGCTCGTCGGCTGAGCCCGTCGGCCGAGCCGTCGGGGACAATGGGTGCCCGTGACCGACAGCTCGCTCCAGCCCGGCACCGACGCGCTCTTCGACGTCCCGCCCGACGCCCGCAGGCCGGCCGCGCGGGTCGTGCTCCTGACCGGCCCGTCGGGTTCCGGCAAGTCGGCGCTGACGCGCCGGCTGGGCCTGCCGGTCGTCGCCCTCGACGACTTCTACCGCGACGTCGACCACCCCGGCATGCCGATGCGCTACGGCATCGTGGACTGGGACGACGCCCGCTGCTGGGACGGCGTCGCCGCGCTCGACGCGCTGCGCACGGTCGCCTGCACCGGGCGCGCGGAGGTGCCGGTGTACGACATCCCGACCTCCCGCCGCACGGGCACGACCGTGGTCGAGACCCGGGGCGCCCCGGTGGTCGTGGCCGAGGGCATCTTCGCGGCCGAGCTGGTCGAGGCGTGCCGCGCCGACGGCATCCTGGCGGACGCGATCTGCATCGTCCGGCCCCGCCTCGTGACGTTCTGGTTCCGGTTCCTGCGCGACGTCGCGGAGGCCCGCAAGCCGCTCGGCACGCTGCTGCGCCGCGGGTGGGGGCTCCTGCGGCAGGAGCCTCGGCTCGTGCGCCGCTGGGTCGCCATGGGCTGCCGCACCGCGACCCCCGGGCAGGCCGAGAGGGACATCCGCCTCCTGGCCCGGTAGGAGCAGGGAACCCGTCGCCGAGAAGTCATGAGACCGTAACGAGCCGGTCATCCAATCCGCCCGCGCCTGGCTCATCGTGGTGCCAGGAGGTGGTCCTGTGACCCAGCGCGACGGACTTCGTGCGCTCTCGCTCTACGAGGGCTTCTTCAGCGGTGGCGCGCGGGCGCTGCACTCGACGGTGGTGGCCGGCCTGCACGCCGCGGGCCGGCAGCAGCACTCGGTGCTGAGCATCCACCGCGAGGTGCGGCGCGAGGCGACGCTGCAACGCATGGTCGACGACCAGCGCTACCGCGCGCTGCGCGCCGCGGGCGTGCGCATCACGTCGCTCGGCCGGTCCACCGACGGGGGCCACGACCCCCGTCACTTCACCGAGGCCGAGATGGCGACGGCGGCACGGCACGCCGCGGCGGCGCACGTCGTCGTCTCCCTCAAGGAGCAGCCGCTGCGCCTGGTCACCCAGGCCGGGTTCCCCGACCGGCCCGTGGTCGCGTGCCTGCACCGCTCCGATCCCGAGCACTCGGGCGCCGCGCTCCAGGACCTGCTCGCGGCCGCCGACGCCGGCCGGCTCGCGGCCGTCGTGTGCTGCGCCGAGTCCGCCCGCCAGGCCTACCGGGCGGCGGGCGTGCCGGAGCACCTCCTGCGCGTCATCCCGAACGGCATCAACCTCGCTCGGTTCCGGCCCGTGTCGGGCGCCCGGCGCCTCGCCCTGCGGGGCGCGCTGAGCCTGCCCGCGGACGCGACGGTCGTCGCCTACGCCGCCCGGTACGACCCGATGAAGAACCCCCGCCTGTTCGTCGACGCGGCACGGGTGCTCCTCGAGCGGGACGCGCGGGCGCACGTGGTCATGTGCGGTGCGGGCATGAGCCCGGCCAACCCCGACCTCGACGCCGACGTGCGGCGCACGTTCGCCGACCGCCCCGACCTGACGGAGCGCGTCCACCTGCTCGGTGTCCGGCACGACATGGAGCAGGTCTACGCGGCCGCCGACGTCGTCGCGCTCACCTCCGCGTTCGGCGAGGCGGCGCCGCTGTGCCTGATCGAGGGGGCGATGTGCGGCGCGGTGCCGGTCACGACGCCGGTCGGCGACAGCGCGCGCATCGTCGAGGGCATCGGGTTCGTCACGGGGTTCGACCCGGGCGAGATCGCGGCGGCGTGGTCGGAGGCGGCCGCACGCCGCGACGAGCTCGCCGGGGCGCTCACCGCCGCGCGGCCGCGCTTCAGCCACGTGCGGATGCTCTCCGCGTACGGCGCGGTGCTCGAGCGCGCCTCTCGCGGGGCCGGGCTGCAGGTCACGCGCTCCTGAGCATCCGGCGAACGGTACGCGCGGGACCGCGGGTTCTCGCGTAGCCTCCGGCTGTGGCGACGTCGATCCGGCACGTCGACCGTGACCGGGACGGCACCAGGGGGCGCACATGAGGTCGGCAACCGTGAAGGAGCGCCTCGGCGCCGTCCTGGCCGCCGGGCTGGCGACCTTCGCCCTCGCCGCAGGCTCGGTGGTCGTCGCCCCGCCGGCCGACGCGGCGTCGGGCGTCGTCGCGCCGCTGCCGGACAAGACGTACTCGGTGTCCTCGTACTACGGGCCACGGTGCATGCCGATCGCCGGCGCCTCCACCTGGCACCTGGGCCAGGACCTGGGCGCGGCGTCCGGGGTGCGCGTCGGCGCGATCGCCGACGGCGTCGTGCTCCACGCGGGAGCCGCGGGCGGGCTGGGCCAGTGGGTCGTGGTCCGGCACACGATCGACGGCCGCACCGTGTCGTCGGTGTACGGGCACGTCATCGACGGCGACCGGTACGTGCGGGCAGGGCAGAAGGTCGCCGCGGGGCAGCGCATCGCCGACGTCGGCTCGACCGGCACGTCCACCTCGCCGCACCTGCACCTCGAGGTCTGGAACGGCGTCTACGGGTCGGGCGCGTCGCACACCGACCCGCTGGCCTACCTGGCCGGCAAGGGGGTGGACCTGACGCGCACGGCGACCAGGGTCGCGACCCGTACCGTCCCGACCTCCTGCACCTACTACGCGAACGTCGACGTGGCCCTGCGCGCCGAACCGTCGTCGGGCGCGTCCGTGCTCGTGACGGTGCCGCGGGCCGGGACCGTGACCGCGCGGCCGGGCGCGGAGTCCGGCTCGTGGCGCCAGGTGACGTACGGCTCGAGGACGGGCTGGGTGCCGGCGACCACGATCGGCCCGCAGAAGCCGTCCACGTCCCCCACGGCCCCGCAGCCCGCGCCGGGGACGGTCTCGTACGTGACCGCGGCGGCGCTCAACCTGCGGTCCGGGCCGTCGACCTCCTACGCGGTCGTGGCCACCCTGCCCCGCGGCACGGCGGTGACCCACCTGGCCGCACCGTCGGGGGGCTGGGTCAAGGTCAGCACGGGCTCGCGCACCGGGTACGTCTCGACCGCCTACCTGTCGACGGCCAGGCCGACGGCGCCCACCCCGCGGCCCCGGCCGTCCATGACCGTCTCGTACGTGACTGCCACGTCCCTCAACCTGCGCGCACGGCCGTCGACGTCGTCCGCCGTGCTCACCAGGCTGCCGCGGGCCACGACGGTCACCCACCTGGGCCCGGCGTCGAAGGGCTGGGTGAGGGTCAGGGCCGGCTCGCGCACGGGGTACGTCTCGGTCGCCTACCTGTCGGCCACGAGACCGCTGTAGGCGTCGTCATCCGCGCGGCGCGGCCTGCGTCGAGGCGCGCAGCACGACCTCGTGCTCCACGGTCGCCGTGGTCGCGTCGCCACCCTCGTCGCTACCTTCGTCGCCACCTTCGTCGCCACGGTCGTCGACGGCCGCGACGACGGCCCGCCGGCCCATCTCCTCGAGCGGGATGCGGACCGTGCTGAGCGCGGGCGTGTGGTCGCGGAGCGTGGGGACGTCG
>JAPSLD010000120.1:6326-8356 GCA_031181105.1 Isoptericola sp. | reverse complement strand
AGCTCACGGCGTTCACCGACTGGACGGACCGCAGCACCTGCATCCTCACCGCCGACGGGGCGGGCGCCGCGGTGCTGCAGGCCGCCGACGCGCCCGGCGTCGGCCCGGTCGTGTGGGGCTCGGAGCCCGAGATCACGCCCGCCGTGGTGATCGAGGCTCCGGGGGAGAAGTTCGCGCAGGACGGCCGCGCGGTGTTCAAGTGGGCCATCACGCGCGCCGCCGAGCGGGCGCGCCGCGTCGTCGAGGCCTCGGGCCTGACGCTCGACGACGTCGAGGTGCTCGTCGCGCACCAGGCGAACCTGCGGATCATCGAGCCGCTCGCCAAGAACCTGGGCCTCGAGGACAAGGTGGTCGTCACCGACATCACCGAGTCCGGGAACACGTCGGCGGCGTCCATCCCCATGGGCCTGTCCAAGTGGTGGCACGGCGGCCGCGTCCCCGCCGGCGCGCCCGCCCTCCTGTTCGGGTTCGGTGGCGGCTTCGCCTGGGCGGGGCAGGTCGTGCTCACCCCGTCGAGGTAGCGCTGCGCGCGGCGAGGTAGCGCTGCGCGCGGCGAGGTAGCGCTGCGCAGGGTCCGGTAGGCTGGCGGGAAACCGCTTCCCCGATGGGAGATCGATGATGCCCTCCTCCTCCAGCCCCTCCCGACGCCGGTACGCGGTCGTGGGGACCGGCCACCGGGCCGGCATGTACGTGGGCGCACTGCTCGACGCCCACGCCGACGCCGGCGAGATCGTCGCCTGGGTCGAGCCCAACCCGGTGCGCGCCGCGGTGCACGAGTCCCGGGTCGCGGCCGAGGTCGGCGGCGTGCGCCCGGTGTACCACCCGGACGACCTCGAGAAGGCGATCGACGAGCAGCGGGTCGACCGCGTCGTCGTGACCTCTGTCGACAACACCCACGCCGAGATGGTCTCGCGCGCGCTGCGTGCCGGCGTCGACGTCGTCGTCGAGAAGCCGATCGCGGCGACCGCGGCCGAGGCCCGGCAGATCGCGGACGCCGTCCGGGAGACGGGCCGCGACCTGACGATGACGTTCAACTATCGCTACTCGCCGCGCAACTCCGCGCTGCGCGAGGTCATCGCCTCCGGCGAGATCGGCCGGGTGCAGTCCGTGCACTTCGACTGGGCCCTCGACACGGTGCACGGCGCGGACTACTTCCGCCGCTGGCACCGCGAGAAGGTCAACAACGGCGGGTTGCTCGTCCACAAGTCCAGCCACCACTTCGACCTCGTCAACTGGTGGGTCGACGCCGTCCCCGAGCGTGTCTTCGCCGCCGGCGGGCGCCGCTTCTACGGCCACGACGGCGCGCACGCCACGGGCTACGAGCCCACCGCAGGGGAGCGCGCGCTCAACGAGCAGGGCGTCGACCCGTGGTTCCTCGACATCGACACGGACCCGTACCTCGGCGAGCTCTACGGTCCTGAGGCCCAGGCCGTCGACGGGTACGTGCGCAACCGGGGCGTCTTCGACGCCGGCATCACCACGGAGGACACCCTCGGCCTGGTCGTCGAGTACGCGGGCGGCCCGGTGCTGACCTACTCGCTCGTGGCCTACGCGCCGTGGGAGGGGTACCGCGTCGTGGTCAACGGCTCGCGAGGTCGCGCGGAGCTCGAGGTCGTCGAGCGTGGCTCGGTCGAGTTCGGCGACGGTCGCGCGGTCCTCGACCCGAGCTTCACCGAGGCGTTCGCGCACGACGAGGTGCGCCCCCAGGGAGAGCGGCTGGTCGTCCAGCGCCACTGGGAGCGCGCGGAGGAGCGCCCGATCCACAGCGTCGGCACGGGAGGCCACGGCGGCGGTGACGCGCTGCTGCTCTCGGACGTCTTCCGCGGCCGCGACGAGCCCGACCCGCTCGGTCGCGCCGCGCGGATGGTCGACGGTCTGCGCGCCTCGGGCGTGGGTTACGCGGGGAACCGCTCGCTCGAGACGGGGGAGCCGGTCCGCCTCGCCGACCTGGACCTCGGCGTCGACCTCGGCTGAACGCTGTGAGCGGAGAATTGGGGCCGGGGGCGGCCCCGAGCCCGGCGCAAAAGACG
>JAPSLD010000120.1:0-6316 GCA_031181105.1 Isoptericola sp. | reverse complement strand
GGCCCGGTTCGCGACCGCGAACCGGGCCAATTCTCCGCTCACACGGCTACGGGAGCCGGGAGGCGAGCTTGCCCGCCCCGGCCTTCGCGCCGACGACGCCGGGCACCGCCTGCGTCGGCAGCAGCCGGTACGAGTAGTGGTCGGACGGCGTCCACCGCGCCTCGTCGGCGAGCGGCACCGGCGCGGTGGCGTTGAACGCCGCGAGGACGTCCGTCGCTCGGCGGTTCACGAAGGTCCCCGACTCGCTGAGCATCTCGCCGCCCCACCGCGCGACGACGCGGCCCGGGTCCACGCCCGCCGCGAGGTCGACCGCGTTGTTCTCGGCCACGATCGAGGACTCGCGGCCCGCGCCCCAGTAGTACTGGAAGAGCCCGGCCTCGGACTGCTCGTAGTGGTTGTTGTAGACGTGCACGTCGCCGAAGCGCACGCGCGGCGCCCGCTGGCCGATGTCCTGCCAGTGGTTGTGGTGCAGGGTCACGCGGTGCTGGCCCCGGTCCTGCAGGCGGCCGTCCGAGGAGCCGATGAGCATCGTCTTGTCGTGCGCCTCGAACCGGTTGTAGGACACCGTGACGAGGTCCGAGCCGTGCGTGATGTCGAGCAGGCCGTCGTGGATCTCGAACGGGCGGCAGTAGACGGTCGGGAGCGACTCGGCCGGGTGCTCGCCGTCGTCGAACGTGTTGTGGTCGACCCACACGCTCGTCGACGTCCACACCGACACGTTGTCGTACGCCGAGTTCCAGTTGCCCGAACCGCCGTCGCCGGGGTCCCACTCGGGGAAGCAGTCGCGGGCGTCGGAGATCGTGAGGTTGCGCAGGATCACGTTGTGCGAGTCGCGGATCCGCAGGTTGGCGCCCGAGATCTGGGCGTCGTCGCCGACGCCGACGATCGTGACGTTCGAGCCGACGTGGACCTGGGTCTGGTACGACTGCACGGTCGCCGCCGCCCGGCGCGCGTCCTCGAGCGGCCCCGACGGGTCGTTCCAGCCCCAGGCGCCGGACGGGTCGTAGTGCGCGACGTAGTCGTCCATCGAGAACGGCTCGCCCGTGCCCTCGACCGTCACCTGGTCGGCGAACGCCTGGCAGTCCTGGCCCTCGAAGGCGTCGACGTGACCGGTCACGTAGACGATCCGCGGGACCGTGGTGTGCCGGCCGTCGTTGTGGTCGGCCCCGGCCTTGCCGCCGAGCGCGTCGCGGAGCTCGTCCCAGGTGTCGACGACGTAGACGTGCTCCGGCGCCGCGTGGGCGCCGCCCGTGACGGGGGTCGCCTCCCGGGCGACGCCCTCGGGGTAGGTGGTCGTCGTGACGGAGGCCCAGCCGTCGGCGCCCGGGCTGATGACCTGGCGGCCGAGGTCGTCGGCGCCGACCCCGGGCGAGCCCGGAGCGGCGGCGGCGACGGCGGCGCCCAGGAGCAGCGAGGCCGCGGCCGACCCGGCGACCGCCGCTGCCCGGCGGCGTCGCCGGGCGGTGGTGTGGGGTGTGGGGTGCATGGTGCGAAACTCCTTCGTCTCGTCCGCCCCGCGGTCGGCGGTGACCGCGGGTCCCGCCGGGTCAGGACGCCCAGGGGGCGCCCAGCTCGGCGAAGGTCTGCTGCGTGCGGGCGGCGCGCTCGCACCACCCGGCGACGTCCCGCACCACCGGGTGGCGGTCGCCGCCCTCTCCCTCCCAGACGACGGCGTCGTCCTGGACCGGCGCGGGGTCCGCGCCGGTGCGCACGGCCTCGAGCACGCGCATGAACGCCCCGGTGTCGCGCACGTCGCACAGCAGCGGGCGCGACGCGTCGGCCCGGGCGTCGAGCAGGTCGTCGAGCAGCGGCGTGCGCCCGTAGGTCTTGTCCATGGTGAGGTGGTCGGTGCTCAGCCGGAGCCGGTCGTGCTCGTACTCGAGCTCGAGCTCGCCGCGCGTGCCGAGCACGAGGACGCGTGCCGGCGTGCGCTCGGCGGCGCAGAGGGTCAGGCCGAAGCCGTAGCGGCGGCCGTCCGCCGCGACCACGCGGACCGACGACGTGTCGTCGGCCTCGATCGGGTTCGCCCGGTACAGGTCGGTGTCGACCCACGCGACGTCCTCGGCCGTCGTCGCACCACCGATCCGCAGCGCCGTCGCCACCGCGTGCGCGAGCGGGTTCGTCACGACGCCGTCGACGACGTCGCGGCCGTCCAGCCGCCGCCGGCCGGCCCACGCGGCGCGCTCCCAGTAGGCGGCGGAGCGGATCCAGGTGCCCACCGCGCCGATCCCGAGCACCTCGCCGACCTCGCCGCGCGCGACGAGCTCGGCGGCCGCGGGCAGCGCGTGGGAGCCGAACGTCTGGAACCCCACCTGGACGCGCCGTCCCGTGCGCCGGGCGATCCCGACGAGCTCGGTGTGCTCCGCGAGCGACGCCGCCGTCGGCTTCTCCAGCAGCACGTCCATGCCCGCCTCCATCGCCGCGCGGGCGAGCGGCAGGTGGGTCGGGATGGGTGTGCTCAGCACCACGACGTCGGGCCGGTCCACCTCCCCGGGCGCCGACAGCAGGTCGCCGAACGTCGGGTACCAGGCCACGCCCGCGTCGTGACCCGGGTGGCCCGGCTCCGGCGGGCGCGGGTCGACCACCGCGACGAGCCGGGCGCGGCCCGCGCGCTCCAGCCGGAGCGCGTGCTCGACGTGCCCGGCGCCGTGGCCGTGGACGCCCACGACGGCGACGCGGTCGGCGTGCTGCGGTCTCATCGGGTCCTCCCGGGGTCGCGGCTCATCGGAGCCCGGTCGCCAGCTCGGCCGCCTCGCCGGCGTCCAGCGCTCGGTCCAGCAGGGCGGCGACGACGCCGGTCTCGACGGTGCCGCCGGCCGGGACGCG
Organism: Isoptericola sp.; assembly: GCA_031181105.1. Taxonomy (GTDB): domain Bacteria; phylum Actinomycetota; class Actinomycetes; order Actinomycetales; family Cellulomonadaceae; genus Isoptericola. The sequence continues at coordinate 3,490 of JAPSLD010000120.1, read as the reverse complement.
CAGGGGCGTGTCCCACGCGAGGGCGGGGCACGCGCCGGGGTACTCCCCGGCGCGCAGGAACCAGTGCCGCGCGGGCGACGTCTGGGTCAGCAGCAGCGTGGTGGGACGCTCGCCGCCCTGGTGGTCGGTGTGCCGCTGCACGAACGCGACCCAGGGGGACGTGCTCCCGTGCGCGAGCTCCTCGCCCTCGCCGGCCGCGGAGAGCACCAGGGTGCTCGCGGCGGCGGGCAGGCGCCAGAACACGCCGCCGTAGCCGGCGCCCGGTCGGCCGTTGGTCGCGGGCGAGCGGATCTCGAGCGCACCGTGGGCCGCGTGCAGGGTCGAGCGCCACTCGAGCACCCAGCCGTCGTCGTCCAGCAGGCGGGCGCCGACGCGGCGGCGCTCCTCGAGCTGCGGGGCGCCGTGCTCGTCGCTCCACAGGACCGTGTCGAGCAGCACGTGCGGGGAGAGCGGGTCGACGACGGTCTGCGTGCTGGTCTGCCGCCCGTGGTTCGGCAGGAGCGTCGGCCCGACGTCGGCCACGAACGTGCGCCCGCCCCAGTGGCTGGTGCCGTTGACGTCGGCCACGGCCATGCTGACGCCGTAGTGGTGCCGGTGGTCGACCGGGCTCACGTCGGTGAGCGGCACGCCCGCGAGGGTGTGCACCGGGTGCAGGTAGGGCCGCGGCGAGTGGATCGTCGGCAGCGTCGTGCCCGGCTCGTACCGCGAGAGGGGGACGTGGTCGAGGGCGCGGTGCAGGACGACGGCACCCGCCTCGACCGCCCAGGTGGGCACGGGCTCGGGCGCTCGCGGGTCCGACGCCGGCCCGGCGGCCTCGGGGTCCCGGTCCGGCTCGTGGACCTCGGCCCGGGCGACGCGCGGCGGGACCGGGCCGGTGCTGGCCCGCACCTGCAGCCGCGCGCCGAAGCGCGTCCGGGTCGCGGCGTGGGCGGAGTCGTCGATCACGGCGTGGAGCTCCCTCCAGGCGTGCCGGCCCAGGTCCAGCTGGGGCACGGCGACGGTGGTCAGCGCCGGCGTGGCGTACCCGGCGAGCTCGATGTCGTCGAAGCCGGCCACCGAGACGTCGGCGGGCACCGCGACCCCGGCCTCGTTGAGCGCCGCGAGCAGCCCGAACGACACCAGGTCGTTGAACGCGACGGCGGCGGTGACGCGGCTCGCGAGCACGGCGCGCGCGGCCGCGTGGCCGGCCGCGATGTCGGCACCGGTGGGCAGGACGGTGACGTCCAGGTCGGGGTGCCGGCCCTGCACCGCGGCGAGGCCGCGCCGGCGGGCGGCGTCGGACGCGGCCGCCGCCGGGCCGGCGAGGTAGGCGACCCGGCGGTGGCCGAGCTCCAGGAGGTGCTCGAGCACCTGCTCCATCGCGTCCGCGTAGTCGACGACGAGCGTGGGTGCGGCGCCGTCGGCCAGCTCGCGGTTGATGAGGACCGCGGGCTCGACCTCGGGCAGCAGCGCCGCCAGCTCGCCGTCGGGCATGCGGGGCGCCATGAGGATGAGCGCGTCGCAGCGCCGGCGCGCGTCGCGCGCGATGGCGGCCTCCTGGCTCGGGTCCTCGGCCGCGTCGGCGACGAGCACGCGGTAGCCGTCCTCCGCCGCCGCGGACGTGACGCCCTCGAGGACGCGCTGGAAGACGGGGTTGCCGAGGTCGGGCACGACGAGCGCCACCGTCGTCGTGCGCCCGAGCGACAGGCTCCGCGCGACGTTGCTCGGGCGGTAGTTCAGCTCGATCGCCGCCTCTTGCACCCGGGCGGAGATCGCCGGGTCGACGGTGCTGCGCCCGTTCATCACGCGCGAGACCGTGGCACGCGACACGCCCGCGGCCGCGGCGACGTCGGCGATGGTGACCGCGGGCCGTCGCGCGCCCGCGCCGGGCCCCGCATCGCGCACCGCACCGGGCACCGCAGCTGATCCCGCAGCAGGCCTCGCAGCAGGCCTCGCAGTAGGCATCGTCGCCTCCGTCCGTCGCATCACGCGCAGGTCGCGCGCGGATCACGTCTCGATCACGGCCGCGTGTTCTCGGCGGCGTGTCGTCCGATGCTGACCGTACACCATGGGAAACCGGTTCCTCATGTGATACGTTCCTCGACAGCAACCGGTTTCCCGCCGCCCGCGCACCACAGAGCGGCGAGACGCCCAGGATCGACGGAGATCTGGAGGTCGGCATGACGCCCACCACACAGCCGCACGGGGAGGTGCGGCCATGGCGGTGATCCAGGAGGTCGCCCGCACGCGCGGTGCGCGGCCCGAGCGACGCAAGGGCGACGGCAAGGCGGCCGCCGTGTTCCTCGCGCCGTGGTTCGCCGGCCTGGCGCTCATCACGGCGTTCCCGCTGTTCGCGTCGCTCTACCTGTCGTTCACGGACTACAGCCTGCTGTCCGCGCCCGGCTGGATCGGCATCGACAACTACACCCGGATGTTCGACGACCCGCGGTTCTTCCAGGCGCTCCGGGTCACGTTCACGTACGTGTTCGTGTCCGTGCCGCTGCAGCTCGTCGCGGCGCTCGCCCTGGCGATGGTGCTCGACCGGGGCATGCGCGGCCTGGCGCTCTACCGGTCGGCGTTCTACCTGCCGTCCCTGCTGGGCGGCAGCGTCGCGATCGCGATCCTCTGGCGGCAGGTGTTCGGCGCCGACGGCCTCGTCAACCAGGTCCTCGGCTTCTTCGGGGTCCAGGGCCACGGGTGGGTGTCCCACCCCGACTACGCCCTCGGCACGCTCATGGTGCTCAACGTCTGGACCTTCGGCGCGCCGATGGTCATCTTCCTGGCGGGCCTGCGCCAGATCCCGACGATGTACTACGAGGCGGCCGCGATCGACGGCGCGGGCAAGGTGCGGCAGTTCCTCAGCATCACGCTGCCGCTGCTGACGCCCATCGTGTTCTTCAACCTCGTGCTGCAGCTCATCGGGGCGTTCCAGTCGTTCACCCAGGCGTACATCGTCTCGGGCGGCACCGGCGGGCCGGTGGACTCGACCCTCTTCTACACGCTGTACCTGTACCAGAAGGGGTTCGCGTCGTACGAGATGGGCTACGCGTCCGCGATGGCCTGGTTCCTGCTCCTCATCGTCGCGGGCATGACCGCGGTCAACTTCCTCGCCTCCAAGTTCTGGGTCTTCTACGATGACTGACACGCCCGTGCGCCCCGAGGCGCGTCCCGAGCCCACGTCCGGTCGCCGCGGCGCCACGCTCAGCGAGATCGCCGCCGACCTCCCGGACCCCGCGCCCCGTCGTCGGACCGGCCCGCGCGTGCGCGGCCTGCTCAGGCACGTCGCGCTGATCGCCTTCGGCCTGGTCATGCTGTACCCGCTGCTGTGGATGCTGTCGAGCTCGTTCAAGCCGACGGAGCTCATCTTCCGCGAGCCGGGTCTCGTCCCGACCGAGCTGGACCTGTCCAACTACGGCGACGGGTGGACGGCGCTGCTCCACCCGTTCCACCACTACCTGATCAACTCGGCGCTCGTGGTGCTGGGTGCCGTGATCGGCAACCTGGTCTCGTG
>JAPSLD010000119.1 GCA_031181105.1 Isoptericola sp. | reverse complement strand
ACGCGGGCGCAGCGCAGCCGGTAGGCTGTGCTGCGCTCACGCCGCCTTAGCTCAGCTGGTAGAGCTCCCGTCTTGTAAACGGAAGGTCGTCGGTTCGAACCCGACAGGCGGCTCTCCTGAACGGCCCCCTGACCCGCGGAAACGCTGGTCAGGGGGCCGTTTGGCGTCTCGCATGCACTAACCGTGCATCTAGCGCACACCTCCTGGACGGCACCGTTTCCGCCCGGCCGTAAAGGTCGGGCCAGGTCGCGGCGGCAACCGCGAACCTGGCCCTCGGCCGGGCACCTGACGTGGAGGTGCTGGCCGTGTTCGACAACCCTACGTGTGACGAGCTCGATCGAGAGCTCGCCGCCCTGCTCGACTATGAGGCCGCCGTCGCCGACGTGCTGGCCCTCGTCGCGCGGGGCTCTCGTTGACGGCTCGACGTGCGCGTCGTCGGGCGTGGTGGTCCCTCGAGGTGACGCCGGGCGTGTACGCCCGCGTGCCGGTGTGGGCGTCGCGCGAGGCATTCCTCGCGGCGGTCGACGAGGCAGCGGCATGCTCGTCGTGGCGTGCGCCGCGCCGGGCGTCGTTCGTGCGCGTGCTGCGGGTGCTCGCGGACGTCGCGGACGGCTCCACCGGCCGCGGTGTGCAGCTCGCGGCCGACACGATCGCCGAGCGTGCCGGCGTGGCCCGTCGCACGGTGTTCCGCCGGCTCGCCGACGCCCGCGAGGCCGGCCTGCTGGTCGACGTCGTCCGCGGCCGGCACACGTTCCGTGCCGAGCGCGAGGCGGCGCGCTCGACGACCGGCCGGCGCGTGCTGCGGGTGGCCACGGTGCGGGCACTGACCCACCGCGCCGGCGTTGTTGGCACCCCTCCCCACGGCGATAGCCGTAGGGGTCATCGCACGAAGCCAGTACTCCCCAAGCGCGCACGGCGCGCGGGCCGTGGCTTCGCCAGGACGGCCCGCGAGGATCGCGCTCCGCGCTCCCTCGCGCTGCAGCGGCTCGCCGCCGGCCTTGTGGCGGCCGTGCCGGGCCTCGACGACGGCCGGCACTTGGGGGCGCTGTGCGACGGGCTGCACCGGGCGCTCGGCGACCGGGTGACGGCGTGGTCGGTGCGCGACGTGGTCGCAGGCACGGAGCGCGCCGGCTGGGCGTGGTCGCTCGAGGCGGCTCGGGACGGCCTCGGCTGGTTCCTTGCCCGGCTGCGGCTGACGCTGGCCGAGGGTGCGTCGTCGAGCGTCGAGCGGGCCGCTGAGGCACGCCGCGAGCGTGCAGAGCGTGCGGCGGCCCGTGCCGCCGAGCGAGCGGCTGACGAGGCCGCGCGGGCCTCGGCCACGAGCGCCGCGGCGACCGCGGCCCGCTCGTCGATCCGTGCAGCGATCGAGGCAGCCCGCACGGCTGCCCGGTACGCCCACGCATGACCTGTCAGGGGCGGCGCGTACCGTGCGCGCCGTCGACTCTCACCGAAGGAGAACCGATGCCCACCACCACCACCGGCGTCGTCGTCGCCAAGACGAGCGCCTACGAGGTCACTGTGACGCAGAACGTCGACGGCCCCCTGGTGCTGCTGTCGGCCGACATGCTGGACGTCGATGAGGCCGAGCGGCTGGTCGAGGATCTGCGGCGCGCGGCCGAGCTCGGCCGGCAGATCCGGCAGGCGGGGACCGCCACCGTCTAGTGGGCGAGGCCATCACTCAGTGGTGGTCCCCCCGTTCCCATCAGCCTGCGGCGGGAGCGGCTTCCGAAACGTCTCCACGTGAGGCGGCGGAGTCCATGTGCGCCTACTCGTACTCGTCGTCGAGCGCCGGCCCGCCGGGGCGTGTCGCAGGCGGCGGCGCGGGCATGCTGTGGTTGACCGCCGCTGCGACGGTCGCACCGGCGGCCGTGACGGCCTTCGTGAGCCGATGGAGCGTCCCGTCTGGTTCGTCACGTGACGCGCTGCGGTCGGCGAGGTCGATCGTGTAGGTGTTCGTCTCGAGGGGTCCGAACGGGCCGTCGGCATCGATCGTGACGCGGTACGGCTGGGTGTCTTTCTGGGTGATCACTTCCCAGGCGAGGCCGACCGACCACCACAGCTCCGAGCCGGGGGCGATGGCCTTGATTCCGTTGCGCAGACGCCACTGGGCCTCGTCGACTCGAGGCCGACCGTTCTCTCCCATGGGCAGCGGGGGATCGAACACCACGCGCACGTTGGTTGCGGTCGTCTGTCCTGTGTTGCCCACAATGAGCACCAGCGTGCTTCCCTGCGACGGGTCAGCGCGGACGTCCACCCAGATGTACGGCTGCGCGGCGTCGCGGTGCATCTGCCGCTGGATCTCCGTCTGCTCGACGGCGGCGTCCGCCTGAGCCTTGGCCACCTTGACGTTCTGCCGTGAGTACCAGAGCGCGATGATGGCTATCAGTGCGCCGGCGACGCCGACCACTGCGTTGATGTCCATGGGGCGAGCGTTGCAGTTGCCTGCATCAAGCGGAAGTGGCGACGCCCCGCGTTCTCGGGTGAAATCGCGGGGCGTCGTGGTGTCCGCGCTGGCGGGGTCTGTGCGCGGCAGAAAGGTGGCCGGCTCGCCTGCCATCGCTCCCGCTCGCCTCGGTGAACCGGGAGGCCGGCGGCGGGTGACGTTGACGCGGTGCTCGTGGGCGACGACGCCCTAGTGGCAGGGGACCTGGGACGTCGTCGCTTCCCCCGACGTCGAGCTCGACGATGCCCTACGCGGTGTCGTCGTCTCGACGGTTGCCCGTGACGGGCGTCAGGTACCTCACTCGGCGGTGAGGTCGATCTTGCGGAGCGCGGTCGGACGGGAGATCTCGATGCCGTACCGGCCCTCGGCGCGGACCTGGATCAGGTTGTGGCTGAACAGGTCGATGTCCTGCTCGGTGGTGCCGCCGGCCCCGTCGTCGACGAGCTCGGTGACGGTGCCGCGGTCGGTCCACGTGATGGTGTAGTTGCCGCGGTCCTTGACGGTGACGGCGGAGAAGTCGCCGACGATCGCGGTGCCGGCCGGGATGCTGTCGAGGACGACCACGGGCACGCCCCACACCGAGCGGGTGCCGGTGCGGTGCGGGCCGCCGTCGAGCAGGTACGCGCCGGTCGCGCCGTCCTCGCGCAGCAGCTCGAGGTCGCGCCAGTCGTCGGCGTTGAGCGCGACGGCGGACGGGGTGATGCCGCGCTTGTCGAGCTCGCCGACGCCGTAGCGCAGCGACGTCAGCGCATCCGTGGTGAACGCGACGGTGGGGATCGCGGTGTCGGTGAGCAGGCCGTCGACCGTGGTGCCGTCCTCGGCGGTGCCGCCGTTGAGCAGGTACTCGTCGATGGCGGTGGCGACGCCGTATCCCAGCTCGGACTCGAGGAACTCGACGAGCAGTCGAGTAGTCCTCGAGCCACTGCTTGGGGAACGCCTCGGTCAGGTGCGCGATCGTCGCGAGCCGCCAGTGCGCGAGCTCGGTGCCGTACTTCGACACCGGCTTCTTGCCGCCCAACGCGACCGGGGCGGCAGCGTTGGTGCGCTCGGTCTGGCGCAGGTAGGACCCGATCGCGCCGTCGACCGTGTCCCACGCGCAGACGCTGGACAGGAACCGGGACGGCCGGTCCTCGACGACGAGCCGCTCGGCGAACCGGACCGCGACGCTGCCCGACGGCACGAGCGCCTTGCTGGTGCCGCCAACGTGCGGGTCGGCGGCCTTGAACGCCTCGCGCATCGCGTTGCGGCAGCCGCCGATCTCGCCGTCGAGCTGCTTCTCGGGGTTGCTGAACTTCTGCCGGTGCTGGGCGGTCGGCTCGGCGCTCGACGGCCGGCCGAGGCCGGCGGCCTTGAGCTGCTCGGTCGCCGCGGCGCGCTTGGCGAGGATGTCGTTGACTCGGCGATGCGCTTGGCGACCTCGGACGCCCGCTGCACGTCCTGGTCGGTCATCGCGTTGTCGTCCGCCTTGGCGATCAGCGCGTCACGCTCGGCGGCGAGCTGCTCGAGCTCGATGGTGGGGTTCATGCGGTGTCTCTGCCTTCCGTCACGGGTGCTGTTCTCGCGAGGCCGGCGGGGGAACGCCTACGCGTCACCTTCATTCGTACGCGCGTTCGAGTCGCCGTGCGTCCCGTTTTCCATCACGGCGGCGAGCTGCCGCTCGGTGGCGTCGAGGCTGTCGGCGTAGGCGGCCAGGAAGGCCGGCATCCCGACCGACGGCGGGCAGTCGAACGCCGAGCCGGCGAACTGCGCAAGGGCCGTGAGGAACTGGCCGGCGTCGTCCGCGGCGACGTTCGTCAGCACGAGGCGCACGCCGTCCTCGTCGTGGGCGTATGCGGCCCCGACGAGCTCGGCGGCGCGGCGGTGCAGGTCGATCATGTGGGCGGCGGTGGTCATGGGTTCCTCTCGTGATGTTGGCGAAGGGGGGTCAACGTTCTGAGACGGCGCGTGCGGAGGGTCGGCGGCGCGGACGCTGGGGCCGGCGGCCGTGATCGCGACTCCCCCTCCCCGTCAGCGCTCGCCTGCGGCCCGCAGCTTGGCGTCGGGGGCGTCGGCGTGGGTCGGGGGCCCGGTGACCGCTGGTGCGCCTCGGGACGGCACAGGGCGCAGTGTGCGCGCATGGCCGCGTGGGGCCGCTCGCTCCGGGCACGTCGAGGCGGGTCGGCCGCTCCGCTCGCGCTCGTGGTGCAGTCAAGGCGGCGCGCATGGCGGGTCCGGCCAAACTGGGGCGGGTCCTCGCGTCATGAATCGGTAGGTCTGGACTCCCTGTGTGTTGCAGGCAACCATCAAACGAAGCGAGGGACCAATCTCCGAGCTTGTTCAGCTGAGGCCGACTCCGAGTCAGTGGCGACAACTGCGAGTCCTTGAGTACTTGTACGACGAGTACAAGAAGCCTGGCCGATCGTCGTCCGTCGAGGTTAGCTTCGACGGGCTCGAGGATGAGCTTGGGCGGGATGCGATCCAGGCGGCCGTGCCCGCGCTCATCCAGGGCGGCTACGTGTTGTCTGAGCCGACCCTGGCCGGCTACCCCGGGGCGTTCCTGCAGCCTGCCGGTGAGGACGCCGTGGAGCAGGTGCGCGCGCGTCGCGCCAGCATCGTCGAGCGGAACAAGGCGGTGCGGGACGCCGTCCTGTACTGGATCTACGACCAGGGCACCGGCGCGTCCCCGAACATCGGGAAGTTCGAAGGCTCCGAGAAGTACAACTCGTTCTACGGCGACACATTTACGGACGACGAGATTATGCACGCCACGACCTGGTTGAGGGACGAGGGGTACATCACCGGTTCCGCGACCAACTTCGGAGGCATCCCTCGGCCCTCGATCACCTCGAAAGGAACGCGTGTCGTGGAGAGCAACGGAAGTGTGAACGCCTCCCAGGCGTCGCCTGGATCGCAGATCTGGAACACCCACTTCCATGGGAACGCCGGCAACGTCGCCATGGGGAGCAGCCACTTCACGCAGAACAGCGTCATCTCGACCGAACTGGCCGACGGCATGTCGGACGTCGTCGCCGCCGTACGTGAGGTGGTAGAGCTGCTTGCGAGCCACGGCGTCGACCCTGCCGCCCTCGAGGATGCGCTTGGCGAGCTGGACCGAGCGGGCTCTCAGAAGGAGGACGCGGGCCTGTTGCGTGCAGCGCTCACCAAGCTTCAGTCGACACTCGCGAACGGGGCAGGAGCCGCAGTTGGGCGGCTGATCCTCGGAAAGATTGAGGAGCTCCTCGGACTCGTGTAGCGCGAGCCGGATCGGCGCACGACGGCGCTCGCCTGCAATCAATCGAGGACTCAGTTCGGCGGCCGGCATGGCTCAACCTCGCTCGTTGTGGTGGTGCGGTGTCTCGTGCTAGCGGCTGTGCGACAGGTGCGGCACTCGAGGTAGCCGCGCGGTGTGCGGTACGTGTTGGCGGGCGTGAGTTCGTGGCCGCGCCGGCAGGTGGTGCGTTGGGCGCGGTCGGCCTCGGTGGTGCCGCCGAGGACGCCGGCCTCGTGAGGGTGGGACAGGGCGTACCGGCGGCAGGCGATGAGGGCGGGGCAGGTGGCGCACGCGCGGGCTGCGGCGGCCTGCTCGTCGGGGTCGCTGCTGATCCAGAGCCGGCCTATGCGACTGCTGATGCACGGCGTGGGGCGGCCCGCGGCAGCGTGGGCGTCGAGTTCGTCGAGCAGGGCCTCAAGGGCTCGTGCGTGCGTCGGGTCGGTACGTCTGGGTGCGGTCGGGGCGTAGGGCATGCGGGTGTGGGTGTCCTGGGTTGGGGCACCGGGCCGGCGCGGGGCGGGCCGGCCCGGTGCCGGTGGGTCACGGTGCGGGGCGGGCCGGGCCGGGCGGGGTGAACCGGTAGGTCGCGCCGCGGCAGGCGGTGCAGGCCGTGACGATGACGAGCCAGCCGGACCGGTAGCGGACCGCGGTCGTCGTCGTCGAGGGCTGCCGGTGGCGGGACTCGGGACAGCGGCTCGTGTGGGGCAGTGCGAGCGCGGATTCGGTCATCGTCTTCCCCTCGCAGTGGCGTGCCAGGCGTAGCCGAGGCCGCCGGTGATCGGCTGCCGGCTGAGGTGGGGCCGGCAGACGGGGCATGGTCGTGAGTCGTCGTCGCCGAGCCAGCCGTCGGTGCACTCGTGGCGTTCTTCGGTCGGTGCGCTGAGGCCGACGTCGGTCGGGTCGCGCTTGAGCAGGGCGGGCGTCATGAGGCGCTCCGGCGTCGGGCGGCGCGGCGGGCCGGCTCGGCGGCTTGCGCGAGCTCGAGTTGCGGGTCGTCCGGCTCGTCGCCCGGGTCGTCGTCGCGGCCGTCAGGGTCGTCGGTGGGATCGCCCTCGGTGGCCGGCTCGTCGTCGGCCTCGAGAGCAGGGGCGGCTGCCGGTGCCTCGGCACGGCAGGTGGGGCAGGCCGGCTGCCGGCGCACGTGCTGGCCTCGATCGTGGTCGCGGATGCAGCCGGTGCAGTCGCCGACAGTGGTCGAAGCGTGCGCGGCCTGGTACCGGTGCTCGGGGCACGACGGCGCGCGCATGGACACGTTGCCCGCGGTGCGCTTCGCGGGCCTGTCGTCGAGCTCGTGGACGGCCCGGCGGTACTGCAGGTCCTCGTTGTTGGTCGCGAGGCTCATCAGTGGCTCCTTGGTCTAGCGGTCCTCAGGCGGCGCTCTGCTTTGGATCGTTGGCGAGGCGGATCACCGCGTCCTCGCGGCTGATGCCGTGCTTAGCCATGACGGCCGCGACCAGCTCGTGGACCCGCGGGCCGTACTTGCCGATCAGGCGCTGGCTTGCTCGGTCGTACGTGAAGGGCTCGTCGTCGGTCGCGCGAGCACGCGTGTGCTTGTCGATAGTCCGAGACGAACCCGGAATACGCCCTTGTGTTGCACCTGGTTGTCCTCTTCCTCTTTGGCCCCGCCGTTTCGTTGGGGTGTTGCCCCGCCGGTTCGTTGGAGATGCCCCAGCGTTTCGTTGGCAATTGCCCCGCCGTTTCGTTGGCGCAGTGGGTCGAGGTTCAGCCGGTACTCGGCCGCTCGATTGCGGTGGCCCTGCGTGATGGTGGTGATTGCCGCGGCGTCGCTCAGTTCCTTGATCACGCGGCGAGCTACCTCGACCTGTGAACGCCCAAACTTCAGGGCGGTTCTGCGGGTCTCGGAACGGCGGTGGTCGTCGGTTCGAACCCGACAGGCGGCTCCACCGCCCCCCTGAGTGGGGCTCCCGCCCGCTGGTGCGCGGCCTCGGCGCGGGGACGACTGCTCGGCCGGCTGCCGCTGGCCTACCGGATCCTCCGCGAGGGGGGCCTCAGGAAGTCGCAGCTCGTCGAAGGGTCGCGCCCGTCGACGACGTCTTTCGAAGACCTCGGCTGCGTCGACCTGGGTCCCCGGGGAATTGCGCGGCGGTCGTACGAGGACGGCGGCTGGACTCCGTGGGCGCCCGTTCCGGTGGGTTGCTCCCTGAACTGGCGCGACTCCGGTGACGTCCGGCTCGGTCAACCGACCGCCGGCGGCTACCGGCGCCCGCGAACCGGATCGTGACGTCGCCGCGGTGAGGAGCTGAGCCGCCTGCGCCTAGGGCGGTGGCCTCCGTGAGAGGGCGCGTCTCCTGCAGAAGCAGGGTGGACATGCGGGCCTCCCGGAGGACACTGGACAGATGAGCGACGTGTTCTGGGGCAGGGCCCCGCCGACGCCATGGAAGGACGGCTGGCGGCGGGTCCAGGTGGTCGGCGTGGTGCTGCTCGAGTGCCCGGACTGCGCAGCCCTGGTGCAGAACAAGCACGAGTCGGTCAAGCGGCACCAGGCGTGGCACCGTGGGTGACGACGACGTCGGACCGCACAACCAGCGTTGACGCGGGTCAGGCGGGGGGCCACGCGCCGGGCGTCGGCCACTTGGCCACGCGCCCGTCGCCGCTCGACGTGCCCTTGAGTCGCCGCTGTACCCAGGGCACCACGTGCGTGCGCATCCACTG